>JBDTRB010000078.1:0-17842 GCA_039931865.1 Acidobacteriota bacterium | reverse complement strand
GCCACCTCCCTCTCCCCGCGCTCGGGGAGAGGGTTGGGGTGAGGGGGCCCGCAGGCAGGTGTTGTACCTCGCGTTGCCGTGTCAGCCGATCCTGCGATTCGGCCGATCGAAGCGTAATGTCTTACCGCTTGCAGCGGCCTCGTTGCTTCTCGGGACTACCTCGACGGCTCCGACATCAGGGGCCGGATCTTTCTGGCGATCATCCATTCCTCGCGGGCCTGGATCGCGAAGATTTTTATTGGCGAACCTTCAATCGCGAGATCTCGATCTTCGGGCAATGAGGCGGAGTTTTTGTCTCCGTCGAGCGTCACTCCCATGAACCCCAGAGGGTTGCAGGCTGCCGAGCGCAGTGCGGCCGAGTGTTCACCGACTCCGCCTGTGAAGATGAGGACGTCCAGGCCGCCCAGTGCTGCGGCCATCGCGGCGATGGCGTCGCGAACTCTATCGGCATAGAGGTCGAGGGCGAGCCGCGCTCTTTCATTTCCGGAATTCGCCTCCTCCTCCACCCTGCGGTAGTCGGCGGAGATTCCTGAAACTCCCAGGAGGCCGGACCGTTTGTTGAGCGCGTCGTCCAGCTCGTTGGCGCTCCAGCCCGCGGCGCGCAGAATGTGCGGGAGGATCCCCGGATCGATCGACCCGGATCGGCTCCCCATCATCAGGCCCTCGAGCGGTGTGAACCCCATCGTGGTCGCGGCCGGAACGCCTCCCGACACGGCCGCGGCGGAACAGCCCTGGCCGAGGTGGCAGCTGACCATCCGAAGAGGACCAGCGGCACGGACCCCGGCGAGCTCTTCCGCGCGCAGCGCCGAGTATTCGTGACTCAGCCCGTGAAAGCCGAACCGGCGGATTCCATACTCCGCCTGCCATTCCCACGGGACCGGATAGACGCGGGACCGGAGCGGCAGATTCGCGAAGAACTCCGTGTCGAAGACGGCGGCGTGGGGGACGTCCGGAAGAGCCTGGCGCGCGGCCTCTAGAACCTCCAGAGCGCGCGGATTGTGGAGAGGCGCGATCTCCGCGATCGCCGCGATCTCCCGTTCGAGTCCAGCGTCGAACAGCACGGGCTTCTGAAACCGCTCGCCGCCGTGCACGATCCGATGGCCGACTCCGTTGAGAAGCGCGGGCAGCGCCAACGCCGGACCGAGGCGCTCGAGTGCTCGTTCGACCGCCGCGGGGAACCCGATCGTTTCGCGCTGCAGGTCTATCGTCCCGGACGAGGCGGGATCGCGGCCGTCGCCCGAGAAGAGCGCGAACTTGAGGCTGCTCGAGCCCGCGTTGAAGACGAGGACCGACACGCTAAGGGCGCGCTCTCGGCCTGTTGAGCGAGCCCGTGGCGAACCTCAACTGTTCGACGGACGCTGCCACAGCCAGTCCGCGATCTCCGGGGGATCGACCCCGTGCTCGACGGCGTACACCGTGTGCTCCCGGATCTTTCTCTGGTAGGTGCGGAGGATCTCCTCGGCACGCGCGGCGGTGGCCGGGCGGCGCCGGGCGACCTTCCGGGCGGACTGGATCACGAGGTGGTAGCGGCTCACGCCGTTGCGGACGAGCATGTCGAACGGGGTCGTGGTCGAGCCCTCTTCGCGGTATCCGTTGATGTCGAACCGGGCGGACGCCCCCGGCCGCTCCCAGCAGAGCTGCTTGATCGCGGCGGTGTACCCGTGGAAGTTGAAGACGACCGGCACCTCGAGCGGGAACAGCCGCTGGAACTGGTCCTCGTCGAAACCGTGCGGGTACTTCTGAGGTATGCCGAGCGCGAGGAGGTCGGTGACGTTTACGACGCGCACTCGCCAGTCGGGCGCGACATCGCGCAGGATCGCGGCAGCGGCCAGGACCTCGGTCGTCAGGTTGTCGCCGACCCCGGCGAGCACGACGTCCGGGTCTTCTCCGTCGTGGCTCGAAGCCCAGCGCCAGATCGAGGCGCCCGCGCGGCAGTGCTCGATCGCTTCATCCATCGAGAGCCACTGGTGCATCGGCTGCTTTCCGGCGATCACCAGGTTGATGTAGTTCGTGGATCGGAGGCAGTGATCCATCGTCGAGACGAGAGTGTTCGCGTCGGGCGGCAGGTAAATCCGGTAGGTCTTGCCCTTCTTCGTGAGCAGATTATTGATGAAGCCGGGCCCCTGGTGCGAAAAGCCGTTGTGGTCCTGACGCCAGGCTTCGGACGTCAGCAGGTAATTGAGCGAGGCGATCGGAGTTCGCCACGCGGTCTCACTGGACGCCTTCAGGAATTTCGCGTACTGGTTCATCATCCCGTCGACGATCGGCAGGAACGCTTCGTAGCAGGGGAAGAGCCCGTGTCCGCCCGTCAACAGGTAGCCCTGCAGCCAGCCCTGGCACATGTGCTCCGAGAGGATTTCGAGCACGCGGCCGTCGCGGCTGGTCTTCTCCGCCTCCGGCGGAATGGGCCACGCATACTGGCGCGTGGTGACGTTCAGGATGTCTCCCAGGCGGTTGGATTCGAGCTCGTCCGGGCACACGATCCGGAAATTCCGCTCGGTCTGATTACCGGTCACGACGTCCGAGAGGTACTCGCCGAGTGACTTCATGTGGCTGACTCGCTCCGCTCCGCGCGCCTCCCCGGGGACTCTGACCGCGTGCCGTTCGAGTGGTGGCAGGACGAGCGGGACCCTCCGGTCGCCGCCGAAGGACGCCGGGTTCATCGCGATCCGCTGATCGCCGATCGGACACAGTCCGAGGATGTCCGCCGCGGGGCCTCCGTCCGCGTCGAAGAGCTCCTCCGGGCGGTACGAGCGCAGCCACCGCTCGAGGGAAGCTAAGTGCGATGGATTTTCGCGAGGGTCCTTGATCGGTATCTGGTGCGCGCGGAAGGTACCCTCGATCTGCACTCCGTCGATCTCGTGCGGACCGCCCAGCCCCTTCGGCGTCTTCAGGATGATCATGGGCCAGGCCGGCCGTTCGATGTCCTCTCCGCGGCGCGCGCGGGCCTGAATCGACCGGATCGACTCGAAGGCCCCGCCGATCGCGCGGTCCAGGTCCGCGTCGATGTGGTCGCTGTTGGAGACGAAGACGACGTCCCAGCCGTAGCCCGTGTAGAGCGACAGGAGCTCGTCGTCGGTCATCGTGTCCGAGATCGAAGGATTCGAGATCTTGAAGCCGTTCAGATGGAGGATCGGAAGAACAGCCCCGTCGGTCGCTGGACTCTGAAACTTGTTTCCGTTCCAGCTTCCGGCGGTGGGTCCCGTCTCCGCCTCCCCGTCGCCGACGATGCACGCCACGACGAGATCGGGATCGTCGAGCGCCGCGCCGAACGCCGTCGAAAGCGCGTAGCCGAGCTCACCTCCCTCGTGGATCACTCCCGGAAGCGCCGGTGAGAGGTGGCTCGGAAATCCGCGCGGCCACGAGAAGGAACGGAGAAACTTTCCGAGGCCGGCGCGGTCGCGCGTCATTTCCGGGTAGAACTCGGTGATGGTGCCTTCGAGGTACATGTTCGCCATGTTCGCCGCCGCCCCGTGCCCTGGACCCGTGATGAGCAGCACGCTCGCGCCGGTCGACAGGATCTCGCGGTTCAGCGCGGCGATTACGAGGTTGATGCCCGGCGCCGTGCCCCAGTGGCCGAGAAGCCGCTCCTTGACGTGCTCGGCGCGCAGCGGCTCCTCGAGGAGTGGGTTCGACTTCAGGTAGATCTGAGCGCCCGCCAGGTAATCGACGGCGCGCCGGTAGCGTGCGACGGTCTGGGGATCGAAGCGTCCGGCGGCTCGCGTCTCGGGATTCTGTTCGACGGTTGAGGGCATGTCCGCCTCCTGCCTCGCGGCGCGGCGCCATTTTGCACCCGCGCACGCAGGTCTGATGGAACTAACTCACCGATTCAAAGCGGGCGGAAGCGCGGTCAAAAACCGCCGTTCGACGCATCACATGCACGACGAGGTCCGCGCCGAACGCCTTTCGGCCCGTTCGGCGCGCGAAGAAAGGAGCGAATGGGACGCGTGCTCCCGGGTCTGCATCGACAGAGGGATCAGTTTGTGCGCCGGAATCGGAGCGTCTCCCCGGAGGTTTCGCTGCGCACGACGAGGCCGGCGGGCTGGACCTCGAGCGTCCACCGGCCGACGGCGCCGCGAATCGCGAAGGCGCAAGTCTGACCCTGATTGTCGCCGACGAAGCCATCGCCCCGCGGTTCCATGAAGAGCTGGCAGGCCGCGTTCGCTTCGCTCGCCGAGAAGCGCGAGGCACGCGGCGAGAGCGCACTCACCGTGGGGTCGAAGTGCGGGATGTATCCGACGTACACGCCCCGCCCCTGCGATTCCAGGTGGAGAAATCCCTGCTGGCGCACGTTGTCGCCGTCGAAGCGTCCCGAGATCTCGAGGAACATGTCGTACGGGTGCGAGAGCGAGTGGAATCCCGCGGCATCGATGTTCAGACGCAGCTCGTTGCCGGGGGTGACGCCCTCGTAATGTCCGCCGAACATGCCCGCGAAGGTCGCGGCCGGATCGCCCGAGCGCCGCTCGCGAGCGGTTCCGGGGTCGGAGGGCGGGGGAGCCGCCACATACGCCGCTCCCGACGGCGGGGGCGCGGGGTTGCTCGTCGTGCACCCGGCCACGACGCCGGCGAGAAGAACCGTTGTGACGAGGGCGATCGAGCGTTGGAAAACGGACATTTCATCTACCTCCTGCCTGTTCGGCACGGGAGAGGGGTGCAAGACGTGTTCCGGAGGAGGATCCCCTCGAGGGGAAACCGCGCCGGACGCACCGGGAGCTCGCCCGCCACTCCGAGCGCGGGCAGAGTTCGCACGCCGCGCTCGAGAGGGGCCTCACCCACCCGTTCGCTTACGATCCGCCGGCCCATCGACCGGCTCCAATCCCCGCGGCTCCCGCGGCGAGGCACAGCAAAATCGTAAGGATCACATTGGCGACTCCCAGCCACCACGCGCCGGATCGAACCGAGGCGAGAGTTTCGTAGTTGAAGGTCGAATACGTCGTGAACCCCCCGAGCACCCCGATCGTCAACGCGAGGCGGAGCGTCGGAGCGATGGCGTGGGTCGTCAGCGCGACCTCCATGATCGCGCTCAGGAGAAACGACCCGGCGACGTTCACGATCAGGGTTCCCCATGGGAACGCGGTGCCGAAAGCGGCGATGGCCCACAGGGAGATCAGGTAGCGGGCGCCAGTTCCAAGGGCGCCACCCAGACAGATCCACAGAAATCGCGAGGTCATCTGGTTCACGGCGCTGGCGTCCGGCCGGCAATCTAACATCCGCCATGACACCCCGGGTAAGATCGCGGGAAGGAGGGTACTTATGTTGCGAAAGCAGCGGTTCATGGCGGCAGTTCTCGTGTTTGCGTCCGGCGTGCTGTCTTCCAGCTCGGCGCTGGCGGCAAAGCCCGACGCGTATCAGGTGACAGGGCCCGTGGTCGAGGTGAACAGCTCGGTGATCGTCGTGATGAAGGGCAAGGAACGGTTCGAGGTCGCCCGCGACGCGTCCACCAAGATGCCGGCCGAAGTGAAGGTCGGGGACAAGGTCACCGTCCACTACCGGATGACCGCGACCGAAGTGGAGTCGAAGGCCGCGCCGGCGGCAAAGCCCAAGGCGAAGAAGGCCGCGTAGTTTCTCGACGCCGTGCTCGGGCCGCGTCCTCCAGGACGCGGCCTTTTTTTGTCAGTCCTCGTCCCGGAACGCCTCAAATTCTGTGATGGCACCGGGGATTCAATCCGCGTAAGTAACGGGCAGGCCGGCTCTTATCCTGGCCGCCGTATCGGGAACATCCCTTGCTCTACCTCAGCCCACAACACAAGGAAGACATCATGCCGATCAGCCCGTTCGCGCTCGCACTGCAGAAGGCCGACCGCGAGTTTCGCGCGTCCGCCGAGACCGAAGACGACATCACGCGACCCGTCGTCCTCGCCTCGATTCCGCGGCGCCTGACGCGCGACAGCGAACCGGCGCTGCGTCTGTTCTTAGATCCCGCGGAAGGGATACAGGTGGATGACGAGCTCGAGGTTCCCCGCCCGGACGACAACCCGAAGTAACGTCGCCTAAACGTCGCCTCCGCTCACTACGGGACGTGCCTTCGCCGTGCGCGGCGAA
Source organism: Acidobacteriota bacterium (assembly GCA_039931865.1). Classification (GTDB taxonomy): domain Bacteria; phylum Acidobacteriota; class Thermoanaerobaculia; order UBA5066; family Gp7-AA6; genus JALYUA01. Next base: position 11,800 of record JBDTRB010000078.1, on the reverse strand, counting down.
GGCACCGGCGGGCGGGTCGGCCGGATGCGGCCTCCACCGCCCGCCTCGTCCCTCCGTTCGCTCCGGCTCCCGCCCCGAGAGGCTCCTCCCTCCCCCTGGTCGGGAGACTCCTCTCGGGGCGAGCTTAGCCACCAGCTCGCCGGAAGCGCAGCTCTGCCTCCCTCTCCCCGCGCGCCGGGGAGAGGGTTGGGGTGAGGGGCGGCTCATTGAGCCTGACAGGGCTCGCGCGTGAAATAGATGCCCTCGCCCACCGCCTGGGGTCAAGGTTCCGCTTCGATTTCAGATTGAGTTGACCGCGGAGTACCGCGGACGTCTCGCTCCCGTTGGTCGCTCGGCTCCCGATTCCCGATTCCCTTCCCGATCGCCAGGCTCGCTCTTTGGTCGCTCGGCTCTACACTCCGGCCGCATGGCCGATTCCTACTGCGACTTCGCGCCCGGTCATCCGGACCACGGTCCGTACCACGACAGGGAATACGGCTTCCCGGTTCGCGACGACAACCGCCTCTTCGAGAGGCTGTCGCTCGAGATCAATCAGGCGGGTCTCTCCTGGCTGACCATCCTCCGGAAGCGCGCCGCGTTTTATGAGGCGTTTGACGGGTTCGACCTTCAGACCGTCGCGCGCTACGGCGCCCGGGAGAAGCGGCGGCTTCTTGCCGACGCCGGCATCATCCGCAACCGGCTGAAGGTCGACGCCGTGATCGAGAACGCCCGCCGGATCCTGGCGATCCAGGAGACGCACGGATCTTTCTCTCGCTGGCTCGACGCGCACCATCCGCTCGGCCGGGACGAATGGCGCGATCTCTTCCGCAGGACCTTCAAGTTCACCGGGGGAGAGATCGTCGGCGAATTCCTGATGAGCACGGGATATCTCGAAGGGGCGCACCGGCCGGATTGCCCGGCCGCGGCGCGCATTTCACGAGGCAAGACCAGGCCCCCGTGGATGCGGACGAAGCGCCGCTGATTGCGGCCTCGTGTCTAATGCGCCCGCTGCATTGAGTCGGGAACCGCGTCCGTCGAGGAGCGCGCGGGAACGAGCAGCGTTCGCGGCCGCCTCCGGTGTTTCGGGGTCGGGGTCGGCGTCGCGCCTCCGCCGGCCGCAGTCGGGGTCGCGGTCGGGGAAGGTCCTGCGGTCGACGTCCGTGTCGGCATCGGGGTTCCCGTGGAGGTCGGCGGCGAGGTCCGGGTGGGAGTCGCCGTCGCGCCGCCGGGCCCCGGCGTCGCGGTCGCCGTCGGCGGCACCGCGGCCGTTCGAGTCGGCGTCGGAGTCGGTGTGGGCGACGCGAGACGAGGCGTCGCCGTCGGTGTCGCGGTCGTCGCCGGCGCGCCTCCCTGGTACCCGAGGGAGATCACTTCGAAGTCGCCGCCCGTGAGCGCGGAGAACGCCGGGTTCAGGACGTCGTTGTTCCACCGGGTGTCGTACGTTCCGCCGATGAAGAGATCCGAGCCGTTGTCGGCCACGATCAGGCCGTAGGTCTGCATCGCGCGGAAAATCTTCTGTGCATCCGCCGGAAAACCCGAAAGGTCTCTGCTCGGTTTCAGCCGCAGGCGCGCGCCCATCGGAAGCGCTCCTCCCGTCGAACCCGCACGATGCGACGCGGGAAAGACGTACCCGTTCGTCGCGCGCACCGTCACCCGGAACGCATGCCCGATCTCTCCCGCTCCGGCGACTTCGTCGTATCGCACGAGCCCCGGAAGAATCGCGAGCCCCGCCGCATCCGCCGACGTCCACGTGTCCGGCCGGCGGCCGTTCACGTTCATGTCGAAGAACGCGCCCGATCCCGCGTGCCACGTGCTGCCGTCCCAGAAGACGTTGTAGAGCTCGTAGAGGAACCGGTTCGTGCGGTCCACGATCAGGAGGTGCCGGTCGCCCTGGGAGCGGCGGTCCACGTTGCCGGGGTAGCCGTCCTCGATCCAATGGGTCTGGGAGATCGCCTCGTCCGGGATCGGGTAAAAGGGGAAGCTCTGATTGGTCGCGTGGTCGACGCCGTCACTCTCGGACGCGTAGAGAAACTGCACCGTTTTTTTCGGCTGAGAGCCGTCGACCACTCCGTACGGCATCCCGTAGATGTCCGGACCGGTTGTCGAGGCGTTCCCGCCGAAATCGGGATGACATCCACGCGTCGGCCCGACGAACTGGATGAGTGAAGCCGACGAGGGGTCGACCGGCGCGGACCGGATGTCGAGGTTCCACCAGTTCGTCGCCGGAAAGAGCGGGAAGGGCCCCGGCAGAGGACCGTTCGCGACCGGGCCGGACGTCTGCGGCAACAGGAAGGCCGCGGACAGAAACAGAGCGAAGAGAACGCGGGTCGAGAAACGGCGGGGCGCCATGGATCGCCTTTCTCGAGTGGCGGAGAAACGGCCGAATACACCTTCGGCGGTTACCCAGGAACTCGTGTGTGGAAAGGATGCACTTTGCCCGGAGGGAAAGCAACCGGAGAGAGGGGAGGGACGAGGTTCTTACGATAGCCTCCGTTTGATGCGCGCCCGGGTCCTGATCGCCGCTCTGATGGGCGTCACCTTTCTCCATGCGGCGCTTCAAGGCGCGCCGCGTCAGACCCCCGGCCGGTCCGCCGGAGAGACCCTCCTTCCGAACGGGTGGCGCATCGCGCCGGTCGGCCGCCACATCCAGATCGGCGACCTTCCTCTGGCGATGGCGGAATCCCCCGACGGGCGTTCGCTGCTCGTGACGACCAATGGATACGCAAAACCCGCGTTGACCGTCGTCGACGTCGCTCACCGCTACGTCCGCTCGAGGACGACGCTCGACAACGCGTGGCTCGGGCTCGCGTGGAACCCGGCGGGCGATCGGGTGTACTCCTCCGCCGGGAAGGAAAACGCCGTGCGCGAGCTGCGCGTTCAGAAGCGGCGGCTCGCGCCCGGTGCGGTTTACCCTCTGCCGCTCGGGAGCGCGCTGCCTCCGCCGGTCTTCGCCGACTCGCCCGTGCACGAGCAAACCTCTTTCGTGGGGGGACTCGCGCTCGACCCGTCCGGAAAACGGCTCTACGCCGTCAATGTCCTCGGGCAATTGCTCTCCGCCGTCGATCTCGAGACGGGAAAGGTCGTCGGGTCGGTCGCGCTTCCGGCCGAGGCTTACACCTGCCTGGTCTCGCCGGACGGGAGGACGCTCTTCGTCTCGCTCTGGGGCGGCGCGAAGGTGATGCTGTTCGACCCCGCGACGCTCGCGCCGGCGGGAGAGATCGCGACGGGCGAGCATCCTAACGCGATGCTCGTCTCTAAGGACGGCGGCACGCTCTTCGTCGCCTGCGCGAACACGAATTCGGTGTGGGCGGCGGACATCGCGAGGAAAACGCCGAGGGAGCAGATCTCGATCGCCCTCGAGCCGAAGACCCCGCCGGGCTCGACTCCGAACGCACTCGGGCTTTCTCCCGACGGACGCACACTCCTGGTTTCGAACGCCGACAACAACTCCGTCGCCGTCGTGGACGTCTCCACGCCCGGAGAGAGCCGCGTCCGGGGGTGGATTCCCACCGGCTGGTACCCGACGGGCGCGCAGTTCTCGAGAGATGGAAAGACGATCTTCATCCTGTCGGCCAAAGGGCTCGTCTCGGTCGCAAATCCTCGCGGCCCTCAGCCGGCGATCGCCGCGGCGCCCGGGCAGACCACGCGAGACGCCCTCGAGGGGACACTCTCGTTCGTCAACGTCCCGGACGCGAGCACCCTCGCTCGCTGGACGGCCAGAGTTCGCGCGTTGACTCCGTATCGCGACGCGCACCTTCTCGCTCCGGCCGGCGCTCCGAAGGGATCGCCCGTTCCCGCCCGCGTCGGCGGCGCGTCTCCGATCCGCCACGTGTTCTACGTGATCCGCGAGAACCGCACGTACGACCAGGTGCTCGGCGACATGAAGGAAGGGAACGGCGATCCGGACCTGTGCCTCTTCGGCGAAGACGTCACTCCCAACGCGCACGCGCTTGCGCGGGATTTCGTTCTACTCGACAACTTTTACGTCAACGCCGAGGTGAGCTACGACGGCCACGCGTTTTCGACGGGTGCGTACGCGACGGACGTCGTCGAAAAGATCTGGCCCATGAATTACGCCGGACGCGGCGGCGAGTACCTCTCCGAAGGCGGCGGCGAGAACCGGAATCCGTACGGGAACGTCGCGGCCCCCCCCGCGGGCTACATCTGGGACGCGTGCAACCGGAAGGGCGTGTCCGTGCGCAGCTACGGCGAGTTCGTGCACGATCCGAAACCGGCGACTCCGCGGTCGAACCCTCCGGTTTTCGGGGTCTTTCGGGCCTCGGAGGGTCCGTTCGCCGCGTCGGTGCCGGGCCTCGAAGGCCGCATCGCGCCGGACTACCCGCCCTTCGACCTCTCGATCCCCGACAACCACCGGGTCGACGTGTGGCTTCGCGAGTTCCGGCAGTTCGAGAAGGACGGCAACCTGCCGCGCCTGTCGATCATTCGCCTCGGCGGCGACCACACGAATTACGCGCTCGGCGGCTCGCCGACGCCGCGCGCCATGATCGCCGAGAACGACCTCGCCCTCGGGAGACTCGTCGAAGCGATCTCGTCGAGCGCTTACTGGAAAGACTCCGCGATCTTCGTCCTCGAGGATGACGCGCAGAACGGTCCGGACCACGTCGACTGTCACCGCTCGATCGCGTTCGCGATCAGCCCGTGGACGCGCCGCGGGGCGGTGGACTCGACCATGTACACGACGTGCGGCGTCCTGCGCACCATCGAGCTGATTCTCGGCCTGCCGCCGCTCTCGCAGTGCGACGCCGCGGCGCGGCCGCTCTACGGAGCGTTTTCCTCGTCGCCGGTGACATCTTCCTGGACGCACCGGCCGGCCCGGGTCTCGATCGACGAACAGAACGGCGAAGACACGCCGGGTGCGGAAGAGTCGGCCGCGGCGAACCTCAAGGACGCCGATCGCGCGCCCGACGTCGCGTTTAACGAGATCCTGTGGAAGGTCGTCCGGGGCAGGGCCTCCCGGATGCCGCCGCCCGTGCACGCGGGCTGGGTGCGCCCCGCCGTGGTGCCGGCCGCAGACGACGACTGAGCGCTAGTGCTAGTCCGCGCGGATCGCCTGGATCGGATTGATGCGGATGGCCCGCATCGCGGGGGCGACGCTTCCGAGCGTCGTCATCAGCACCGCGAGCAGCACGGCCGCGCCGAATGTCGCGCCGTCGTGTGCGCTGACGCCGGCGAGTAGCGCTTCCATCAGGCGGCCGCTGACCCAGGCCAGAACGACCCCGGCCGCGATCCCGATCCCGGCGAGGAGGGCGCTTCGCCGAAGGACCATCTCCAGGATGTCCCTCGGACGCGCGCCGAGTGCGATCCGCACTCCGATCTCCCGGGTGCGATGCGAAACGGCGAACGCGAGAAGCCCGTGGATCCCGATCCCGGCGAGCAGGAACGAAATGGCCGCGAACGCGCCGAGGATGCGCACCTGCACGGTCCGGGGACCCGTTTCCGCCTTGACGATGTCCGTCAGGCTCCGGACGTCGGAGACCGGGAGCTGCGGGTCCGCCTTCGAGATGATGCTTCTGAGCGACGGAAGGAGCGTTCCGGCCGCGACGGACGAGCGGATCACTAGGTCCTTGGGGGCGTACCACACGGACTGGCCGTCCACCGCCTGCGCCGCGGGGAAATAGACCTGAGGCTCGCTCACCCGCTCGAGCCCCCGCACGCGGACGTCCCCGACGACGCCGGCGATCGTCCGCATCTCGTCGCCGCAGAAGAACCGCCGGCCGATGGCGTCTCCGGGAGGCAGGTATTTCGAGACGAACGACTCGCTGACGACGGCGACGGGCGGAGATGACCGCGTGTCCGAGGGGGCGATGTCGCGGCCGGCACGGACCGGGACGCCCATCGTCTCGAAGAACCCGGACGTCGCGAACCGGATGCTGACAGGGTGCGGCTCGGCGCCCTCGCGCGGCTCGCCCTCGACGGTCGCGCCCCAGATGCCTCCGCGCATGACCATGGGAAGGCCGGTGACATACGCGGCGCGGGACACGCCGGGCAGCGCCGTGACTTCCGACACGACGCGCTCGTAGAACAGCAGTCGCGTGTTCGTCTTCTCGTAGCGCGGCATCGGAAGAGCCGTCCGGAGAGTCAGGACACCTTCGGCGCGGAACCCGGGCGGGGTCTGCTGAACGCGCCAGAGGGCCCGGATCAGGAGGCCGGAAGAGATCAGCAAAGCAACCGACGCGGTCACTTCCGCCACGACGAGAATCGAGCGCAGGCGCTCCGTCCGCCTCCCCGCGCCTTCGCGGGAACCTTCGCGCAGCCCGCTCTCTTCGGCTTCCTCCGACCCGCGCAGCGCGGGCACGACTCCGAACCCGACTCCGGTGATCGCAGTGAGCAGCGCCGCGAACGCCAGCATTCCGAGGTCGAGCGGGGCCTCGCGGAGAGCCACGGAGGCGGGGAGCACGCGGGCGAGCAGAGGCCCCGCCGCCGCGGCGATCCCGATACCGAGCGCGCCGCCACACACGGCGAGGAGCAGGCTCTCGGTCAACAGTTGCCGCACGAGGCGTTCCCGACCGGCGCCCATCGCGGTGCGCACGGCCAGCTCGCGCCGGCGCCCCAGGGCACGGGCCAGGAGGAGGTTGGCGAGATTCGCGCAGGCGATCAGCAGGACGGCGAGCGCGGCGCCGAAGAGCGCCTCGACGACGACGCGCGACTGGCGCGACGACTGCTCGGAGAGGCGGTTCACCGTCGCGCCCACGTGGGCATTCTCTTTGGGGTAGGCCCGCTTGAGCTGCGCGGCGATGTGGTTCATTTCCGCGCGCGCCTTCGGGAGCGAAACTCCGGGTCTCATCCGGGCGATGACGAGCAGGAAATAGTCGCCGCGCTCTGCAAAGTCTTTTTCGCCGAGACGGTGCGGGGTCCAGAGGTCGGCGCTTCCGTTCGGGAAAAGGAAGTCCTCCGGCATCACCCCGATCACCACGTACGGGATGTCGTCCAAAATCACCTTGCGGCCGGGCACGCCCGGATCCGCGCGGAAGATCGTCGTCCAGAGCCGGTGGCTCAGCACGACCGTACCGGGGGCGCCCGGCCGGTCATCCTCGGCGCTGAACGTCCGTCCGATCGCCGGCTTCGCTCGGAGCGTCGGAAAGAACTCGGAGGTCACGACGGACCCGTTCACGCGTTCGGGGGCGCCCTCTCCGATCACGTTGAACGAGAAGGTGTGGTACCCCGCCATGCCCTCGAGCGCGCGGCTCAGGCGCTTCCAGTCCCGGTAGTTCGCGGGAGAGGCCTCGAGGCCATAACTTCCCTTCGAGGCCTCGTCCTGCCAGAGCGCGACCAGCCTGTCCGGCTCCGGAAAGGGGAGCGGGCTGAGCAGGACGCGGTCGAGGATGGAAAATGTGGAAGTGGCGGCGCCGATCCCGAGCGCCGTCACGAGAAGCGCCGTGACGGCAAAGCCGGGCGAGCGCCGCAAGGTGCGGAAGGCGTATGCGGCGTCCTGCCGGAGGATGTCGACGTGCGCGCGGGCGGCGTTGCCGAGGACGTCGAAGAACGCCGAGGCCCACAGTCCGAAGGCGCCCGCCGCGCCGCTCCTGGCGAGGCGGCCGGCGAAGATCGCCTCCATCTCGCGTCCGTACTCGGACCGAAACGACGACGGGTAGAGACGGAGGAGCGCCCGGTAGAAACGCATCGGTTTCAGGCGGGACGCGTCACGAAACCGCTCGCGCGGACGAGCCGGACGAGCTCGGTCAGGCGGCGCGCCTCCTCGCGGGCGACCCGCGCGCCGAACGGAGTGATCCGGTAGTACCGCCGGCGTTCGTCGTCGTCCTCCGGAGCCGGGCGCTCGCGGACCTCGACGATCAGGCCCTGCTCGAGCATTCTCTGGATGGATCGATAGAGCGTTCCCGGCCCGAGCTTGACGCCGCCCTTCGTGCGCGCGGCGACGTCCTGGAGGATCGCGTAGCCGTGCCGGTCCTCCTCCGCGAGCGCCATCAGGATGTGAAGTGTCGCGGCGGGCAGGGGCAGGAGCGAGGAGATCGGGTCGTGCGCCATGGGAACAACTATATCCCAAACGGATATATCGTCAATGGATAGATTCGCACCGCACCGAGTCAGGCGAGCATTCGCCGGTCGAACGGCTTCGCCGCCAGCTCGTCGCGATACTCGGCGGCATACTCGGGCGCTACCGGGTCGTAGCTGTCGGAAACGCCGATCGGATCGCTCATCCGCTCATCCGCTCATCCGGTTTCAGTCTTCAGCGAAAGAGAGCGCTCCAACGGCGCTCTGCCTCCGCGGCCTCCGGCGTGCCTTCCGCGGGCGCCCACGACGCGAGCTCCTCCGGCGAGGGAGGCTCGTAGGGTCCGGCTTTCGCTTCGAAGAAGGCGCTGCCGGGCAGGAGCGAAACGAACGTATGCCACGCGCCCGGTGGCATCTCCGCGCCCATGACGGGTCCGCCCGGCGAGATCACGCGCTTTTCGACGATCAGTCCCGCGTCGTCGAACACGATCACCCCGATAGAGCCCGCGAGTGCGATCGCGGTCTCGCACTTGGCCGGGTCGAGGTGGCGGTGAGGGCGGATGTATGTCGCGGGCTCCAGCGCGTTGACGAGCCGGTGCACCGGATCTTCCATCGCGTGAAAGTTCCGGTTTTTGCGAAGTCTCGGCGAACGACGCGCCTCCGCGGTGATTTCCAGGAGGAGGTCGCTGGTGATCCAGGTGACCGGCATGCGTTGAGCGGGACGATCTTTAGCTACCTGCTCTTCCCGTATGGCGCCAGCTGCTCTGCGATCGCTTTCTGATCTCCCGCGACCACGATGGTCGCCTGGTCGTCCGCGATGTATTTCGAGGCAACCCTCTGCACGTCTCCCGGCTTCACGGCATAGACCTTTTTGACCCACGTGTTGAGGTAGTCCTCCGGAAGGCCGTGAAGATCCATGAGCTGGAGCTGCGCGATGATGCCCGGCCGGCTGGAGTTGCGCAGGACGAAGAGTCCCGCCAGATAATTCTGGATCCCGTGAAGCTCCTTCTCGGGCGGCGCCTCCGCCTGAAGACGGTCGATCTCGGCGAAGATCTCCTTCAAAGACGCCCCTGTGTCCTTCGTCGTCACGTCGGCGACCTCCACCCAGTACGCGTCGCGGAACCGGCTCGAGAGCTGGCTGTTCGGCGAATAGGTGTAGCCCTTCTGCTCGCGGATATTGCTGGTGATGCGCGAGCCGAACGAGCCGCCGAGGAGAGAGTCCGTCACCACGAGAGGGATGTAGTCGGAGTTCGAAGGGTCGATGGTCGGCATTCCGAGGTAGATCGTGGACTGGACGGCGCCAGGCCTGTCGAGGATCTCCACGCGCCGCTCGCTCCTCGGCTTCGGGATCTTCGACGTCGGCGCCGCGCCCCGCTTCCAGCCCGCAAACGCCGCGAGCACCGCCTTCTCGACGGCAGCCTCGTCGAAACGGCCGACGACATAGAGGCGGGAGCGCGCCGCTCCGAAATTCGCCTCGTAGAAAGCTCGCGTCGAGGTGATGGTGTAACCCTGAAGCATGTCCGCGGAGGGAAAGAGGCGTCCGTAGGGGTGGTCGCCGTAGAGCGTCGCCCGGAACTTCTCGAGGGCGATCTGCTGGGGCTGGCTTCGGGCGATCGAGAGCTGCCGCAGCCGGTCCGCTTTCAACCTCGTGAGCTCACCCTCCGGCATTTTCGAATTTCGCGCGACGTCGGCGAGAAGGCGGGCGGCATCGGGACCGAATTCGGAGAGCACGTCGATCGTCAGGTCGGTGCGGTCCGCTCCGACGGCCACGTTGATCTCACCGCCCATGTCGCCCGCCTGCCGGGCGATCTGCGAGGCGGTCCGGGTCGCGGTGCCCTGCGTCAGGAGATCGCCGACGAGGTCCGCCATCCAGACCTGCGTCGCGGACTCGTCTATGTTGCCGGTCCGGACCCCCAGCCGCAGCGTGACCTTGGGGATCGTGCCGTACTGCACGAACGTGACGCCTATGCCGTTGTCGAGCGTGATCTTGCGCGGCTTCGGAACGACGAAGTCTTTCGGCTGCCCGGGCTCGGGCGGCGCCTGCTTCTGGGCGAGAGCGGGGGCGGCAAACGCGACGACCCCGAGCACGAAAAGAAGTCCGGCGAGACGGCGGTGCGTCGAGAGATTCATGATCGTTCTCACCTCAGAGACCGCTCTTCGGAGCGGCCGGTTTGTTGTCCGGGGAGGCCTCGGGCTTCGGCTCGATGATCAGCACCGTCCGGTTCGCCGGGGCGAGGTACTCGCGCGCCGTCTTCTGAACGAGCTCGGGAGTGACGCTGCGGAACCGCTCCTCGAGCCCGTTGATCAGATTCGGGTCGTCGTAGAAGAGCGCGAAGCTGCCCAGAAGGTCGGCGCGACCGAATCCGAAGGTCGATTCGATGGCGTCGTAGAGGTCCGAGCGGATCTTCACGATCGCGCGGTCGAGAGTCGCGCGATCGAGCGGCGCGTTGCGCAGCTTGTCGATTTCCTCGTCCACCACCTTCAGGATCTGCTCGGGAGACTTGTCGCGGTCGTAGTAGAGCGAGCCCACCAGCAGCGTGGGTCCGTGGATGTTGAACATGTTGCCCAACCCGGAGTTGATGCCCCCGTTCACGTCGCCGGTCAGGCCGGTGCGCTGGACGAGCGCCTGGTAGAGGCGGCTGTCCTTGCCGGAAAGAAGGATCTCTTCGAGGAGGCCCATGGCGTAGTACTCAGGCGTGTTGGTCTTCGGTGCGTGGTACGCGAACGCCAGAGCGGGCCGGGTCGCGAGCGCATCCTGCTTGGTGGCGCGCTTCTCCTTCTCCTGCTTCGGCTCGGTGATGTCCGGCAGAGCGGGCCGCGGGGGAGAGGGGATTTTCCCGAAGAGGTCGCGGATCTTCGTCAGTGTTCCGGCGGGCTCGAAATCGCCCGTGACGACGAGCACCGCGTTGCTCGGCACGTAGTAAGTCTTGAAGAACGAGTTCACGTCCTCGAGCGTCGCCGCGTCGAGGTCCTTGAGGTCCCCGTAGAAATTGTGCGCGTTGTGCCAGTTGACGTTCGCGTACTGCGGCATGTCGAGCCACGGAAAGCCCCCGTACGGGCGGTTCAACACGTTGACGCGGACCTCGCTCTTGACGACGCCCTGCTGGTTGGTCAGATTCTCGCCGGTGATCGCGAGCCCCCGCATTCGGTCGGCCTCCGCCCAGAGAGCCGTCTCGAGAGCGTGCGACGGAACGATCTCGAAGTAGTTCGTGAAGTCGAAGCGCGTCGACCCGTTCAGCACCCCGCCGTTCGCCTGGACGAGCTTGATGAATTCCATCTTGCCGAGGTTCGACGAGCCCTGGAACATCATGTGCTCGAAGAGATGCGCAAACCCGGTCCGGTTCTTCGGCTCGATCCTGAAGCCGATGCCGTAATAAACGGCGACGACGGTCTTCGGCGCCGTCGTATCGCGGGAGAGCACGACGCGCAATCCGTTGTCGAGCTTGTGGTATTCCACGGGAACGGTGAAGGGAGCGGAGGCAGGCACCGCGAGAGCGGCCGTCGAGGCGCCGAGGAGAATTGTCAGAGCGCCGGAACGAGTCAGCAGGTTCATGTGTTCCTCCAGCGAGCCCGCTCCCTGAACCGAAAGCGAAAATCAAAGCGGTCCCGGATCGGGAAAGGCTCGGAAACCGCGAGTCTATCCAGAGGTCGTGCGCGACCGTGAGCGAATTCCGCCCGGTCTGGTGGCTTCCCGGCGCGCACGTGCAGACGGTGTGGGGCACAATGACACGCTCCCGCCGGCAGGTCCCGTTCCGGCGGGAGTGCATCGAGACCCCTGACGGCGACGAGCTGATCCTCGACCACGTGGAGGGGGCTGCCGGTTCACCCCGGCTCCTGGTCCTGCATGGACTGG
>JBDTRB010000077.1:0-17900 GCA_039931865.1 Acidobacteriota bacterium | reverse complement strand
GACATCCCGAAGGCGATCGTCGATCGCGACCTCTGCACGGGCTGCGAATTCTGCATCGACATCTGTCCCTTCGACTGCATCTACCTGATCGAGGACCCTCTGAAGGAGACTTTCCACAAGATCGCGGAGGTGGACGCGGGTCCCTGCGTGTCCTGCCGGCTCTGCGAAACCGTCTGCGAGAAGGACGCGATCTTCGTCCCGAACCCGATCACCTCCGCGAAGAGATACCTCCCGGTCCTGTGACCGACGAGCTCGACGCGGGTCCCGGTTCGGCCGCAGAGTCCGACGAAGAGGAAGCTCCCGCCCGGGGAGCGACCGTTGCCCGGTTTTTCGTGCTTCCTCTCCTGGTCGTGGGAACGGCCCTGGTCATCTTCTTCGTCTTCAACCTGATGACGTTCGAGCGCCGCTCGCCGGCGGACGAGCTGGCCGAGGTGCGGGGCGGAACGGCCAACCGGCGGTGGCAGGCGGCGTTCGAGCTCTCTCGGACGATCGGCCACATGCCGCCCGGGCCGGAGCGCGACGCCCTTTCCGCCGAGACGCGGCGCGTGTTCGAGGGGCTCTCGGGCAAGAGGGCGGACGACGTGAAGGTTCGGCGTTACCTGGTGCTCGTGCTCGGAAAGCTCCAGGACCGCGCGGCGCTCCCGCAACTCCTGGCGGCCGCCCGCGACGACGACACGGAGACCCGGCTCTACGCGATCTGGGGGCTCGGGATGCTCGGCGACCGCGGGGCCGTCGAACCCGTGATCGAGAGCTCGAAGTCCGACGACGCGGGCGCGCGCAAGATGGCCGCCTACGTGCTCGGAAAGCTCGGCGACCCGCGCGCGATCCCGCGTCTCCGCGTCCTGCTCGGCGACCCGACTGCGGACGTGCGCTGGAACGCCGCAATCGCTCTCGCGCTGCTTCACGACGCCTCCGGAGTGGAAGTCCTTCGGTCGATGGTGGACCGCGCGGCGCTCGCGCGACAGGCCGCGGTCTCCGCCGAGCAGACCGAAACCGCGATGGTCTCGGCGCTGCAGGCGCTGGCCGTCCTCCGGGATCCCGGCAGCCTGGCGCTCATCGACCGCGTCGCGCGCGCGGACCCGAACCTGCGAGTGCGCGAGGCGGCGAGGCGGGCGGCGGACGCAACACGCGGCGTCGCGGGCGCGCCCGCCGCGAAGACCTCCGGAATCCTTGAGCGGCGCCGCGTCGTTTTGGTAGTCTGAGCCCCGTTTAATGGCCACGGTAGAAAAACAGGTCCCCTCTCCGTCGGATGAGGTCCTCGCCGACGGGCTCACCCGGCGCTCCACTCTGAAGTGGATGACCGCCGCGTGGCTTGGTTTCACGGCGGCGACGGTCGTGGGGCTGACGGCGACCGTCCGCTTTCTCTTTCCCAACGTGCTCTTCGAACCGCCCACGCGATTCAAGGCCGGCGACCCGTCCACCTACAGCCCGGGCGTGGACGAACGGTGGAAGGAGAAATTCGGCGTCTGGATCGTGCGCAACACCGACTCGATCTACGCTCTCATCGCTGTCTGCACCCACCTGGGATGCACGCCCAATTGGCTGGCGGCCCAGAACAAGTTCAAGTGCCCCTGCCACGGGTCGGGCTACTACATCTCGGGGATCAACTTTGAGGGCCCCACACCCCGGCCGCTCGAGAGGGCCGAGATCTCGCTTTCCCCGGACGACGGACAGATCGTCGTCGACAAGGCCACGCGGTATCTCTATGAGCGCGGACAATGGAGCGATGCCAAGGCATTCGTGAAGATGGTCTGACGGTCGGTCGCCCCGGCTAGCACTCGAATTCGGAGGTCTCTTTGGTCCCTCGTTGGCGCCAGATACAAGAGCAGATTGTCGGCAGCCAGATCTGGAAGTCGATCTTCCGGGTCGGCATCCCGAACACCAATCGCAAGCGCGTGCTGGCGATGCTCGGAAACGTCGTCCTTCACCTGCACCCGGTCAAGACCCGCAAGTCGGGCGTCAAGATGCGCTACACCTGGTGCGCGGGCGGGGTGACCTTCTTCCTGTTCCTGGTGCTGACCTTCACCGGGCTTCTGCTGATGTTCTATTACCGCCCGACCGTCGAGTACGCGTTCGTCGACATCCTGGACCTTCGCGAGCAGGTGCCTTTCGGGATCATGCGCGAAGTCCATCGATGGGGCGCGCACGCGATGGTGATCTCGGTGTGGATCCACATGTTCCGCGTCTTCATGACGGGGTCGTACAAGCCGCCCCGCGAGTTCAACTGGGTGATCGGCGTGATCCTGCTCGTGCTGACGCTCCTCCTCTCCTTTACGGGATACCTGCTCCCGTGGGACCAGCTCGCGATCTGGGCGATCACGGTCGGCTCGAACATGGCCTCCGCGACGCCGCTCATCGGGATCCAGGGACCCGGGACGGGACTTCTCAAAATCGGCGACATCCCGCTCGTCACGTCGACGAACGATGCCCGATTCGGCCTGCTCGGCGGCCGGTTCGTCGGCGCCGGCGCGCTCCTGCGGTTCTACGTCCTTCACTGCGTCGGCATCCCGCTGATCGCCGCGTTCCTGATGGCGGTCCACTTCTGGCGCGTCCGCAAGGACGGCGGCATTTCGGGGCCGGTGTGATTCAGACGGAAATCGGGAATCGGGAATCGGGAATCGATCCGGAGAATCGGTAGGCCGACGATGCCCGTCATCAACGCGTTCAAGGCGGCGATCAACTTCCTCTCGGCGCCGCAGTACCTCGTCACCGCGATGCTCGTGCTGCTCTTGGTCGGGCTGCGCTCGAGGCTTCTCTGGTCGAAGCGCGGCGGGTTGTTTCTTCTGGTCGCCATCGGCGGCGGGATGGGGCTGTCCTACCTCGATCCGAATTTCAACGCCGTCGCCTCGCTGCCCGACAACGTCCCGATCGTCGGGATGATCTTTTTGGTCGGGTTCTTCTTCTGGTTCGCCATGAACCAGGCGTACGAGAACGACCGGCGGATCGCGGCCGGCCTTCCGACGATCGAAGCGGCCGATTCCGCTCAGAAGGTCTTCTCCTGGCCGGACCTGGTGTACGTGGAGCTGATCTGTCTCGTCGTGGTGATGGCGGTGATGATCGTCTGGTCGATCTTTCTCAAGGCCCCGCTCGAAGAGCCAGCGAACCCGACGGACTCCCCGAACCCGGCGAAGGCGCCCTGGTACTTTCTCGGGCTCCAGGAGATGCTCGTCTACTACGACCCCTGGCTCGCCGGAGTCGTCCTGCCGTCGCTCATCATCGTGGGCCTGATGGCGATTCCGTACATCGACACCAACCCGAAGGGGAACGGCTACTTCACCTTCCGGGAGCGCAAGTGGGAGATCACGCTCTTCCTGCTCGGTTTTCTGGTGCTCTGGTGCACGTTGATCGCCCTCGGGACCTTCCTGCGGGGGCCCAACTGGAACTTTTTCGGCCCTTACGAGTTCTGGGACGTGAACAAGCTCGTGCCTCTCAATAACATCAATCTCTCGGAGATCATCTGGATCAAGATGCTGAAGCGGTCGCTCCCGAACTTCTGGCTGATCCGAGAGATCTTCGGGCTCGTGATCGTCGGGTTCTACGTCGCCGCGCTGCCGCTGCTGCTCTCGAAGACACTGCTGCGACGTTTCTACGAGAAGATGGGGACGCCCCGTTATCTCATCGGCGTCAGCCTCGTCCTCATCATGATCTCGCTGCCGATCAAGATGTATCTGCGGTGGTTTTTCAACCTGAAGTACGTGGTCAATATCCCGGAGTTCGCGTTCAACATATGAGACGGGGCGTGAATCGGAAATCGGGAATGGGAAATCGAGGGGCCACGCCTCCGTGCGATTCCCGATTCCCGATTCCCGATTCCCGGCTCGAGGACGTATAGATGCCCCGCCGCCCACCTGCCGAGCCGATCGATCACCACTACAACATTCCGAGGTTGAACCGCGTGTTCTTTATCTCGGGATCGGTGCTCGCGCTCGTCTTCATTTTCATGGTTATCGCGGACTACTCGCGCGACTGGAAGACCATGCAGCGCGCGTTCATGCGGCTCGACGCGAAGAAGACACGCGAGGCCACGCGGACCGCACGAGAGAAGGCCTATGGCGAGGACCGCGACAAGCTTCTGGCGGACCTCGCCTCGGCGCGCGCGCAGGTGGCGGCGCACCGAAAGGCGCTCGCCCGCCTGGAAGCGAAAAAGAAGAAGCTCGAGCCGCGACTCTACGCGGCCGACCAGGACTACAAGTTCACCAAGGCCTCGTTCGACGCAGAGCGCTACAGTTACGAAGACGCGCTCGCGAACGTGCCGAAAGCCGCTCCGTCGGCCAAGAGGGACGTCGACCGGATCCAGAAAAAGCTCGACGACTCCGCACTCAGGCTGGCAACCCTGAAGCGCTCCGACGCCGAGCTCGACGCGGAGATCGCACGGATCACCGGCCGGCGTGAGCAGGTCGAGGCGAGCATCGAGAAACTGTCCGCGGACTACAAGCTGTCGCGCCAGAAGCTCGGCGCGCTCAAGCAGGACACGATCTTTCAGGTTCGGAACTCGCCGATCCTCGACATGATCAACCCGTCGCTGAGGGTCCAGCAGGTGCAGCTGCCGGAGCACTACAACGACGTCAACTTCATGAAGATCCCCCGGGTCGATCGCTGCGCGACCTGCCACATCGCGGCCGATCGCAAGGGTTTCGAGGACGCGCAACGCGTCGCCTTCCGAACGCACTCGAAATTGAACCTGATGGTGGGGAGCGAATCGCCCCACCCGTCCAACGAGTTCGGCTGCACGCCCTGCCACGGCGGCCGCGATCGAGCGACCTCGTTCTGGTCGGCCGGGCACTCGCCCGTGGGGGAGAAACAGCTCGCGGTCTGGAAGAAGAAGTACGACTGGGAGTTCGACCGCTTCAACGAGACGCCGATCCTTCCGATGAAGTTCGCGGAGTCGGGGTGCTACCGCTGTCACTCCGACCAGACCAACATTCCGGATGCGCCGAAATTAAACGCGGGGCTGCGACTCGTCGAGGGTCTCGGGTGCTGGGGCTGCCATCGCATCGAGGGGCTGGAGAAGCAGGGGCTCCCTCGCGTCGGCCCCTCACTCGAGAAGGTCGCGTCGAAGGTGACGAAAGACTGGACGACCCGCTGGGTGATGAATCCGGCGTCTTTCCGGCCGAGCACGAAGATGCCGACCTTCTTCTACCTCGAGAACTTCGTCAACGTCTCCGGCCCCGGAAAGCCGAATCAGGCGCAGCAGAGGATGAACGCCGCCGGCCGGATCGAGAACGACACGATGGTGAACTCGATCGTCGCGTACCTGTTCGACAAGTCGCGCGCCGCGAACGTCCCGCCCGTCGCGGGCCACGGCGATCCCACCCGCGGCCAGCAGCTCCTCGCGGACCGCGGCTGCATGGGCTGCCACATGGTGGATCCGAACGCTCCGCGCGATCTCGTCGGCACATACCGCCAGTTCGGCCCGAACCTCGCCGGGGTCGGCGCGAAGGTCAGCCGCGACTGGTTGTTCCACTGGATCAAGGATCCGAAGGCCTGGAACCCGGATACCAAGATGCCGAACGTCCGGCTGACGGACGCCGAGGCGCTCGATGTCGCCGAGTACCTGACGACGCTGAAGAGCCGCCCGGAGTTCGAGCAGATGCAGCTGCCCCGCACCGACCCCGCGACGCTCGACCGGATCGCGCTGTATTTCGAGATGTCGAACAAGACCCTCTTCGACGCGAAGGCGGATCTCACGCGCATGGACCTCCACACCAAGGAGGTCTACACAGGCGAGAAGCTGATCGCGCACTACGGCTGCTACGCGTGCCACAAGATCCCCGGCTTCGAAGACGCGAAGCCGATCGGCACCGAGCTGACGGAAGAAGGCTCGAAGGCCGTCCACCGGCTCGACTTCGGGTTCGTGCACCTGAACCACACCCGGGAAGACTGGTTCCAGACAAAGCTCGCCGCGCCACGCATCTTCGACCGCGACCGCGCGCGCGGCTGGGAAGAGAAGCTGCGGATGCCGAACTTCCGGCTGTCGCCGCAGGAGCAGGAGGAGCTCGTCACGCTGGTGCTCGGCATGCAGAAGTTGAACGCCTCGTCTGCCGCGGTCAAGGAGTTGAACGGCCAGGAGTCGGCGATCGAGCGCGGTCGCCGGATCGTCAAGAACAACAACTGCCAGGGCTGTCACATCATCGAAGGCTTCGGCGGGTCGTTCCGGTCGCTCGTTCCCGATCCGTCTCTCGCGCCGCCGATCATCCAGGGCGAAGGCGCGAAGGTGCAGAGCAACTGGCTGTTTGCTTTCCTGAAAGCGCCGAAGACGGGAGAAATCCGGCCGTGGCTCCAGGTTCACATGCCGACATTCGGGTTCTCCGAGCGCGACTTGAACGACCTGACCCGCTACTTCGCGTTCCTGGATCGCGCCCAGTATCCGTTCCTCGTGGCGGGCTACGAGACGGCGCCGGCACGCTGGGCAGCGGGGAAAAAGACTTTCGAGCTTCTGAAATGCAAGCAGTGCCATCCCCGGAGCGAGCAGGAACTGAACGCGCCGGGCCTCGACAAGTCGAACCTCGCGCCCAACCTTCAAATGGCGGCGGTCCGCCTGCGGCACGACTGGATCAACGACTGGATTCGCCGGCCCGACGAGTGGATGCCGGGGACCCGGATGCCGACGAACTTCCCGAAGGCCGATGACGGGAAGCGCACGTCGCCGCTCGCGGGAATGATCGACGCGCCCGCGTTCGCGAAGGATCGCGAGGATTACGGACGGATCCTCGGAGGCGACGAGGCCGCGAAGACCTTCCTCTCGGACCCCAACGCGGTCACCGCGGCACTGAGGGACTACGTCTGGTCGATCGGGATCAACGGGGGGACGGGCCCGGCCAACGCGGCCCCCGCCACGGAAGCGGGCAGCGCGGAGCAGGGAGAACGCCAAAGCCCGGCGGTCGCGGGGAAGAGAGCGGCCGCCCGTCCCGCCACTGCGCGTCCGTTCGGCGGCGCCCCGTCGGCGCGGTTCGGGGCGCCGCCGCCCGCGACCTCCCTCGGCTCGCCCGTCCCGGCCTCGACCGCAGGCTCGCCCGTCCCGGCCTCGACCGCAGGCTCGCCCGTCCCGGCCTCGACCTCCCTCCGCTCGCCCGTCCCGGGCTCGACCGGCCGGTAGCCGGGCGGATGCCCGCCGACGAGAGCCTCGCCTGGTACTGGGCGAGCATCGGGTTCTCGGCGGCGGGGGTCGCGCTCTTTCTGTGGCTGATCAGGGCCCCGAGGCGGACGGACGAGGGGACGGAATCGAGGATCGGTGAGCCGAGAGACGGAAAGGATCGAGACGGCCGCGGTACTCCGCGGTCAACTGGTTCAGGAATCGATCGGGAGACCTCGAGCCCGGCAGAGCCGATTCCCAATGGCAATGGCGATCCCGAGGCCTGATCTCAGAGCCCCTCTCAGCCCCCGCTCAACAACTGCTCGATCCGCTTCTGAACCTCGGCGTCGTTCCAGTCGATCGCGCCCTGGACCCGGTACAGCACCCGTCCCGCCTTGTTGGTGATGTAGGTTTCCGGGTACTGCGTCGTGCCGAATCGCTGGGCCGTCGACGAGTCCGGGTCGCGGAAGATCGGCAGCTGATTCGGGTTCTTGCGGTTGAACTCCTCGACGACTTTCCAGTCCTTGTCGACGGAGACGGCGAACAGCGCGATGTTCGGCCGATTGCGGTAGCGGTCCCAGAAGTGGGAGAGCGCGGGGATCTCCTCGACGCACGGAGGGCACCACGTCGCCCAGAAATGGATAACCATCAGCCGGCCTTTTTGGCGAGTCAGGTCGGTAACCTTTCCCTGGCGATCGACGACCGGCAACGCCTTGGCCGCCGAGAGAAACGCCAGGCTCCCGGAGGGGGAGTCGGGCGGCTTCAGCGACCGGATGAAAACCGCGGAGACGCAGCCCAGGAGAACGGCAAATCCGATCGTGAGGAAAGGCCGCGTGCGAAGGCTCACGCGGCGCGTCGCTTTCCGGTCGCGCAGGCCTGGCGTGCGGCGCACTCGGAGCAGCGTGACATCGCGGCGCGCGGCTGGCAGATTCCGAAGATCCCGATCCGGCAGAGCGCGTAGTCGAAGCGCACCGGATCGGCGGCGTCGAACCGCGCCAGCCGGTCCGTGATCTCGCGCGCGGTCCGCCAGTCCGCGGAGCGCCGGCGGGTCAAGCCGAGCCGCCGCGCGACGAGGTGGATGTGCGTGTCGGTCGGGATCACGAGGCGCGACGGAGAGATTTCCGGCCAGAGGCCGAAGTCGAGGAGGTCCTTGCGGACCATCCACCGCAGGTAGAGGTTCCAGCGCTTGCAGGCGGAGCCTGCCGCGGGGTCGGGGAAGAAGAAGCGGGCGGGGTGGCGGGCCGGGAGCGAACGGACGCCGAGGGCGGGCCGGTAGTCGAATCCCTCGATCCGGGCGACCACGCGGGAGAGAAGCCCGGCGACGTCGAGCTCTTCGAGGCGCAGGTCGTTCTTGAAAAAGGCGCCGACCGAGCCGGCCTCGCGGCGAGCGTTCGCGATGACGAGAAGAAGAGCCGCGGCGTCTTCGGGCCCATGAAACCGGTGCCGGAAGGCGGGCAATGCTTCGGCGGCGAAGCGCGCAAAATCCTCAATATGGTCCAGGGTCTCCGAAGGCCGGGGACCGAGCGCCGCCAGAATCTGCGCGACGTTCGTTTGAATCGTCGCGACACGCCCGTATGCAAACGCGGAAGCGATCCAGCCGACGACTTCGCGGTCCGCGGGAGACTCGTAGCGCCCGACGAAGACGATCGGATCGGAATTCCGAGTCTCCGGCCCATAAGCGAGATACAGCTCCTGCAGCCGCTCGCCGAGAAACCGATCCCGTTCAGACAATGGCACCGACAAATTCTCTCATGCTGAGTCGTCGCCTTCGCTCCCTACGGGACGTCGGCTTCGCCGACCGCCGAGCGGCTCGCCTGTGGGCTCGACCGCTCGGCTCGTCCCTTCGTTCGCTGCGGCTCCCGCATCGAGAGGCTCCTCCTTCCCTTCGGTCAGGAGACTCCTCTCGATGCGAGCGTATTCGCCACGGTGGCAAAAGCGCGCCACCTCCCTCTCCCCGCGCGCCGGGGAGAGGGCTGGGGTGAGGGGCGAAACTCGCAGCCTGATCGCGGCAACTGACGGGGTGTTCCCCTGCGGCGGTCTTGATCGGCGCATCGCGCGGTAAGCGAAGGCGACGTTCGCGGAGGGCAGTGTTTTAATACGCCCAATGGCGGATACGCGCGGCGAAAAAGTCTTTCTGGTCGGCGTTTCCAATCGCGCGACTCCTCGCGCGCTTGCCGAGGAACATCTCGACGAGCTCGAGAGGCTGGTGGAGACCGCCGGCGGCCGCACGGTTGGCCGCTACGTCAAGGAGAGGGTTTCGCCCGACCCCGCGACGTACATCGGAAAGGGAGCGGTCGAGGAAGTCGGCGAGGACGCCCGGAAAGAAGGCGTCAAGCTCGTCATTTTCGACGACGAGCTCACTCCCGCACAGGCGCGCAACCTCGAGGAACGGTGGGCGCAGGAGATCCGGGTGCTCGACCGGCCCGGCTTGATCCTCGACGTGTTCGCCTCCCACGCGCGCACACGCGAGGCGCGAACCCAGGTCGAGCTCGCGCAGCTTCAGTACCTGCTGCCGCGTCTCGCCGGGCAGTACCGGCATCTCTCCCGCCTGGGCGGCGGCATCGGCGGGCGCGGCGCCGGCGAACAGAAACTGGAGCTCGATCGCCGCAAGATCCGCAACCGCATCTCCCGTCTCCGGAAAGATCTCGCCGAGATCGACACGGCGCGCTCGGTGCGCCGGCGTGGCCGCCGCGATCAGTTCCAGGTCGCGATCGCGGGCTATACGAATGCCGGGAAGACGACTCTCTTCAACCGGCTCACGCGCGAGGAGGCGTTCGCCGCGGACCGGCTCTTCGCCACCCTCGACTCCCGTGTGGCCCGGGCCCGGTCGCCGAAGCTCGTCAACACAGTGTTCATCGACACCGTCGGCTTCGTTCGCAAGCTGCCGACTTCGCTGGTCGCGTCGTTTCGCTCGACGCTGTCGGAGATCCGGGAAGCGGACCTGGTGCTCCACGTCCTCGACGCGTCCTCGCCGCGAGTCGATGAGGAGCGGGAGGTCGCGGTCGAGGTGCTCGAAGAGCTCGGCGTCGATCCAGAGAAGATCCTGACCGTCTCGAACAAGCGGGACCTGGCCGCGGGCCCCGCCGGGCCCTTCGCCATTCCCGTTTCGGCGAAGACAGGCGCGGGCCTCGATGCGCTGCAGGCCGAGATCCGCCGCCGCGCGCGGCCGGAGGCCGGAGTGTTCCTGCTGCGCATCCCCTACACGCGGGGCGCCGCCATCGCTGCGGCGAAGGCGCGCTTCCGTGTCGTCGAGGAGACGGATGAAGGCGACGGCTTGCTCCTCTCCGTAGCGGGGGACCGTCCATCGCTCAAGGAATTCGCCGAGTACGCGGCGCGCGCGGCTCCTCGCGGGACGCCGCGGAAAAAGACGCCCGCACGCGTGCGGCAGACTGCTTCCGATCTTCATTCGGGCCGGCGGTGATCGGCCGCCGCGACAACGAAGCGGCGATTCAGGCGGGCGGTTGAGCTAGGATTCGTGACGAAAATCCCGGTTCCGGTCGAGGACAGGAGGGCCCTGTCCGGGCGGACGTCGCAACGGGCTGGTTTCTTCCAGCCGGAGGATTCATGAACGTGGGCCATCATTCCGGCCGGGCTCTCCTGCTCGCGCGGGCGGCGCTGGTTCTCCTGGTCATCGCCTCGCCGGGGTGCGGGCGCAAGCCGCACGCCCGCCGGCACGCGGAGGCCGAGGCGCCCGCCCCGCCCCCGCCCACACCCGACAACACGCCGATCGACGTGCTGCGCACTCCCTCGGGGATGGTGCTGAAGCTCGACGAGGCAACCCCGGTCCCCGGCAAGGAGATCACTCCCCAGATTTCACCGACCGCAGCGCCCGCGCGCTGAGGCGGCGCTCCGCCGGATGCGTGCCGGCCGCTCCGGGCTCGGCCTCTCGGATCGAGGTGTACGCGCTGGAGACTCCTCGTTTCCGTTTGACCGGGACCGAACGGTTGAAGGTATCCCCTCATTCGCTTTCCACGCGCCAAGCTCGCCATCGCGACCGCCATCGGATTTCTTCCGGCCGCTCCCGCGTCTGCCGCTCACGATCCCTGCAAGGTTCTGACGGCAGAGGCGTTGGGCCGGATCATGGGTTACTCCGCAACTTTGAACAAGGCGGGATCGACCGCGACGACGTGTTTCTATTCGGGGCCCGCGAACGCCGGCGGGCAGTTCATGATCCTGACCGAGGCCGCGGGAGCTTCGGCCGACGCCATGCTGAAGAGGAGGGAATGGCGCCCCCTCCCGGACGCGGGCTCGTGGGCGGCACGTACCGCAAGGGAAACATCGTCTTCTCGGTCTCGTGCGGTCCGACGATCAGGCCAGGCTGCGGACGCTCGTCGAGGAGATCCGGCGCGGATTGAAGTGAGATAGAGGCGTCGAAAGGACCGCGCTCGCGATTTTCGAGCGCAGTCCTTCGGGACCGGGCGTCCGGAGGACGAAACGCGCAACGGGTCGACCGGGCGGTAGACTCAGTGCTTCGGAAACTCTCCCCCGGCAGAAGCCTCGGAGGAGGCCGAACAAAGGGGACAGGGCGCGATGTTTCGAGCGGCGGTAGTTTTTCTGGGTGCGCTTCTCTTTCGCGGCATCGCCGTGCCGGCGCCCGTCCCATTCCCGCCGACGGCTCTCAATCCCGGGGTCGCCGTAGAACGAAGGATCGGACCCGGGGAAATCCACGTGTACGAGATTTCCCTCCCTCGGGGACACTTCTTCCACGTCGAGATCCAACAGAATCACCTCGACGCTTCGGTCCGAGTCCTCTCTCCGGAAGGGGTCGTACTGGCCGAGATTGACAACGCCGGGGACCGGGCCGAGCCGCTGTCCCTTTCCCTCGTGACCCCGGCGGACGGAGTCGAACGCCTCGAGATCCGTTTGCGCAGTTCGGCGTCCGTTGCCGGGACATACAGGCTCTCGCCCGGGTTCCCGAGGCCGCCGAGCGCGGAGGACGGCCGGCGTCTCGCGGCGGAAGCGCTCCGGGGCGAAGCGGACCGCCTGCTCGTGCGAAGGTCTGCCGAGACGTCGAAGCAGGCCGTGGAAAAGTACGAAAGCTCGCTGAGCGTCTGGCGGGAGATCGCCGACCGGCGCGAGGAGGCCTCGACGCTCGCCCGGTTGAGCGACGCGCTTTCACTCCTCGGTGACCTTCGCCAGGCCCTGGTGCGAGCTCAAGAAGCGTTGGCGCTCTGGCGGCTCGAGGGAGACCGGCGCGGCGAAGCGTCCGCGCTCGGGAAGGTCGGGCTGGCGCACTCCGAGGTGGGTGAACAGCGGCGGGCCCTGGAGTATCTGGCCGAGGCGCTCGCACTGTACCGAGCCGACGGGGACTCGCGCGGCCAGGCGGAGACGCTCAATGACATCGCCGTCGCAGAGGGCGGTCTCGGAAACCTTCCCGAGGCGGTGGTCCGCTATACGGAAGCGATGAGCTTCGCGGCGGCCGCCGGCGATCGGCTTGGAGTCGCGACGATCCTGAAAAACCGCGCCGTCGACTACCTCGGACTGGGAGAGCCGGACCGGGCGCTCGCGGATCTGCGGGACGCTCTCGGCCGTTTCCGCGCGCTCGGGAGCCGCCGGGAGGAGGGCGTCGCCCTTTACTCGATTGGAAACATCTTTCTCGATCGCAACGACTTGCCACGGGCGCTTCGGGAATACTCGCTCGCCCTCGACCTTCTCCGCGAAGCGGGGGACAAGCGCTTTCAGGGATTCACTCTCAATCACACGGGTCTCGCGCGCCTCGCCGGAGGAGATCCGGAATCCGCGATGCGGGACTTCGATCTCTCTCGTGAGCTCCTGCATGCCTGCGATGACCAGCGGGGCGAGGCGATGGTGCTCACGAACATCGGCGCCGCCCATCTTGCCCGGGGCGACTTCGCCGGGGCCCGGGAGAGGCTTCGCGAGGCTCTTCCGCGCGTCCGGGCTTCGGCGGATCGGATCCACGAAGCGATGACGCTCATGCATCTGGCCCGTGCCGAGCGGGGACTCGGGAACCTCGACACGTCCAGGGCGCTGATCGAGGACGCGCTGCGCCTCACGGAATCGCTTCGCGGATCCATCCCCGGGGTGGGCGAGCGGGCGGCGTTCATGGCGAAGACACACGAGCGTTACGACCTGTTGATCGACGTCCTCATGGACCTTCACCGAAAGCATCCGAACGGGGGATGGGACGCCGAGGCGCTGCATGCCAGCGAGCGAGCGAAGGCGCGCAGCCTGATCGAGCTACTGGCTGGAGCCCGCATCGACCTGAAAGAGGGGATCGACGAAACGCTTCTCGCGCAAGAGCGGTCCATGGAGACCCGGCTCGAGGCCGCACGCCGGGAGGAACAGCGGCGGCTGGCAGGAGCGCCAGGGCCCGAACCGCCGCCTTCCCGCGCGTTGGACGCGCTTCTGACGGAATACGAGGATCTGCAAGGACGGCTGAGAGCGGTCAGCCCTCGTTTCATGGCACTCGCGCGTCCCCGTCCGCTGGCGTTGAAAGAAATCCGCGATCAGGTCCTCGACAACGACACCCTCCTCCTCGAGTACTCGCTCGGGGAGGAGCGAAGCTATTTGTGGGCGGTGACAACCGACGGACTGACCACCCATCAGCTGCCGGCCCGCGGGGTGATCGAAGCGGCGGCCCACCGCCTTTACCGGTCGTGGAGCGGCGGAGGGGGCGGCTATGCGGAAGGGGTCCGGAGAGCGTCTGATTTGAGCCGCATACTCCTCGGTCCGGTCGCAGGCGAGCTCACGAAAAAACGCCTGGCCATCGTGGTGGAAGGCGCTCTCCTCTACGTGCCCTTCGCGGCGCTTCCGATACCCTCCACGGGCGGCGGGTCGCATTCTCCCGGCCCTCTCGTTTCGGAGCACGAGCTGGTGAGTCTTCCCTCGGCGACGACGCTCGCGGTTCTGCGACTCGGCGCGTCCAGCCGGATTCCTCCCGAACGGCGCCTGGCTGTGCTTGCGGACCCCGTTTTCAGCCGCGAGGATCCTCGCGTGCTTGGCACGCACCACTCCTCGCGCCCCACACCCGCCGCCTCGGCCGACGCGCTCTCCCGATCGATGCAGGAGACGGGGGTTCCAGGCCTCGAGCGCCTTGCCGGCAGCCGCCGCGAAGCGGAGGCAATCACCGAGCTCGCGGGGCGGAAAGAGACGTTCGAGGCGCTCGATTTTCACGCAAGCCGCGTGGCGGCCCTTGGACCGGAGGTTTCGAGTGCGCGCATCGTGCACTTCGCCAGCCACGCCCTCCTGGATGCGCACCATCCAGAGCTCTCGGGGATTGTGCTGTCGCTGGTCGACGAGCGCGGCCGTCCGGCGGACGGATTCCTGCAGACACGGGACATATACAAGCTCCGGCTGTCGGCAGACCTCGTCGTCCTCTCCGCCTGCGAAACAGCCCTCGGAAAAGAAGTCCGCGGCGAGGGGCTTCTGGGAATCTCGCGCGGTTTCATGTACGCGGGCGCGCCCCGGATCATCGCAAGCCTCTGGAGAGTGCCGGACCGCGCCACATCCGAGCTGATGAAGGACTTTTACCGCGGAATACTGGTGAAGGGGCTTCGGCCCGCCGACGCCCTGCGCGCCGCCCAGATTGCGGTCCGAGGGGACAAGCGCTGGTCGTCGCCTTTTTACTGGGCTGCCTTCGTTCTGCAGGGCGATTGGAACTGACGTGCCCGTACCGGGAGCGACTGCAGTCGACCCCGGGGACAGCGCGGCCGCGCTGGTGGGCCGGATCCGTGAGGGAGACAGCGGCGCGGAGGCGGAGCTGGTCGAGCGATACCGTCGGGGCATCGGGATCATCCTCCGCGCCGAGAGCAGCAACGCGGCGGCGGTTGACGATCTCTTTCAGGAAACGTTCCGAATCGCGCTCGAGAAAATTCGCCAGGGAGACGTCCGCGACCCGCGGAGGCTCTCCGGGTTCATCTGCTCGCTGGCGCGCAATCTGGTCACCGACCACTTCCGAAGGGTCGCTGCGCGGCGGACGACGGGGGACGTCAAACTGGGCGACATCGCCAGCGTTCGCGCCGATCCGCTCGAGACTCTGCTCCGCAGCGAGAGAGGCGAATTCGTGAGGCGGGTCCTTTCAGAAATGACATCTGACCGCGACCGCCAGATGCTCTTCCGCTTTTACGTCGCCGAAGACGAGAAAGAGGCGATCTGCCGGGATCTGGAGCTGACGAGTCTCCATTTCAATCGGGTCCTGTTTCGTGCCCGTGAGAGATACAGGGATCTCTATCTGGAAAGGGCCGGGCGCAGAAACAATCCCGGTGAGGCGGGATAATGGGCGCCGGAGATGCACGTCTGATGGAGATGGATCATCAGGCACTCGAAGAGAATCAGACCGCGGACCGCTACTGGATGCGAAAGCTGCCGGACGCGGAACGGCGGGCCTTTGAGGAGCATTTTGTTGATTGCCCCGTCTGTCTGGAGAAGCTCGAGACCGTGGAGCGCCTTCGCGGCGGCCTGAGGGAGCTCCCGCCCGGGTTTACGGCGGAGGCCCCGGTGTCGTCCGCGAGGCCGATCTCTCGCGATCGTTTTGCGCTGAACCGAGCCCGTCCTCTCCTGGCCTTTCTCGCGGCCGCGTGCTTTATCACCGCGACGGCGGCCTCGCTCTTTTTCTACGGGGAGGCGGGCCGCGCCCGGCGGGAGGCCGAGTCCAGCCGGCACGATTCGGAACGCGCCCGGCTTCGTCAGGCCGAGCTGGAACAGGCTCTTCAGAAGGAACGCGCCAACCGCGCGCTTCGGTCCGACGCCGTGGTCGGCGCCTTGAACGCGGCACCCCTGGCCGCTTCCGTCTTCACGCTCAACCTCACGCGAGGCGCTTCGTCGGAACCGGGGGATCGCGTCGTGCTCCCGGAGTCTCACGCCTGGGTCGTCCTGCTCTTCGACCAGCCGGATCAGGCGAACGTTCGCAAATACCGCGTCCGGATTTCGACGGCAGAAGGACATCCTGTCGGCGATCCGTTGACGGCGGATGTCGCTTCGGGCGGAATGCTGGCGGTCAGCCTGCCTTCGAGTCTTCTCGCGGCCGGCACTTACCGGCTCGCGGTGGAAGACGCGGCCTCCGGGCATCTGCTGGCGACGTACCGCTTCCGGGCCATCCCGAAGCCCTGAGGATCGGGCACCCCGAAGTTCCTTTCGAGAAATTGCAGTGGCCGGGTGAGATAGCGCGCCTTCCTTCCCCACTCCGCTAACCAGAGAGTCCAGTCGACGGCCGTGTACCGCGGCCCGCTCACCTCGGACTAAAACAAGGAGTGGTGTATGTCCAGGGGAACCGGAGGGATCGGCGGCAATTGGCGCGTTTCGGCATTGCGGCGGATCTCTGGCGTTGCGGTCGTCGGGATGGCGCTCGCGGGCGCGGCGGGAGCTCAGTCGTTTACCCAGTATTCGATCAGCGGGGACGGGGTCGGTATCGCCGCCGGACCGGACGGAAACGTCTGGTTCACCGAAAGAAACGCCAGCAAGATCGGCCGCATCACGCCTTCGGGCGTGGTCACGGAGTTTTCGATCCCAACCGCCGGAAGCGAACCCACTTCGATTACCCGGGGCCCCGACGGAAACCTCTGGTTCACCGAGAACGCCGGCAAGATCGGCCGGATCACAACGGCGGGAGCCGTGACCGAGTATCCCCTTTCGAATACGTCGTCGACGCCGGACTCGATCGTCGTCGGGTCGGACGGAAATCTCTGGTTCACAGAATTTGCCCTGGGCAAGATCGGGCGCATCACTCCGGCCGGCGCGATCACCGAGTTCCAGACTCCCTCCGACCCCGCTTCCATCGCGCCGGGCAGCGATGGGAACCTCTGGTTCACGGAGAGACTCGGAAACCACGTGGACCGGATTACGCCCGACGGTGTAATTACGCAATTTCCAACGTTGACGATGAGCCGTCTCACGGCGATCACCGGAGCGGCGGATGGAAACCTCTGGTTCGTCAGCGATTCCGACAACAAGATCGGCCGCATCACCACGGCGGGAGCCGTCACCGAGTTCAACATTCCCGGGACGGCACACGGCGAGGCCCTGACTGCCGGACCCGATGGCAACATCTGGAGCACGGGAGATCACGAGATCGCGCGGATCACGCCCACAGGAGCCGTCACCGAGTACCCCATTCCCGGGGACAGCGGCGTTATAGGGGGAATCGTCACGGGTGCCGACGGCAACCTCTGGTTCACCAAAGGGCTCAGCCCCTCGATCGGGCGCTTCAGCCTGGGTCTCTGCACGGCGTCCGCCACCAATCTCTGTTTGAACAACGGCCGGTTCCGCGTAAGCACCACCTGGCAGACGGCCACCGGTTCCGGCGTCGGGAACGCCGTGTCGCTGACGTCGGACACCGGATACTTCTGGTTCTTCAGCGCCAACAACGTGGAGATGGTCATCAAGGTCGTCAACGGCTGCGGTTTCAACTCTCGCTACTGGGCTTTCGCCGGAGGCCTGACGAACGTCAGCGTGACCATGACGGTCACCGACACCCAGTCGGGGACCGTGAAGACGTACGTGAATCCGCAGGGCGTTGCGTTTCAACCGATTCAGGACACGGCCGCATTCGCGACCTGCCCCTGACGCCTCCGAGGTGAGGTCTCAGAGAGGGGGCGCCCGGCGGGCGCCCCCTCTTCTCTTTCTCAGTCTCCCGCTGGTCGACAGGGTGGAGCTGAACGGGATCGAACCGTCCCGCTGGCCCTTCGGGCCCTCGGGACACCGTCGCGCTCCATGAGCGGGGGGCGATGGCCCCCCGAACCCCCGGAGGTCGACGGTTCGATCCTCCTGCTGGTCAAGCGGCGATGGGTTTACAGAATCTGTGTTGTGAGAAGTCTTGGTGGAGCTGAACGGGATCGAACCGTCCCGCTGGCCCTTCGGGCCCTCGGGACAC
>JBDTRB010000076.1:0-18164 GCA_039931865.1 Acidobacteriota bacterium | reverse complement strand
GTCGCGCGAACGGCACGTCCCGCAGTGAGCGGAGGCGACGGTTTAGAACGGCTGGTCCGCAGAGGCGGCGCCGCCCGCGTAGTTCGCAAAGGTCATGTGGTCGGCGAGGAAAACGAGAGAGAAGTCTCCGGTCGGCCCGTTGCGCTGCTTGGCGATGAGCACATCCGCGATTCCCTTCCTCTCGGTGTCGCGCTCGTAGAGCTCTTCGCGGTACAGGAAGATCACCACGTCGGCGTCCTGCTCAATCGATCCCGAGTCGCGCAGATCCGAGAGCTGCGGCTTGCGCTGGTCACCCTTGCGCGACTCCGGCGAACGCGACAGCTGCGACAAGGCCAGGATCGGCACCTGGAGCTCCTTGGCGAGGAGCTTCAAGCCGCGCGAGATCTGAGAGACCTCCTGCGTCCGGTTGTCGAAGCGCCCGTGTCCCCCCATGAGCTGGAGGTAGTCCACGACGATCAGATCGAGACCCTTTTCCCGTTTCAGCCGCTGCCCCTTCGCTCGCATCTCGGGGACGGAAAGGCCCGCTCCATCGTCCAGGAAGAAGTTTGCCCCGGCGATCTTCGACTGCGCCGTGACCAGCCGGACCATCGCCTCCTTCGAAGCGTAGCCGTCCCGCACCTTCTTCGCGTCGACGTCCGCCTCCGAACACAGCACCCGGAAGCCGAGCTGCTCCTTGGACATTTCCAGCGAAAAGAAGCCGACGGAACGCCCCTCGCGAAAAGCGATGTGCTGCGCGATGTTCAGCGCGAACGAGGTCTTTCCGACGGAGGGGCGAGCCGCCAGGATAATCAGGTCGCTCGACTGGAGCCCCGAGGTCATGCGGTCGAGATCCAGGAACCCGGTGGGAAGCCCCGACAGGACGCCCTTCCGGTCCTGCGCCTCTTCGATGAGCTCGAGATTCCTCTTGACGACCTGGGCGATCGGGACGAATCCGCCGCGTACGGAGTCCTCCGCGATGTCGAAGATCGATCCCGTGGACTCGCCGAGGAGCTCCTCGGCGTTTTT
The DNA here is from genome assembly GCA_039931865.1 of Acidobacteriota bacterium. Classification (GTDB taxonomy): domain Bacteria; phylum Acidobacteriota; class Thermoanaerobaculia; order UBA5066; family Gp7-AA6; genus JALYUA01. The sequence continues at coordinate 17,159 of JBDTRB010000076.1, read as the reverse complement.
TTCCTGAGCTAGCCCTTCGCGCACCATCTGCTGGCCGACGCGGATCAGCCGGCGAAGAGTCGACTTCTCCTTGACGATCCGTGCGTAGTGCTCGACGTTCGCAACCTCGGGGACTCCGTCGAGCAGGGCCGAGAGGTAAGCGGTGCCGCCGGCCTGATCTACCGTGCCCGCGCGGTCGAGCTCCTCCTTGAGCGTCAGGATGTCGATCTCGGCGGAGCGCTGGAAGAGCTCCATCATCGCCCGGAAGATCCGGCGGTGTGTGTCCGGGAAGAAATCGTTTTCGCCGAGGATCGGGACCACGAACGAAAGCGAAGACGGGTCGAGCAGAATCGCGCCGAGGACCGATCGCTCGGCCTCAAGATTCTGCGGAAGTCCCTTTTCGGTGGTTACGATTTCGAGCATCAGCGGATTGAGCCGGATTGTTTTCTCCGCGAGAGGCCCTGTCAACGCCGCGGGATCTTTTCCGCAGCCGTTTTCGAAACGATCCTCCCGTGGGTGCGTCCAGATATTTTTTTGGCTGTGATTTCCACAAGCCTATTGGACCGGCCGGGCCGGACAGTTGATGTCCGAGTGGAGCCGAGCGACCGTCGAGAGCGAGACGGCCGCGGTAGTCCGCGGTCCACGGAAATCGGGAATCGGGAATCGGGAATCGGGAAAGAACATTTCGCCTCGATGCTCAGTCCTCGAGGGTCTGCGCCATCACTAACTCACCAGATAAACGCTCGCTCTGCCGAACGAATCAGCGAAATCGCCGTGGGCCATCCGATCACGTCGTCGACCCGGCCGCGGCCGCTCTCTTTCGCGCCGGTCCTTCGGCCGGCGACGAGGGTCGCGGAGCAGGCGAGATAGCGGACGTTTCCCGTGGCGCGCGCTTCCGCGAAAAGGCGCCCGGCTCCGCCGGAGGTCCCGGGCTCGATCGCGCCCTCCTCCGGGTCGAGCTCGCCGGCGGCGAGCGCCCGGAACGCGCCGTCGAACCAGACGATCGTCACGGAAAGCCCGAGAGAAACGGCGGCCGCCGTCATGGCCGCCGCTTCGTAGAGGACTTCCCCGGAGCCGCGCTGCAGGAGGAGAACCCATGCGGGCCTCGGGGCCGGACGAACCGCGAGCGTGTCGTCGCCCGGGGCCTCCGTCACTCGCGCCGCGCGCGCGCCCGCAGGATCCCGAGCATCTCCGCGGATCCGACGACGCCCCCCGGATGCTTGCGCCCCTCCGGCGTCCCGTGAAAGTCGCTCCCCGCCGTCATCGCGAGGTCCAGCTCCCTGGCGAGATTTCCGAATCGCGCTTCCAATTCCGGGTCGTGGTCGGGATGAAAGACTTCGATCGCGTCCAGCCCCTCGGATGCGAGCACCCGGGCCAACCCTTCGGGGTCCTTGTACCAGCACGCGTGGGCGAGCGACGAGACCCCTCCCGCCTCCCGCACCGCGCGGACGACGTCGAGAGCGGGCCACTTCTCCGACGCCACGTACCAGGGATGATCGCGCCCGAGGAAGCGCTCGAACGCCTCGTCGTGCGACGACGCGTGTCCCGCCCGGACGAGGGCGCGGGCAATGTGAGGGCGGGCCCAGACGCCGTTGCCGATCTCCGCGCGGAGAGCGTCGAGGTCGAGCGGGTAGCCCGCTTCGACCAGTTTCTCCGCCATCCGTTCGCCGCGCGTCCGCCGGCTCTCCTGCCGCTCGGAGAGCCGCGCGTTGAAGGAGGCGTTCTTCTCGTCGACAAAGAGCGCCAGGATGTGAATGTCATCCTGACCCTGAAAATCCGCCGAAATCTCGGCCCCGGAGATCAGCTCGATCCCGAGTTTTGCCGCCTCCTCGCGGGCCTCCGGAAGACCCTGAAGAGTGTCGTGATCGGTCAGCGCAAAGGCGTCGATTCCCGCGTGCGCCATGTGGCGTACGAGCTCCGCCGGCCGGTCCAGACCGTCGGAGCAGTTCGAATGGCTGTGCAGGTCGATGCGCATGAGGCGATCTTAGCCGCCCTTCGCTCACCCGCGCGAACCGGCCGCCCCTCTTTGACCCGAACCCGAACCCGACGCACCGCGTCAGCGGTTCTTGCGGCCCTTGCGCCCCTTCTTGCTCGACCGGCCCCGGCCGCCGTCCCCGGCCTCGTCTTCGGACCTCCGGCGGTCGCCGTCGAAATCGCCGTCTCCCTCGATGCCGAACGCGATTTTGACGTTCACGTTGTAGTCGACCAGCTCGCCGGCCTCGACACGCGCGGTCCAATTCTGGACGTCGACCCCCGTGATCCCCCGGACCGATCGCGAAGCCTCGCGCACCGCGGTGCGCACCGCCTCTTCCCAGCTCTCGGGCGACGACGCGACGACCTCGATGACTTTGGCAATATTGGACATTGGAATTCTCCTTTCTGCTTTCGCGGGGGCAGTTGCAACAACCGTTCCGGCGAGGCGATTCGCGGCGCCCGGCGACAACAGTCGACCCGGGCAGCCGAAGCGAACCGCGCGCGATCAGGGACGCGGCCGGCCATAAGATCCGCCCGTGGAGCGCAGACAGCCCGTGGAGCGCAGACAGGTAGCGCGGATGCTCGAGGAGATCGCGGCGATGCTCGAGTTGAAGGGCGAAAACCCCTTCAAGGTACGCGCCTACGAGAACGGGGCGCACGCGATCCTCGCTTTCCAGGGCGACCTCGACGACGCGGTGCGGTCGGGGGAAATCCGGCGGGTGAAGGGGATCGGGTCGGGCCTCTTCGCGAACCTCGACACTCTGCAGAAAACGGGATCGCTCCCCTACTACGACGAGCTGCGCGCGGCGTTCCCGCCCGGACTGCGCGAATGCCTGAGGGTTCCCGGCTTCGGCGCGCGGAAGGCGAAACAGGTCCACGAAGCGCTCGGCGTCGATTCGCTCGCGGCGCTCGAAGAAGCGTGCCGGGACGGAAGGATCGCCGCCGTGCCGGGATTCGGTGTGAAAAGCGTCGAGAAAATCCTGAAGGGGATCGCGATCGTCCGCGCGGGCGCCGGCCTGCACAAATATCCGCGCGCCCGCACCCGCGCCGAAGACGTGCTTCTCGCTCTTGCCGGAACAGCCCGTCGCATCGAGCTCGCCGGCGACCTCCGGCGCCGCTGCGAAGTGGTCTCGAGCGCCGACTTCGTGGCGGAGACCGCCGATCCGGCCGCCCTCGCGCTGGTGTTTGCTTCCGTTCCGGGGGCGGCCGAATCGCTGCCGCCCGAGGACGAGACCGCCCGCGTCCGTCTCGCGGAGGGGCTCGTGATCACCCTGCGGACGGGCACGCGCGCCGAATTCGCCGCCCTTCTCCTCGACGCGACGGGTGGCGCCGGCCACATCGAGGGGCTCCGCGAGCGCGCCCGGTCGCGCGGTCTTCGCCTCGATCGCTCGGGACTCTTCTCAGCGAAGGCGCGCGTGCCGTGTGCGACGGAGGCGGAAATCTACCGTGCGTTGGGTCTCGCATACGTCGAGCCCGAGCTGCGGGAGGGGCGCGGTGAGATCGAGGCGGCCGAGCGTGGCGAGCTTCCCGCGCTCGTCACGAGACAGGACTTGCGGGGCCTGATCCACGTCCACACCACGGAATCCGACGGCCGGGACTCCCTCGAGGACATGCTCGTGGCCGTTCGCGACGCGGGGTACGAATGGGTCGCGATCACCGACCACAGCCAGACGGCGGGTTACGCGGGCGGCCTGACTCCCGACCGGGTGCTGCTCCAGCGCGCCGCGATCCGGGCGATCCGTCCCCGGTTCCCGGAGCTCACAATTTTTCACGGGACCGAAGCCGACATCCTCGCGGACGGCGCGATCGACTTCGGAGACGAGTTTCTGGAGGGATTCGACCTGGTCGTGGCGTCCGTGCACTCGCGGTTCGGGCTGAAAAGGGACGAGCAAACAGCTCGCCTCATCCGCGCGGTCCGCAATCCCCGCGTCACGGTCCTCGGGCACCCGACCGGGCGGCTCCTCCTCTCGCGAAATCCGATCGACGTCGACGTCGAGGCGGTGCTCGACGCCGCCGCCGAGTCGGGATGTGCGGTCGAAATCAACTGCTCTCCCGATCGTCTGGATCTCGACTGGCGGTTCTGCCAGGGAGCCGTTCGGCGGGGGATCCCGATGGCGATCAACCCGGACGCGCACTCGGTCGGCGAAATCGGCCTCGTCCCATACGGGTTGAACATCGCCCGCAAAGGGTGGGTCACGGCCGCCTCCACGCTCAACGCGAAGAGTGCCGTCGAGTTCGCGGAGTGGCTTTCCACACGTAAGGAGGGACGGAAATAACCCATCCCGCCCGTAAGGCCCGGCCTCCCTCTCCCCGCACTCGGGGAGAGGGTTGGGGTGAGGGGGCCCGCAGGGAGTCGCTGCGTTTTCGCCATCTGCGTGCCGAAAATGCGTCGGCGGTTCGGCCATTCGAAGCGAGGACTCGAAGCGGTCGGGTCTCACCGAAGGACCCCCATCAGCCCTTGACGGCGTAACTAAATTACTAAATACTTATTTACGTATGGGACGTCGGGCCAGGATCCAGCGGGAGGACGTGCTCGCCGCCGCGCGTGACGCGTTCGTGCGCGGGGGCTACGAGGGGACGACTCTCGCCGACATTTCGGCGCGCCTCGGGGTGTCACCGGCGGCGCTGCTCCGGCACGCTCCCACCAAACAGGCTCTCTTCACCGCGGCGATGGGCGCGACCCCGGGCCCCGAGATGCTCCCGCTCGGTTTTCTGGAAGACGTTCCCGGCAACGCCGACCCGGCCGCCGTACTCCGCCAGGTCGCCAACGCGTTCGTCCCGTTCATCCAGGCGAAACTGCACGAGAGCCTCGGGCGCTGGGTCCATTTCAAGAACATCGCGGGGCTAGGCCGTCTCCCGCTCCCCTTCGACCCGGAGGTCCATCCGACTCCCCCGCAGCGCAACTTGAAGCTCCTGGAAGACTACCTGCGCCGCGCCCGCCGGGCGGGACGCATCCGCCTCACGAACCCCCGGGCCGCGTCCGTGGCGTTCGCCGCGTCGCTGCACTCGTTCGTGATGCTCCAGGACGTCGTGCAGGCCCTCGAAAAGCCGCTCCCCTTAGACGAGTACCTCGACACGCTGATCGAGATCTGGAAGAGCGGCGTGATGACGAAAGGGAAAGTCCGATGAAGAAGCGATCCCTTCTTCTCGGCGCTGTGATCCTCCTCGCGGGCGGAGCCTTCTGGGCCTTCCGGTCCCGCGGAGGGGAAAAGTCGCTGATCCTTTCGGGATCGATCGAGGCGCGGGACGTCGAGGTCGGGTCGCTGCTCGGCGGTCGGGTCGCCGCCGTGCCGGTGGCCGAGGGCGCCAAGGTGACGCGCGGGCAGCCTCTCGTGGTCTTCGAGACGGCGTTGATCGACCTGCAGCTCCGTCAGCAGGAGGCCCGAGTGGCCGAAGCGCGGGCAAACCTCGCGAAGACCCGGCGGGGACCCCGCGTCGAGGACATCGCGCGGTCCCGCGCGGAGGCGGACAACGCGGAGCGGGAACGGCGCCGTCAGCGCTCGCTGCTCGACCAGGGCGTGATCGGCCAGCAGGCCTACGACGTCGCGGCGACCGCGGCGCGCACCTCGACCGAGACCCTGCGCGAAAAGGAGCGCGGCAGCCGCTCCGAGGACATCGACGCGGCCGCGGCGGCCCTTCAGCGGGAGGAAGCGCAGCTCGCCTATCTCGAGCGGCAGAAGAGCGAGTCGGTCGTCGCCGCCCCATCCGACGGAATCGTCCAGTCGATCGATCTGCGGCCCGGAGACCTCGTCGCCGCGAACCAGCCGGTGGCGAAGCTGATCGAGCCCTCGCAGATCTGGGTGCGCGTCTACGTTCCCGAGCCGGCGCTCGGGCGCGTGCGGGTCGGACAGGCCGCGGCCGTCCGGGTCGACACGTTTCCGAAACGGACTTTTCCGGGGCGCGTCGTCGAGATCCGCACGTCAGCGGAATACACCCCCCGGAACGTCCAGACCCTCGAACAGCGCATGGACACGGTCTTCGGAGTGAAGATCGGGATCGATCCCGCGCCGGAGTTGAAGCCGGGCATGGCCGCGTCGGTCGTGATCTCGGAAGCGCGGTGACGGATTTCGGAATTCGGGTCGAGGGCGTCTCCCGCGACTTCGGGAAGGTCCGGGCGCTCGACAAGGTGAGCCTGGCCGTCCCGCGCGGCGAGATCTACGGGCTCCTGGGGCCGAACGGGTCCGGAAAATCGACCCTGATCCGCATCCTGTGCGGCCTCCTTGCTCCGACTGAAGGCCGCGCCTGGGTGGACGGACTGGACGTCTCGAAAGAGAGTGAGGCGATCCGCGGGCGCATCGGGTACGTGTCGCAGAGGTTCTCCCTTTACGAGGACCTGACGGTGCTCGAGAACCTCGACTTCTTCGCCTCCGTCTACGGCCTGAAGGGCTCTGAGCTTTCCGAGCGGCGAGACTGGGCGACCGACCTGACCTCGATCGGCCCTTACCGCTCGCGTCTCGCCGGGCAGCTTTCGGGCGGGTGGAAGCAGCGCCTGGCACTCGCCGCGGCACTGATGCACCGCCCGCGGGTCGTCTTTCTGGACGAGCCCACCGCCGGCATCGATCCGGTCGCACGGCGGGAGCTCTGGAATCTGCTCTTCGCGCTCGCCGCCGAAGGCGTCACCCTATTCGTCACCACGCACTACATGGACGAAGCGGAACGCTGCGGCCGCGTCGCGTATCTGTACCTCTCGCGGATGCTCGTGGAGGGTACGCCGGACGAGCTCACGAAGCTGCCCGAGATCACCCCCGGCGGGACTCGCCGCGTCGAGGCCGCCTGCGAGCGCGGCGTCGCGGCGGTCATGGGTCAGGCGCGCGCTCTCCCCTATGTCCTCGACCTCACGATCTTCGGAAACGCCCTGCACCTCCTCGTGCGCAATGACGTCGATGACGCGACGATCGCGCGCGACCTCGAGCGAGCGGCCGGCGAGCCGGTCGACATCCGCCGGATCGACGCGTCGCTCGAAGACGTCTTCGTCCGACTGACGCGGCTGCAGCTCGAAAAGCGGGGCGACGTTCCGGAGGCCGCACCTGCGCCGGCGGGCCGGGCATGAGGGGATTTCTGGCCGTCCTGAAAAAGGAAGCCAAGCAGATGATCCGTGACAAGGCGACCCTCCGATTCACCCTCCTCCTGCCTGCGTTTCAGCTCGTGATGTTCGGGTTGATCGACACCAACGTGAAGCATGTCCGGACGGTGGTGCTCGACTTTTCGCGGACGGAGGAGAGCCGGACGCTCGTGCGGGATTTCACGAACACGAGCTTCTTCGACATCGTCGAGTACGTCCCTTCGCGAGCGGCGATGCGGGAGCGCATCGTCGCGGGTCAGGCATCGGTCGGCCTGGAGATCCCTCCGGAGTACGCGCGGCGGCGGCTCAACCGGGAGCCCGCGGACGTTCTCGTGCTGATCGACGGGTCGGATTCCTCGATCTCAGGGCAGGCCCTCGCCGCCGCGAACGGCATGACCCTGTCGGAGTCGCTCCAGGAGCTGCTCGGCCGCGCCAACGCGCGCGATCTGCCGGTGCGCGCGCACCCGCTCTTTCTTTTCAATCCGGATTCCCGGAGCGCGAACCTTCTTATCCCCGGTCTCGTGGCGGTCCTCCTCACCTTCTCGGGGACCCTGCTCGCCGCCTACGCGATCGTCCGGGAGCGCGAGCGCGGGACGCTCGAGCAGTTGATGGTCACCCCCGCCTCCCCCATCGGCGTCATCCTGGGGAAGCTTCTCCCCTACCTCGTCCTCGGATTCATCCAGCTCGTGTTCATCCTGCTGCTGATGACGCTGGTCTTCCGCGTCCCGATCCACGGGAGCGTGCCGCTGCTGTTTGCTCTCTCCCTCGTGTACCTCTTCGCGCTCCTGTCGCTCGGGCTCCTCATCTCCTCCCGCGCGAAGACGCAGATGGAGGCGACGCAGCTCGCGCAAATGTTCCTTCTGCCGTCGATCATGCTCTCCGGGTACATCTTTCCGCTCTCCTCACTCCCGGGCCCTCTGCGATACGTCTCGAGGATCCTTCCCGCGACCCACTTCATCGCCATCGCGCGCGGAATCATCATCCGCGGGGCGACGTTCGCCGACCTCTGGCGCAGCGTCGCCGCGCTCGCCGTGATCGCGGTGGTGCTCGTCGCAGGCAGCACGCGGGCTTTCCGCAAGACGATCTCGTGACGCCGCAGAGGCAGCTTCCGTTCTGAGGGCCGCGCAGACACAGAGAGGCTTTTGCTAGAATCTCCGCTTCGACAGGAGGCCGCGATGCGGATCAATCGGGCACTCGGTGGCCGGCACTTCTCTCGGTGAGCAACGCCACGGCCGACGCCCCGACGATTCCCCGCCCGGAGCGGATTCCGGAGATCGCGAAGCACGTCGAAAGCATCCTCCGGATTCTCGGCCTCGACCTGAACGACCCGAACCTCGCGGAAACCCCCGAACGCGTCGCGAAGATGTACATGGAGCTCTTCCGCGGGCTCGAGGAGGGCGCCGAGCCGAAGGTGACTCTCTTTCCGAACGACGAGCATTACACCGCGATGGTCATCGAGAAGGACATCCCCTTTTACTCGATGTGCTCCCACCATCTCGTCCCGTTCTACGGTCACGCTCACATGGCGTACATCCCGAACGAGAAGATCATCGGCCTCTCGAAGATGCCGCGGATCGTGGACTTCTACGCCCAGCGGCCCCAGCTCCAGGAGCGGTTGACCGAGCAGGTCGCCGGATTTCTGTCCGAGAAACTTTCACCGCAGGGCGTGATGGTCGTCATCGAAGCGCGACACCTCTGCGTCGAGATGCGCGGGATCAAGAAGCCGGGAGCCCTGACGGTGACCTCCGCGATCCGCGGGATCTTCTACAACCGCCCCGTGCGCGAGGAGTTCCTGGATCTCCTGAACCGGCGCGGCTAGGCGGCGCCGCATCGCCGCAGCACCGCCGAACGCGGCCCTACCCCGATTCGCCAAACTGCGTCCGAAGCGCGCGCACACGCGCGAGCCCGTCGAGCGTGCGCGCTCCGTGCCAGCAGAAGTCGTCTCCGGCGACGAACAGGCGCACCCTCTCGGAACCAAAGACTCTTTCGCATTCGGCCGCGTGCTTCTCGGGCTTGAACGGGTACGGCTCGTCCGGAAAGAGATGCACGTCCGCTCCCCGCGCGAGAGACGCTTCCGGCGTCGTCGCCGGGTACCGCTCCGCTTCCCGCCCGTAAACGTTGATCCCGCCGGCGAGCGCGACCAGGTCCGCGATGTACGTGTCGTCGGAGACCGTCATCCACGGGTCCTTCCAGATCCAGTAGGCGTAAAGAAACGGCGGAGGCGGAGGGGCGGATCGAAGCCCGTCGATTTCCTTCTCGATACGGCCGGCGAGCGCATCTCCCTCCCGCGACGCGCCCAGACTCGCGGCCCAGCGTCGGATCTCGCCCGGGACCTCGTCGACCGTGCGGGGGAAGCTCACCAGCACTTCGATCCCCTCCGCGCGCAGCGCCTCGACGTCCTCGATACGGTTTTCTTCCTGGTTGGCGAAAACGAGGTCGGGCTTCAAGTCCACGATTCGGCCCACGTCGGGGTTCTTCGTGCCGCCGATGCGGGGCAGACCCCAGAGGAGCCCCTCGGGCCGCACGCAGAAGCGCGTCGCCGCGACCAGCCGCTTGAGGCCGCCCAGGGCGACGACCGTCTCGGTGATGGACGGGCAGAGCGAGACGATCCTCCGGGCCCCGGGCATCCCTTGAGTGTATGAGAGGAGCCCATCCCTTAAACTCGTTCCACTTGGATCTTCCCGCCCGAGATCTCGCCGCGCTCTTCCGATCGAAGAACCCGCTCGTCCTCTGCGAGACGGTGGAGGAGAAGCGCTTCGAATCGCTCGTCCGCGGCGTGGCCGCCGAGCTCTCGCTGCCGGTCTCGACCTGGAGCGCGGCGAGCGGGCTTTCTCCATGCCACCCCGTCGACCAGGCGAAGAGCTGCGACCTGGCGTGGGCCCTGAGGCAGATCCGCACGGCGACCGGCGACGGAGTGTGGCTCCTGAAGGATCCGCAGGCGCACCTCGACAACGCGACCACTCTCCGCACGCTCCGCGAAGCCGCTCAGGAGTTCTCGGGCTCGGCGCGCACGCTGGTGCTCGTGGGGCCGGCGCTCCCGGCCCGCGCGGAGCTCGACGAGCTCGGGATCCGCTTCGAGTTCGCGCTCCCGGGACCGGACGATCTGCGCCAGCTGGTGTCGGAGACGATCCGCCGCCACGGGAAACAGGTCCGGATCGCTTTGAGCCCCGAGGACATCGACGGCCTGGTGACGGACCTTCAGGGGCTCACCGCTTTCGAGGCCGAACGCGCCCTCGCTCGAGCGATCGTGGAGGACGACGCTTTGACAGCGGCGGACCGGCCACGGATCCGCGAGAGTAAGAAGACTCTCGTCGAGACGGGAGGGCTTCTCCAGTTTTTTCCGTCCCCACAGGGCCTCGAATCCGTCGGAGGCCTCGCGCGCCTGAAGAAGTGGATCGCGTCGCGCAAGGTCGGGTTCCTGCCGGCGCCCGGCGCCAGGCCGCTCGATCCGCCGCGAGGGCTGCTCATTCTCGGCGTGCAGGGCTGCGGCAAAAGCCTGGCCGCGAAGGCGGTCGCCGCGTCGTGGGGGCTTCCGCTGCTCGCGCTCGACGCCGGAAGGCTGCTGGCGCCCTATATCGGCGAGTCGGAGCGGAACCTCCGTGACGCCCTGAAGCGGGTCGAGCGGATGGCCCCCTGCGTGCTGTGGATCGACGAGATCGAGAAGGCCTTCGCGTCCTCCCGCTCGTCCGAGTCCGACGGCGGGGTCTCGAAGCGGCTCGTCGCGGCGATGCTCACGTGGATGCAGGAGAGAAGCGCCCGGGTCTTCATGATCGCAACGGCAAACTCCGTCGAAGAGCTGCCGCCCGAGATGATGCGCAAGGGCCGTTTCGACGAGGTCTTTTTCGTGGATCTGCCGGGTCCCGCGGCCCGCTCCGAGATCTTCTCGCTCCATCTCGCCTCGCGCGGCGAGGACCCGAAGAAGTTCGACCTCGGCCGGCTGGCCGCCGAGTCCGGCGGTTACTCGGGCGCCGAGATCGAGCAGGTCATCGTGTCGGCGATCTATGACTCGCGCGGCACGGGGTCGGCGCTCGACACCACGAACATCCTGGTCGCCCTGCGGTCGACGCGCCCGCTCTCAGTCGTCCGCGGCGAGCAGATCGCGGCGCTGCGCGCGTGGGCGGCGGAGCGCTGCGTTCCGGCCGAAGCGGCGAGCTAGCCGCTTCGCGAAGAAATCGCGGGGAATCGGGAATCGGGAATCGGGAATCGGGAATCGGGAATCGGGAATCGAAGAAGTACCGGGGGCGGCGCCCCCTTTGGACGAAGTCAGCCTGGACTCAAGCTCTCACCCTGACCGGCCTGACGGGCCCTGACCGCGCCCCGACGGCTGCTAGCGGCTCAGTGGTTGCCTGCGGGCCTCCCGGTGACGGCGCACCGGACCCTCATTTCGCGATCGAGTACGCCGTCTCCAGAGCCTTCTCATCTCCGTCAGCGCCGCCGAGATACCGGTGCAGCCAGTCCATTACGGTCGCGTGCCACAGCCGCGAGTTGCCCGGTTTCAACACCCAGTGGCCCTCATCCGGAAACATCAGCAGCTTGGAGGGGACGTTCTTCAACTGAAGAGCCGTGAAGAGCTGGAGTCCCTGCCCGAACGGAACGCGGAAGTCTTTCTCGCTCGTGATGACGAGCGTGGGAGTCCGGAACCTGTCGACGAACAGCGAGGGGTTCCACTTTTCGTAAAGATCCGAGCTCCACGGCCAGCCGCCGAATTCCGCGCGGGGAAACCAGAGCTCCTCGGTTTCCAGGGCCATGGCCGCCGTGTTGAACACGCCGTCGTGAGAGACGTATGCGGCGAAGCGGTCGGTGTGGCCCATCAGCCAGTCCACCATCCACCCGCCGTAGGACCCGCCCGCAGCGCCGATCTTCGATTTGTCGACATAGGGTAGCGACACCAGGTCGTCCGTCTGGCGCATCAGGTCGTCATAGGCTTTGCCGCCCCAGTCGCCCGAGATCTCGTCGACGAACTTCTGTCCGAAGGACGTCGACCCCCGCGGATTGGCCGCATACACGACGTAGCCGTACCCGGCGAAGACCTGCGGGTTCCACCGCGTCGACCAGCCGTCCGCCCAGACGCCCTGCGGGCCGCCGTGGATCAGGAGGACTGCCGGGTACTTCCGGGAAGGATCGAATCCCGGCGGCAGGACTAGCCAGCCATGCAGCTTCGCGCCGTCGGCCGCGGGGACCCACCGTTCCACGGCGTTCATACCGAAGGACCCCTCGGCCCAGAACGCGTCGTTGGTGTGCGTCAGAGCCGCGGCGGCTTTCCCGCCCGCGGCGTCTAAAGAAAAGATCTCCGGCGCGCGTGTCGCGAAGCTCGCCTGAAAGAACAGCCTCCGGCCGTCGCGCGACGCCTTCAGGTGCGCCGGAGCTCCTCCCGTCCAGAGAAGCTGCGGGGCGGCTCCATCGAAACCGACTTTGAAGATGGCGCCGTGCGCCCGGACCGTCGATTTGAAATAAATCGCGCGGGAGTCCGGGGCCCAGTTGAATTCCTCGACCCAGTTGTCGAATCCGGCAGTCAGCTCGCGGGAGCGCGCCGTCGCGCGGTCGAGGAGCATCAGCGTGAAGCGGTCCGACTCGACCCCCGCCCTTTTCTGCGCGCGATACGCGATCCACTTCCCGTCGGGCGAGAATCGGGGCGAACCGTCGAATGCCGGATTCGAGCCGGTCAGGTTCGCGGACCTGCCGCCACCCGCGAGAGGCGCCAGCCACAGGTCGGAGTTCGTGGACGTCGCCAGCACGCGGTCGGGATTCGAGGCGTAAACGAAATCCTTCCCGTCCGGCGAGGCGTCGTAGTCCTCGCCGCCGCCGACGGCAAAGGGAGGCGCGTCCGCCTCGCCCGGCGTCAGCTCGACCGCTGCAGGCACCTCTCCGGCGCCGGCAGCGAGCCTCCAGAGGTGGGTGCGCAGCCCTTCCTGCCAGACGTCCCAGTGCCGGAAGAGCAGGCGCTCGGCGACCCGCGCTTTGACCGTGGCGGTTTCCCGCGCTTTCACCTTCCGCTCGAGGCAGGAGACGTCGTGGCAGTCCGGGAAGACGTCCGAAGCGATCACGAAGGAACGTCCGTCCGCGACCCACTGGAATCCGTTGACTCCCGTCGGAAAGGACGTCGCCCTCTGAGGGTCGCCGCCGGCGAGGTCCATCAGCCAGATCTGCGAGCCGCCGTCGCGATTGGACAGGAACGCGATTCGTTTCCCATCGGGCGAAAACGCGGGCTCGGAGTCCGATTTTTCTCCCGACGTGAGACGCCGGGGCGGTCCGCCTCCCGTGGAAACGAGCCAGATCGCGGAAGCGGACCGGTTCGCGAGCACATCCGGGATCGCCACCGCGTACGCGATCCACTGTCCATCCGGTGAAAGGCTGAAGTTTCCAACCCGCTGCACGCGCGCGAGATCGTCGAAGCGAAACGGCCGCGCGGGGACGGGGGCCGTACCGATGACGAGGAACGCGGCGACGGCAACGGCGTGGTTGCGGAAGCGAACGGTCATGCGTGAACCTCCGCCGGGATTCTATGGGCGCCGCGCCCGGCAGGCCGGCGCACCGAGCAGGCCGGCGAAACGCGTCGGGAGGGAACTGTTTGTTATCATCCCGATTCCCCGAAAAAGCGCGGGAATGTCACAAAAGGAGTCCTCCGTGAGCGCTGTCCTCGAACAAAAGATCCCCTCGGAGGCGCCGCTCGGGCCCTCGGTCGTGAATGACTTCTCGATCCACGTGGCGACGGCGAACGGGTCCGGGAGCCAATCCTCGAACAGCATCCTCATGCGGGCGATCTTCCAGATGGGAATCCCGGTCTCGGGAAAGAACCTCTTTCCGTCCAACATCCAGGGGCTCCCCACCTGGTTCACGATCCGGGCTTCGAAGGAGGGCTTCATCGCCCGGCGGCGGGACGTCGGCGTCCTGATCTGCATGAACCCGGAGACCGCGCACGAGGACGTGCGCACGGTCCACCCGGGCGCGGCGGTGATCTACGAGGAAAACCTGAAGCTCGACACCCTCCGCAGCGACGTGCACTTCTACGCCGTCCCCTTTTCGAAGCTGGTCCTCGACCTCGTCCACGACGGCAAGCTGCGCCGGCTCGTCGTCAATATGATTTACGTCGGCGTCGCCGCGTGGCTCCTGAACGTCGACCGCGAGGAGATTCAAAAGGCGCTATCCAAGCAGTTCCATGGCAAGGAAAAGGCGATCGAGGTCAACTGGACCGCGATTCAGGGCGGCTACGACTGGGCGGAAAAGAACCTCAAGAAGGACGACCCCTACCGCCTGGAGCGCATGGACAAGACGACCGGCAAGGTCATCATCGACGGCAACGCGGCCGCGGCGATCGGATGCATGCTCGCCGGCGTGAGTGTGGTGGCGTGGTACCCGATCACGCCCTCCTCTTCTCTTGCGGAATCGTTGATCGACTACTGCCGCGAGTACCGCAAGGACCCGGTCAGCGGAAAGCCCACCTTTGCCATCGTGCAGGCGGAGGACGAGCTGGCCGCGGCCGGGATGATCCTGGGAGCCGGGTGGGCGGGCGCGCGGTCGATGACCACGACCTCCGGCCCCGGGATCTCGCTGATGGCGGAATTCGTGGGGCTCGGCTACTACGCCGAGATCCCGGCCGTGATCTTCGACGTCCAGCGCGTCGGCCCCTCGACGGGGCTTCCGACCCGCACGATGCAGGGCGACATCCTTTCGACGTACTGCCTGTCCCAGGGCGACGCGTTCCACATCCTGGTGATCCCGGCGTCGGTCGAGGAGTGCTACGCGCTCTCGATGGTGGCGTTCGATCTCGCCGAACGGTTTCAGACGCCCGTGTTCGTGATGATGGACCTCGACCTCGGGATGAACAACTGGATGGCGGACCCGTTCCCGTACCCGGAAAAGGGCGTGGATCGGGGCAAGGTGATCCGGACCGCGGAGGAGTTCGCCGCGCATATACAGAAGTACAAGGAGTTTGCCCGTTACCGCGACGTGGACGGAGACGGAATCCCCTGGCGCACGCTCCCGGGAACGATCGACAACCCGGCGGCCTCGTACTTCACCCGGGGCTCGGGCCACACCGAGCGCGCGACGTATTCCGAGCGCCCCGAAGACTACAAGAACAACATGGACCGGCTCTCCCGGAAATTCGAGACCGCTCGCCTGCACGTCCCGAAGCCGGTCATCGAAGGAGCGGGCTCACGGATCGGGATCGTCCAATACGGGTCCTCGGACTTCGCCGTGCAGGAAGCCCGGGCGATTCTCGCGCGCAAGGGGCTCGCGACGGATTGCCTGCGGATCCGCGCGCTGCCGCTGACGCCCGAAACGAAACAGTTCATTTCGCAGCACGAGCGCATTTATGTCGTCGACCAGAACCGGGACGGGCAGATGTTTTCGCTGCTGACTCTCGAAGTCGGGCCCGATGCGGCGCGGCTGCGATCCATTCGGCATTACGATGGCTTCCCCCTCGACGCCGAGACGGTGATCGAGGGTATCGAGGCCGGGGAGAAGAGCTGATGTCCTCGACCGTCGAGCCCAAAGCGACCCCCGTGAATCGTCTCGGCCATTCGGTCAAGGAGTACGGCGGCGGAAAGTCCACCCTGTGCGTCGGCTGCGGCCACGACGTCATCACGCGCCAGATCACCCAGGCGTTCTTCGAGATGGGTGTCACTCCGCACAACGTCGCCAAGATGTCGGGGATCGGCTGCTCGTCGAAGACCACCGCCTATTTCGTCGACCGGGGGCACGGCTTCAACGCCGTCCACGGGCGGATGCCGGCGGTCGCGACGGGGGCGATGCTCGCCAATCACAACCTCCTGACGATCGGCGTTTCCGGAGACGGAGATACGGCTTCGATCGGCGCCGGACAGTTCGTCCACCTCCTGCGGCGCAATCTGCCGATGATCTACATCGTCGAAAACAACGGCGTGTACGGGCTGACGAAGGGGCAGTTCTCCGCCACCGCCGATTTCGGGTCGAAGTTGAAGAGCGGTGTCGTCAACGACCTGCCGGCGATCGACCTGTGCGCGATGGCGATCGAGCTCGGCTGCGGTTACGTCGCCCGCTCGTTCTCGGGAGACATGAAGCAGCTGCTCGGGCTTTTGAAGGGGGCGATCGCCCACCGCGGCACTGCGCTGCTGGACGTGATCTCGCCCTGCGTGACGTTCAACAACCACGAGAGCTCGACGAAGTCGTACAAGTGGGCCAAGGACCACGAGATCCCGATTCAGGAGATCGGATTCGTCCCCTACTTCGAAGACATCCACGTCGACTACGACCCGGGCACGACCCAGGACGTCGCGCTGCACGACGGTTCCCACATCCGGCTGAAGAAGCTGCGCGCCGACTATGACGCCATGAACAAGACGTCCGCTTACGAGCTGCTGCACGACGCCAAGGAGAAGGGAGAATTCCTGACCGGGCTGATCTACGTCGAGCCCGAAAAGAAGGACTTCCTCTCGCTGCTCGGGCTCCCGGACCAGCCGCTCGCCTCGATGTCCCTCGAACAGACCCGGCCCGGCCCGGAAGCCCTGGCGCAGATCATGGAAGGACTGCGCTGAGAGCTTCCCCGGGCGCCGGGGGAACAACTCGATACAAACCGAGGTTCTGAACCTCCGGAGGATCCATGCGCCGAATTCACAACGGATCGACTTCCCGTGCGGGTCTTTTTCTCGCGGCCGCCATGGTCTCGTTCCTGGCATTTTCGACGTTTGCCGACGCCCAGCACCAGCACGGCGCCCCCGCCGCCAAGCCGGCCGCCGGGGCGAAACCCGCCGCAGCCCAGCAGAACTCCTGCTCGGCGTGCCTCGAGAGGGCCGCGGTCCTCGACCCCGCGAAGTTCACGAGCTGGGACAACCCGGACGTCAAGAAGTCCTACGCAGCGGCGAAGAAGTACCCCGACACGATGGACCGGATCCATTGCTTCTGCGAATGCAAGGAGAGCCCCAGGGAGCATCACAAGACGCTCCTGACCTGCTTCACGAACGAGCACGCCGCCGGCTGCGGGATCTGCCAGCACGAGGCCCTCATGGCGGCGAAGCTGAAGGACGAGGGCGCCTCGGATGAGGAAGTCGAGCTCACGGTCGAGTCGCTGCACAAGACGGATGGGCACGCGCCGACAACGGGGCGGGGGAACTAACCGTCGCCTCCGCTCACTACGCGAGCTGCCGTCGCCGTGCGCGGCGACGGC
>JBDTRB010000075.1:0-18527 GCA_039931865.1 Acidobacteriota bacterium | reverse complement strand
CCTTCGGAGAGGTCAAGATCGGGCCCGGAAAACAACGCCCCCATTTCGGACGCACGAGTTTCCACTTCGAACGCCACGGAAGGTACTTCCCCGATGACCTGGAGCGGCGCCGACATGCCGGGGAGACCGCGAAAAGTGGTGCGTAGAATTTCGTGACGCCCCGCCACCTTCACGATCGCGAGCCGCAAACGGTCCGGGTCTACCCGTCCGTCGATCGCGACGACGGCCCGCGCCCGGTAGGATCCGGATCCGTCTTTTTCCTGCAGGGACCAGAGCCGGGCCTGCTGCGGCGAAAGGCGAAATCCTTCAATGGTGTCGTTCAAGCCTTGGCCTCACGCCAGGGTTCGGCCATGCCGACGATGACGCGCCGCGCGCCGCTGTAGGGTTTTCGGGCGTGCGAGCTCAGCATGTTGTCGAGCATCAGGACGTCGCCGGACTGCCACGGAAAAACTACCGCTTCGGAACGATAGGCCTCCCGGATCTGCGCCAGTTCGCCGCCCTCAAACGGCGTTCCGTCCCCGTAATAAGAGTTGCGCGGCAGGCCCTCTTCTCCGCAGGTCGCGAGGAGTTGCTCGCGCGTCTCGGCCGGAAGGTTCGAAACGTGGAACAGATGCGCCTGATTGAACCAGACCATTTCGCCCGTCACCGGATGGCGTTCCGCGGCCTGGCAGACTTCCCGCGTTCTGAGTCGGTCCCCGTCGCCCCACTCGAAGTCGATGTCGGCGGAACGACAGAATCGCTCCACTTCCGACCGATCCTCCGTCTGAAAGACCTTCCTCCAGGGAACGTCCAGACCTTCTCCGTAATTGCGCACGTACAGGACACCTCGGGAAATCATTCGTTCGCGAACAGAGCGATCGACGCGATCAAAGACGCGCCGACTGTCGGCGATAGGAGTTTCGCCGCCGACGGGAGACGCCTGAAGACAAAAGAACCAGATGTTCAGCGGCCAGTCACGAGAGTACGACATCTCGTTGTGCAGCGGGATCTCCTGATGGGACGGATACTCCGTCGACGTATAGATATTCCCGCCCACGCGACTGCGTGGAGTCGATCCGTAATTGTACTCCAGCAGCGGACCAGAAACCGTGCGGATGAGCTGCTCGAACCGTTCCGAGTCCCCCACGTCGAATCCACGGAAGAGGATTCCTCCGGCCGCCAGCAGGCCGGAACGCAGAAAATCCCGGTTCGCCCCGGCCCACGAGACCAGATCGACCCCAGCCACCGAAGGAGTCGCCAGGAGCGGAAGACCGCACTCCGGCCGAAGCGGCTCGAACCTGACGAGATCGGGGGCCGAGACGCGAATGGCAGATCGCCGTGCCGGGGCAAACGGTCGAATGTCGGGATCTTTTTCGTCGTTCATCCGCGAATCGCCTTTCTCCTGCTGGATTTCAGGCTCGTGGTTCGCACCTGCTCGAGCTGACCGTCACGGTCCGCCGCCCGCTCGTGTCGGTTGCGTTTCAACAGTTCCCGGATGCCGCTCAATCGGATGCGGGGGTCCGACGTCACCGCCTCCACGACCACTCCGAATTCGTGAGCCAGAGAGTCCATCGTGGACGAGTCGAACAGGTCCGCGCTGAAATCGAGAGAGCCTTCGAGCCCCCCATCGCTCTCCCACATCGTGAGCTGCACGTCGTGCCGAACCTGGATGGCCGGAGGCGGGATTGGGGTCGCTCGGATCCCCGGCAGATCCCATGCGGCCGACGGAGCGTTCTGGAGCACGAACCAGATCTGAAAAATCGGGTTGTAAGCGAGACTCCGAGACGGTCGCAGCTCGTCGACGAGCTTCTCGAACGGAAGATCCTGATGGGCATAGGCGCCGAGCGCCGCGTTCCGCACCCGGCCAAGGAGCTCTGAAAAAGTCGGATCTCCCGCGAGGCGGGCCCGCATGACGAGCGTGTTCAGGAAAAGGCCGATGAGCGATTCCGTTTCCAGCCGGTTGCGACCCGCAATCGGAGATCCGATCATCAGGTCCTCCTGAGCAGTCGACTGCGCCAGGAGCGCGGCATAACAAGCTAGAAGCGTCATGAAGAGAGTGCTCTCATGACGCCTCCCGAGCGTCTTCAGGGCGTCCGCTATCGCGGGAGAAAAACGAAGCGGTCTCCGCTCGCCTGCCGACGATCTCCGCGGGGGGCGGGGGCGGTCTGCAGGCAGTTCCGCGACCTCGGGAATTCCGGCGATTTCCGACCGCCAGTACCCGAGCTGGCGCTCGAGAACCTCTCCGGACATCCAGTTTCGCTGCCACGCGGCGAAATCGGGATATTGGATCGGCAGCGGCGGGAGAGTCGCGGATCGGCCCTCGAGGGCGGCGCGGTAGAACGCCGAGACCTCGCGAAACAAGATCCCCAGCGACCAACCGTCTCCCACCAGATGATGCAGCGTCACCACGAGGGCGTGTTCTTCCGGACCGACCCTGGAGAGAGAGGCGCGAACCAGCGGCGCGACGGATAGATCGAAGGGCCGGTAGGCCTCCATCTCCGCTCGCCTCGTGACCTCCGCCTCGCGTTCTACGGGCGGCAGGGCCGAGAGATCGGCGAATTCGAGCGCGAAGTCCAGGTCTCCTTCGGCAACGACTTCCTGGCGCGGCTCCTCTCCCGATCCGACGAACCTCGTTCTCAAGCTCGCATGTCTCGCAACGACCGCCTGGATCGCGCGTTGGAGTGTCTCCGGCCGCAGAGGACCGGACAGGCGATAAACGCGGCGGATCAGGTACGCCGTATTTCCGGGATCGATCTGCTCGATCAGCCAGAGCCTGCGCTGTGCAAATGAGAGCGGCAACGAAGATCCCGCAAGCGAGCGCGGAATGGGGGCGGACGGCTGGAGGGCCGTTTCGCGTTCGTCGATGAGGCCCGCCAGTTGACGAACGGTCGGCATTTCGAAGAACGACCGGAGCGGAACTTCGACGCCGAGTGAAGCCCTGATGCGCGAAGAGACCTGGATCAAAAGAAGGGAGTGTCCGCCGAGCTCGAAGAAATCGTCGTCGATTCCGACGCGATCGAGCTTGAGAACGTCCTGCCACGTCTTCGTGAACGCCTCTTCCGTCCGAGTGGCCGGTGGCACGAACTGTCTGGTGAGCTCCGGACGGATGGACTCTGCATCCGGCAGGGCCTTACGATCCACCTTGCCGCTCGGAGTGAGCGGAAGCGCCGCCAGGTGAACGAATGCCGCCGGGACCATGAAGGCGGGAAGACGCGACTCCAGAAAAGGACGCAAGACGAGAGCTCCCGGGCTCTGGTTTTCCTCGGGAACCACGTAGGCGATCAGGCGTGGCTCTCCCGTCGAGTCCTGTCGCACGGCGGCCACGGCGACTTTGACGGCCGGATGCTCCCTCAAGGCCGATTCGATCTCTCCGAGCTCGATCCGGTAACCGCGAACCTTGACCTGATCATCGTTTCGGCCGAGATACTCGAGCTGGCCATCGGCCCGAAACCGCGCCCGATCTCCTGTCTTGAAGAGCCGAGCGTCAACGCCGCCGAACGGGTCCCGCACGAATCTTTCGGCGGTGAGATCCTCCCGGTTCCGGTACCCGCGGGCGAGGCCCACGCCGCCGACATAGATCTCTCCGGGGATCCCCACGGGAACCCTCTGCCTCCGAGGGTCGAGTACATGGACCTGCATGTTGGAAATCGGACGGCCGATCGGGACCGAATGCCGGGGCTCCCCCATTCGACTGTCCCAGAACGTTACGTCAGCCGAAACCTCCGATGATCCATACAGATTCACCAGGACCGCGTCCGGCATCGCGGCGCGAAATCGCCTGAAGAGGTCCAACGGAAGCGTTTCTCCGCTCGTCACCCACCACTTGAGACGGGAAAGCCTCTCCGCGAGCGGCAGTCCGGATTCGAGGAGCACTTTCAGGAGCGACGGCACGAGAACGATCCTGGAGACACCCGCCTCGGCCAGACGATCGACGAGAGCGCCCGGATCCCGTACGGCTTCCGAAGAAAGGACGACAGCCGGAATCCCCTGCAGAAGGGGGCCGAACGTTTCCCAGATCGAATCGACGAACGACAGGGTGGTCTTCTGGCAGGAGATCTCCCCTTCTGCGAAGGGATATTCCCTCCACATCCAAGCGAACCGGTTCACGGACGCTCGATGGATCGCCTCGACGCCCTTGGGCGCGCCTGTCGAGCCGGACGTGTAGATCACGTAGGCCAGGTCGAGGGGCGTCGCGCCGGACAAAAAGTTTCGTTCGCCTTCGGACGCCAGCTCGCGATCGATCCGGGTCAGGTCAATGAGGGGGATCGTCTGCGTGCCTGGAACGGCCGGGGGGGGCTCGTCGACGAGGAGCAGGCAAGCTCCCGAATCGCGGATCATGAAAGAGATCCGTTCCGGCGGATACGAAGGGTCGAGTGGCACATACGCCGCACCGGCTTTCAACACCGCGAGCAGCGCCGCCACCGTTCGCGCGGAACGTTCGAGACACGCCCCCACGATTGAACCCGGTTCGACTCCTTTTCGTCTCAGGTATCGCGCCAGACGATTGGCTTGCTCGTTCAACTGGCGATACGTCACCTCGCGGGACGAATCGATCAGCGCGACCGATTCAGGGCTCCGTGCGGCCTGGAGCTCGAAGAGCTCGTGAAGACAGGCGTCCGCCGGGAAATCCGCCGAGGTCGCGTTCCAGCTGTCGAGCTCCCGACGCTCGTGCGGCCTCAGTATGGGAATGGTTTCCACTACCGCGTCGGGGTTCGCGACGACACCGGCAAGCAGTTCCTGCAGATGTCCGATCATGCGCCGGATGGTGTCTCGTTCAAAGAGATCCGTCGCGTACTCGATCGCGCCCGTGAGACCGTCGGGAGTCTCTTCGAAAAAAACGGACAGATCGAACTTTGACGACCGGCGGCCGACATCCAGATGCTCGACTTCCAGACCCGGCCACTCAATCTCGTTGGAAGGCGTGTTCTTGAGCGCGATCATGGCCTGGAAGATGGCATTTCGTGCGAGATCCCGATCGGGATGGAGGTCCTCGACCAGCTTCTCGAAAGGGACATCCTGGTTCGCGTACGCTCCCACCGCAACCTCGCGCACCCGGCCGAGAATCTGACGGAAGGACGGACTGCCGGACAGGTCGGTTCGAAGCGCGAGACTGTTGATGAAGAAGCCCATCAGACCTTCGAGCTCGGGACGGTTTCGGCTCGCGATCGGCGTGCCGACGACGATATCCGTCTGGCCGGTGTACCGGCTGAGAAGGGACTGAACGGCAGCGAGCAGCGCCATGAACAGGGTGGCGTCCTCGCGCCGGGAGAGCTCGCGCAGAGAATCCGAGAGCGCGGGCGAAATGGAAAACGTCTCGATTGCACCGACGAAGGTCTGGAGCGCGGGACGGGGAACGTCGGTCGCCAGTTCGAGAAATGCGGGCGCCCCCCGAAGCTGCGCGCGCCAGTAAGCGAGCTGCTCCCGCAGCATCTCGCCCTGCAGCCATCCCCGCTGCCACGCCGAGAAGTCGCCATACTGAATTTCGAGCTCCGGAAGGGGCGAGGACCCTCCCGTCAGGAATGCGGAGTACAACTCCGATAATTCGCCGAACAGGACCCCCGCGGACCAGGCGTCACTGACGATGTGGTGATTGGTCAGGACCAGGACGTGGTGGTCCGAAGCGAGCTCCAGCAGTCGGGCTCGAAGGATCGGTCCTCTGCCGAGGTCGAACGGGCGCTCGGCCTCCGCGTGCGCCATCCGGCGCGCTTCCCGGTCCCTTTCTTCGGAAGTCGAGCCGCGCACAGGCTCGACTTCGAGACGTAAAGGCGCCGGCGGATCGATCGTGGCCAGAACGGTCCCGTCAACCTCCACGAAACGAGACCGCAGAACCTCGTGGCGGCGGAACAACTCATCGAGCGTCTTGACCAACGCGGCCGTATCGAGAGACCCCCGGATTCGTATGGCGCGTGGAACGTTGTAAGCGGAGCTCTGCGGGTCGAGCCGATAGAGGAAATAGAGTCGTTCCTGCGCAAACGAGAGCGGAGCCGTTTCCCGGTCCTGCCGGCGCGGAATGCAGCTGGCGCGCGCGACTTCGTCGTCCCGCAATCGCAGCTTCCTCTCGAGGAGCTCGCGTTTTGCCGGCGAAAGCCGGGCGATCCGCTCGTCGATCTCAGGCACGAGAAGGGGGTTCACCAGCGACTTCGCGGCCGTCTTCCTGCTCTGGCAGTGCTTCCAGTTCGTCGAGCATCCGGGCGAGGTCGTCTCGCTCCGCCGCATCAATCCGCTCCGCGAGCCCGCTCACGGTTGGGACTTCGAACAGCCAGCGGATGGGCACCTCACGGTTGAAGACCTTCCTCAATCGGGAGACAACCTGCGTCAGCAGAAGGGAGTGGCCGCCGAGGTCGAAAAAGTTGTCGTCGGCGCCGATCCTCTCGAGCTTCAGGACTTCGAGCCAGGTTTTGACGACGCGTTGCTCGGATGCGGTTCGGGGCGCAACGTACTCGCGCGTCGAGCCCGTCTCGTCGGGGGGCGGAAGCGCATTCCGATCGACCTTTCCATTCGGTGTCAGGGGAATCCATTTCAGGGCGACGAAGGCCGAGGGAACCATGTAGTCCGGCAGCCGCGCCTTCATCCACATACGTAGCTCGTCGAAGGGGACGGCGGCGGAGCGCGGGACGACATAACCGACGAGGCGCCTGTCGCCGGAGGAATCTTCCCGGGCGACGACCACGGCTTCCCGAACGCCGGGATGCGACTGAAGAGTCGCGCGTACGTCGCCCGGCTCGACCCGAAATCCACGGATCTTGACCTGATCGTCCACCCTGCCCAGAAATTCGACGTCGCCGCTGCCGAGGTATCGCACGCGGTCACCGGTGCGATAAAGAGGGCCGGCAGCTCCCGGGAAACGCGGAGCGGTGAACTTCGCCGCGGTCTCTTCTTCGCGTCCCACATAACCGGCGGCCACGCCCGCTCCGCCGATGTAAAGCTCGCCCGGGACACCGAAAGGCACAGGCCAGCCGAGAGTATCCAGAATGAATACGCTCGTATTCGCGATCGGGCGTCCGACGGGCACCGAACGAGATACCCCGCGCTTCTCGCCGCGCTTCAAGCGGTACGTCAGGGACCCGACCGTGGTTTCGGTCGGGCCGTAGTGGTTTACGACGTCGCATTCCGGGCGTTGCGCCTGGACGGCCTCGACGAGGCCCCACGAGAGCGGTTCCCCGCCGAAAACGAGTGCTCTCCTCGGCAATACCGCCTCGCCCGCCGAGGCGAGGAGGGCGGCGAAATGAGACGGAACGATCTTGAGCACGTCTACAGGGTTCTCCGAGAGATATTCTGCGAAGAGAGATCCCTCCATCGCCGTCTCATACGGCACGACCTGGAGGCAGCCCCCGGACAGAAGTGAGGGAAATATCGCCGTGTTTCCGAGATCGGCCGCTACCGTGGATACTGTGGCGAAAGTGAGAGGAGGACTCTGCGGATCGAGGCCGAGCAGCTGCCGCATGATGAAATTCGAGTAGTTGACGAGGTTCTCGTGCCGGACGGCAACCCCTTTGGGGGTCCCCGTGGAACCGGACGTGTGCATCACGTAAGCGAGACTCGCGGGGAGGGCTTCCCCGGGAACGTTCTCGGCGTTGGCCTCGTCGTCCCAGTCCCCGGCCCGATCGACGCAGAGCGTGACTCCGGGAAAGTCCGGGAACTTCTCCTTCCAACGCGAGTGCGTAATCAACACCTTGCAGCCGCTTTGCTCGAGCTGCGATTCCAGACGAAGGGCAGGATGATCCGGGATCATGGGAACGTAGGCGCCCCCTGCCTTCAACACGGAGAGAAGCAACACGATGGTTTCCGCCGACCGTTCGAGGCAGAGACCGACGCGGACGTCCCGCCCGACTCCCAGATCGCGAAGACGGCTCGCCCGGCGGTTGGCCCGGGCATTCAACTCTTCGTAGGTGAGTTTTTCGGCGTCAAAAACGAGCGCGGTCCTGGTGGGGGTTCGCGCCGCCTGTTCTTCGAAAAGCTCATGGACGCAGCGGGAGCGCGGAAAGTCTGCCGCCGTGTCGTTCCAGCCGGCGACGACCTCGCGGAGACCGACGTCGGTGAGCAGCGGGAGCTCACTTATCGAGATTTGAAGATTCGCGGCGGCCGAGTCGAGCAGCGTTTGAAAGTACGCGGCCAGGCGCTCGGCGACGGCCGGCGCGAGACGGTCGTGATCCACTCCGAACCGCAGCCGCAGGCCCGACCTGCCTTGAACGACGTCCAGCCACACGGGAAAGCGTTCGACGGGCGCGAACTCCTGCACGATCGAGAAGGCGATTCCTTCGCCGCCTGGAAGCTCAGGCCGATGGACGATCGCGAACCCGGGAGTCTCCCGGTCCTCCCGGCCGCCCGTCTCTTCGTCCTCCCGAAAATAATCGGTCCATTCGCTCGCCGCCCGGACGGAGTGTCTGGCGGCGTCCGCAAGCGCGGAAAACGGGATTTCCGGAGAGTAGTTCCATGGGATGGGCACGGCGAGCGCGAAACGGCCCACCGAGCCTCTCAGGTCTTCGAGGTGCCGCGCGTCGTCGACGAGCCGGACGAGCAGGTTCGATTCTCCGGTGAGCCGCGCGAGAAGTGTCACCCACGCGCCGAAAAGAAACTCGCCGACCGAGGTTCCGATCCCGAAACAGAATGCCTCGATCCGTGAAGTCGTGCCCGGAGCCACGTCGATTTCCGCAAGCCCCGGACCTTCGGCGCTACCTTGAAGCGCGTCCAGAGGTAGTTTCCCTCGGGCGCTGGAGGAGTCTGCTCTCTTCCAATACGCCGTTCCGGCGTTCGCTTCGTCAGCAGCCTCTCTCAGATCTTCCTGCCATTGCGCGTAGTCCGCATATTGGATCGGGTCCGGACCGCCGACGTCTTCAGTGCCGGTGTAAAGCGCGACGAGCTGGCGCGAGATCTCGTGCAGAGATTGCCGGTCCGCGCAGAGAGCGGGGAGCGTGACGAGAAGAAGATGCGCCGAGTCCCGCAAAGTCGCGAGTCGCAGACGGAAAAGCGGGCCGGATCCGAGATTCCAGGGCGTCTCCGACTCGCGGGCGACGAGACCCTTCACGGCCTCCGAGGCCGTAGTTTCCCGTACGCCAGGCTCCTGGGTCCAGCCGACATCCGGTCGGTCGCCGACGACCTGGAAAGGGGTCCGCATCCCGGGTTCGCGATGAAACGTGGTCCGCAGAATCTCGTGCCGCATCGAAAGCGTTTTTGCCGCTTCGTGAAGACGATCCGCGTCCAGCGGTCCGTGGATGCTGAGCGCGCACCAGACGCGACCTGCGGGTGTCGCGTGCCACTGTGCCCACGCTCGCCGCTGCTGCACGGAAAGGCGGAATCCCTCCGGGGAGACGTTACTCAAGCGGGGACCTCACTCTGATCGATCATCTCTCCCATCGCGACCACGATCTTGCGAGGTCCTTCGTAGGGATTGCGCGAATGCGCCACCAGCATGTTGTTGAGCATCACCACGTCTCCCGGCTCCCACGGAAACGCGACCGACGTCGATCGATAGATTTCACCGACTTCGTTCATCACGGAATCTTCAATGGGAGACCCGTCGCCGTAATAGACGTTTCGCGGCAGATCCGTTTCCTTCATCAGTGAGAGGAGCGACTCCCGCACCGCGGGATCGAGGCACGACACATGGTGAAGCTGCAGTTGATTGAAGAAGGAGAGCTCCCCTGTCTGAGGGTGGCGAATCACGGCGGGAGACTTCTGAAGTGTGCGGAGCCCGTTCTCCCCTCTCCACTCAAATTCGGTTCCGGCCTTCCTGCAAAGCTCCTCGACCCGGCGCCGGTCGTTCGTCCCGTAAAAACTCTCCCAGCTCACGTCGAGTCCATCCCCGTAGTTGCGGGAATAGAGCAACCCTTTCTCATGGAACTTCTTCGCAAGCGCGGGGTCGAGCGTTCGGTAGACCTTCCGGCAGTCGGCGATCGGCGTTTCGCCGCCCACCTTCGCCGCAATGACGCAATAGAACCAGATCTTCATCGGCCATCGATGCATGTGCGAGCTTTCGTTGTGGAAGAGGATGGCCTGATCGGAGGGATACGGCGTCGATCCGTAGACCCTCCCCCCCACCGCCTCCCGCGGGAGATCGCCGTATTCTCCGAACAGCTCGCCCCGACAAAGGCCCGACGCAAATCCCTCGAATTGGCCTGCGGATGAAACCCCGAACCCCCGAAAGAGAAGAGCGCCATGCCTGAGAAGCTTCGTCTCGAGCTCGTCTTTCCTGGTCCGAGCCCACTCCGCGAGCTCCAGGTCGGCGGCTTTTTCCGGTCTTAAAACGAGCGGAGTCTGCTGTTCGGGAGCGAGGGTTTCTTCGACCACCTCTCCCACGCGCGCGATGTCGACTCCCTGTCGGCGAGCTCCCCGCAACCCGGGACGAGGCGACTTGGGTGGCGCTTCGCTTCCCGCTGCATTCGGCATTTTCTCTTCGCTCATCAGGGCCTCCAGCCTTTCCAATCTCGCGTCCGGATCTTTCACGATGCGATTCAGTAGTTTCTCGAAGCGCGCGGCCAGCCGCTCGACGGCTTCCCGGTCGAACAGATCCACGCTGTAGAGCCAGTTGGTAACGATCTCGGTCTGATGTTGATTGACGTAGAGCACGAGGTCGAATCTCGAGCTCTCGGCCGGTAACGGGTATCGCTCCACGACGAGGCCGGGAAGGCGCAGGGCCTCCCCCCGGTTCACCTGCACAATCAGGACCTGGACGAGCGGGTTTGCCCCCGGCACACGGACGGGGCGGAGTTCCTCGACCAGTTTTTCGAATGGAAGCTCCTGGTGAGCGTACGCCGACAGGGCGGCTTCCTTCGTCCGGCGGAGCAGTTCCCGGAACGATGGGTTTCCCGGCAGGTCCGTGCGGATCGGGAGGAGGTTGACAAAAAAACCGATCAGACTCTCTGTCTCGATCCGGTCGCGATTCGCCACGTCGGTCCCGACCACGACATTGCGTTCCCGGGCGTCTCGAGACAGAAACGCTTGAAAGGCGGAGATCAGCGTCGTGAAAGGAGTGACTCCTTCTTCGAGGCTCAAGGACTCGACTTCCCGCGTGAGCTCGGCTGGAAACGCTCGCGTCAGAAATGCTCCCCGCGAGGTCGCCTTCTGTGGACGCAGGCGAGCCTCCGAGAGGACCAGCACCTCCGGCGCTCCGGCAAGCGCGCCGCGCCAGTAGTCGACGAGCCTCTGGAGGTTTGGCCCCTCGAGGACCGTACGCTGCCAGTGGGCGTAGTCGGCATATTGAATCCGGAGCTCGGGAAGTTTCGTCGGCTTGCCGGCGTGGAAGCTCGAGTAGAAGGAGGCGAGCTCCTCGAAGAGAACGCCAAACGACCAGCCGTCGCTCGCGATGTGGTGAATCGTCAGGAGCAGGATGTGCTCGTCGGCGGAGATCTGAAGCAGCAGGACCCGCCACAGAGGGCCGCGGGACAAATCAAAGGGTTTGAGCGATTCTTCCGTGATCGCTCCGGCAATACGGGATTCGACGTCCGTGTCGTTGCGCCCGGCAAGACTCTCCTCGCGAAACGACAGGTCCGCGTTGGGCGAAATGACCTGGAACGGCTCACCGTCCACGTCGATGAACATCGTGCGCAGAGACTCGTGGCGGAGAGAGATGGCCTCGAGGCTCGCCCGCAGAGCCGCCCGATCCAGAGCTCCCCGGATCCTCATCGCGCGACCCACGTTGTACGCGGACCCGCCCGGCTCCAGACGGTCCAGGAACCAGAGCCGCTGCTGACCGAACGAGAGCCGGAGAGGGCGATCGCGCTCGACCCTCTCCAAGGGGGGGCGGGAATCAGAGGTGTGACCGGATGAAAGCTCATCCACCCGGCGGGCGAGGGCCGCCACGGTCGGCGTCTCGAACAGTCGCCTCAGCGGAAGATCGACCGCGAACAGCTCCTTGATCCGAGATACTGCCTGGGTTGCCTTCAGCGAGTGGCCGCCGAGCTCGAAGAAGTCATCCTCGACTCCGACCCGGTCGACCGCCAGGAGCCGGCGCCAGATCTCTGCAATCTTCTCTTCGGTGCTCGTGCGCGGCGCAACGAACGCTTTCTCGAGCTCAGGGCGTGTGCCGTCGGGAGCCGGCAGCGCCCGGCGGTCGAGCTTTGCATTCGACGTGAGCGGGAGGGCTTCCAGCGGCACGAAGGACTGGGGAACCATGTATTCGGGGAGACGCGTCAGGAGGAATGCCCGAAGCGCGCTCGCGCCGGGGGTTTCTCCGGCCCCGGCGACGTAGTACGCCACCAGTTGCTGACTGCCGGGCTGGTCTTCGCGGAGAAGAACGGCGGCTTCGCGTACCTCCGGATGATCCGCGAGCGCCGTTTCGATCTCGCCGAGCTCGACCCGGTACCCCCGGACCTTCACCTGGTGATCGTCTCGACCCAGAAATTCGATGTCTCCGGATCGAAGCCGCCGCGCGCGATCGCCGGTGCGGTACAGCCGCGCTGCCGGGACGGCGGCGAACGGGTCGGCGACGAAACGTTCCCGGTTCAGCTCCGGCCTCCCCAGATAGCCTCGGGCGAGTCCGGCGCCCCCGAGATAGAGATCCCCGGGGACTCCGTGCGGCACAGGCTCACGATGCCGGTCGAGGACGTAAGCGGCGGTGTTCTCGATCGGCCGCCCGATCGAGACGACGCTCGGGCCACAATCCGCCGGCGTCACGCGTTTGATCGTGGTCCAGACGGTTGCCTCGGTGGGGCCGTAGAAGTTCCACACCGGAACGTTCCAGCCGAGGAGATCCGCCGCGAGATCCCCGGGAAGGGCCTCTCCGCCGCAAATGACGTGGCGCAGGCGCCACCGGTCGGAACCGGAGGCCGGGTCCTGACGAACCGCGGCGAGCCGACGGGCGGCCGCCGGGGTCTGACTGACCACCGAGACGCTCTCTTCGGCGAGGAGTCGCGAGAAGTCGAGGGGGGACTGGGCGATCTCGACGGGAACCATGACGAGACGGCCGCCGTGGAGCAACGGTCCCCACAGTTCCCACACGGAGAGATCGAACGCGTAAGAATGAAACATCGTCCAGACATCGCTCTCGTCGAACCCGAGCTGGCGGCGCGTCGCGGCGAAGAGATTGGCCACGCCCGCGTGCCGCACGAGAACGCCCTTCGGCCTGCCCGTCGAGCCCGACGTGTAGATCGCGTACGCAACGTCTTCCGGACCCGCGGCGGCGGCCGGATTCGCGGTGCTTCGGTGGGCAATGTCCGGCCAATCGTCGTCGAGCAGGACGATCTCGCACCCGGGCGCATCCAGCCCCGGAGCAACGTCCCTTTCCGTCAGGAGCAGCCGGGCTCCGGAGTCCTCGAGCAGGTAGGAGACCCGTTCACGAGGGTAAAGCGGGTCGATGGGAACGTAGCCGCCTCCCGCCTTGAGGATTCCCAGGATGCCGACGACCATCTCAACCGAGCGCGTGACGCACATCGCGACGAGGGTTCCCGGACCGACGCCGCGCTCACGCAGCGCATGGGCCAGCGAATTCGCGCGGCCATTCAGCTCCTCGTAAGTGAGACTCGAGCCCGCGCACACCAACGCTCTCTTATGGCCCGATGTCCTCGCGACTTCTTCGAAAAGTTGGGGAATCGTGACGGCAGGAGCGGGACGTCCCTCCGGAGCCTTGGAGCCCGCGAGGATGCGTTCGCGCTCGGAGGCGGTCAGAACCCGCAGCCGGGAGATCCGCTGAAGCGGGTCAGCAACCGCCGCCGCCAGAAGGGCCTCGAAACGGGACGCCAGATCACGGACGGACTCTTCGTCGAAAATGTCGCTGTTGAACTCGAGCTGGTAAGGAAGGGAATCGCCCTTGTCCGTCATGAAGATGGTGAGGTCTGCGCGGGCCACGTCGGTTTCGAGGTCAATGTCGGAGAGCGTCAGGCCGGGCAAGTGCCAGGGGTGGCGGGGCGTGTTCTCGAGCGCGAAAAAGACCTGCACGATCGGTCCATGGCTGAGGCTCCGCCGCGGTCGCAGCTCCTCGACGATCCGTTCGAACGGCACATCCTGGTGACTGTAGGCGCCAATGGTCACTTCGCGGACGCGGCGCAACAACTCGTGAAACGTCGGATCACCGGAGAGATCCGTTCGAAGGGCGAGGGTGTTGACGAACAGCCCGATCAGCCCCTCTGTCTCCGTCCGGCCGCGCCCCGCGATCGGAGATCCGACCACGACGTCCTCCTGCCCCGACGACCTGAAAAGAAGAGTCTGAAAGGCGGCAAGAAGACTCATGAAGAGAGTGACGCCCTCGCGGCGGCTCAGTTTTCGAAGACTGTCGGTCAAAGCCGGGGGGATGGTGGCGGAAACCTGCGATCCCCGGAACGACTGGACGGGAGGACGAGGCCGGTCCGTCGGCAGATCGAGCAGCGCAGGCGAGCCCCCGAGCACGCCCCTCCAATATGAGAGCTCCTCCTCCAGCCGGCCGCCCGTCATCCACTCCCGCTGCCACGCGGCATAGTCCGCGTACTGAATCGGGAGCGGCGGGAGGGGCGATGGCTCGCCCCTCGAAAATGCATCGTAAAGCTGAGCCAGCTCGCCGAAGAGGATCCCGAGCGACCAGCCGTCGGAAATGATGTGGTGGATCGCCATGAGGAACAGGTGATCGTCGGGCCCTAACCGGACCAGAGTTGCGCGAAAGAGAGGTCCCTTTCCAAGGTCGAACGGCTCCCGGCTGTTCGCGTGAGACAGCCTTCGCGCCTCACGATCTCGGTCCTCCTCGCGGAGCGATGACAGATCGACAAACTGAAGCCCAGCCTGGCCCTCCAGGGCGACGACCTGCACGGGTTCCCCCGCCTCGACCCGGAAGGATGTCCGCAGCGTCTCGTGGCGCTGAACCATCGCCGAAAGAGCGCGTTCGAAGACGGCCGCGTCAAGCGGCGCGCGAATCCGACCGGCTCTCGGAATGATGTAAACCGGCACTCCACCCGGCGTGCCGCGCTCGAGATGATCGAGAAACCACATCCGCTGTTGCGCGAAAGACGCTGGGAAGACGTAAATCTCCGAGACTGTCGGGGGCGCGACGGCACCGTGGCCCTCGAGCACGCTCACTCAGGACTCCGAAGATGGGCTGCCGGGCTGCGATCGAGACGCCGAATCTCTGTCGGCCTCTGCCGCGCGCCCAGCGCCGAAATTGCCCGGGCGAATTCGTCGACCCGGGAACAGTCGAAAAGCGTTCGGATCGGCATTTCCACGCCAAACACGTCGCGGACTCGGGAGCCGACTTGAGTCGCCATGAGGGAGTGGCCGCCGCGCTCGAAGAAGTCGTCATTCGCCCCAAGGCCTTCCTGGCCGAGGATCTCGCTCCAGATTTTCGAGACTGCCTCTTCGACGGGGTTACGAGGCGCGATGAATCCCTCCCGCTCCTCGTGCCCCTCGAGCGCCACCGGCAGGGCGTCCCGATTGAGCTTCCCGTTTTGCGTCAGCGGCAGCCGATCCAGGACCACCAGGCGGGACGGCAGCATATAAACCGGCAGAGAGCTTTTGAGGAGCCTTCGAAGATCCGGGAGGAGGAAACGAGTCTCCGCCGCCACGACGTAGCCGGTGAGCCGCACGTCGCCTGGAACGTCCTCGCGCGCCACGACCACGGCCTCTCGAACGCCGGGATGTTTCTCCAGCGCGGACTCTATTTCCCCGAGCTCTACCCGGTGACCCCGGATCTTCACCTGCTGATCCTGCCGGCCCAGGTACTCGATGTCGCCGTTCGCGCGATAGCGGCCCCGATCTCCCGACCGATACAAGCGTTCCGATCCGATTGAAGAGATGGAATCCGGAATGAACCGCTCGGCGGTGAGCTCGGGCCGACCCAGGTACCCTCGGGCGACTCCCGGTCCGCCGACATGGATCTCGCCCGTGACTCCGATGGGGCAGAGCTCGAGAGCCGGATTGAGCACGTAAACCCGCAAATCCGGAATCGGGCGGCCGATCACGTCCGTCCCCCCGGCGTCCGAAAGGGAGAGAGGATGCGCTGTCACGTGGACGGTCGTTTCTGTAATTCCGTACATGTTCACGAGCCGGGGCGATTCGGCGCCATGGCGTTCGAACCAGGGAACCAGCATCTTCGAATCGAGCGCCTCTCCTCCAAAGATCACGAGGCGAAGATTCAAGGCAGTCTCGACCAAGGCATCTGCCTGCACGCACTGTCGAAATGCAGACGGCGTCTGATTGAGGACCGTGATTCGGCGTTCGGATAGCAGGCTCCGAAACTCCGCCGGCGATCGGGTGATTTCCCTGGGAACCACGACCAGACGCCCGCCGTGCCGAAGCGCTCCCCAGAGCTCCCACACCGAAAAGTCGAAGGCGAAGGAATGAAAGAGAGTCCACACGTCCCGCTCGTCGAAATGAAACCAGCTCTCAGTCGCCGCGAAGAGTCGATCCACGCTCCGATGCGTCACGAGAACGCCTTTTGGTTTTCCGGTAGAGCCGGACGTGTAGATCACGTACGCGAGGTTGTCCGGGGAGCCCGTCGCGTCCAGATCCAATTCCTCCTCCGCGATCTTCGGACCGGCTTCCTCCTCCATGAGGCACACGGTCACATCGGGCCCGACGTGGACCAGCGTCTCGAGGCGCTCATCGGTTACCAGGACAGACATGCCCGAGTCGCTCGCCATGAACGCGAGCCGCTCCTCAGGATATTCGGGATCGAGAGGAAGATAAGCGCCGCCCGCCTTCATGACGGCCAGAATTGCGACCACCAAATCGAGAGACCTGTCCAGACAGATTCCCACCAGAACCTCGGAAGCGACCCTCGCGCGCCGGAGACGGCGCGCGAGCCGGTTCGCTCGTCTGTTCAGCTCCGAGTACGACAGAGCCGAGTCCTGGAACTCGACCGCTGTCGCATCGGGCCTTTGCCTCACCTGCGCTTCAAACTCGCGATGCACGAACCCGGTTGACGGAAATGCGCTCGGGACATTCCAATCCAGGATCTGCTGGCGTTCGCCTGCCGTCAACATGGGAAGGGAATGGACCGGCGTCTCTATGTTCTCCGCGATTCCTTCCATCAGGGTCTCGAGATGTCCCAGCATTCGTCGAACTGTGTCCGTGTCAAACCTCGCCCTGTCGTAGGAGATCCGCACGACCAATCCCGGCTCCCCGAATCCCACGACGTTCAAGGGAGTGTTGGGTTGCGAGAAGTACTCGAACGTTCGGCGTGACCACTCTCCTCCATGCGCGCGCAGAGTCGAATTGACGAGAGAAGGTTCGTAAACCACGATCGTCTCGAAGAGAGGAACGTCCCGGGGTACGTCGCTCCACCGTTGTATGTCGGTGAGGGGCGTGTGTTTCAAGTCTCCCATGTGGATCCACTGGCTCCGGAGCTCTCGCAGAAGGTCGAGAGCGGTCGAGCCGGGGGCCATATGTGCCCGCAGAGGGAGAGTGTTGATGAAAAGCCCCAACGCCGTGCCCGCTCGAGCGAGGTCCGACGATCGGCATTGCCGCGTCACGCCGAATACGACGTCCTGATCTCCGCTGTAGCGGCTGAGCAGACAGGCCCAGGCGCCCTGGAGAATCGTTCCGAGCGTCACCTCGTAGCGCCGACCGAGCGACCGGAGAGCCGACGTGAGCGTCTCCGAAAGCCGGATCTCTTCCTCACCATGCGGGGGCCCCTCGCGTACGGCCGGCGACGGGCTCGGCGGCAAACCGATCGAAGTGGGAACACGGAAGCCCTCGAGGGACCGGCGCCACAGACTCTCCGCGCCCGAGAGGTCGACGCTCTGGAGCCAGGCGATGTAGTCCCGGTAGGGGATCGCATCCGGCAGCACCGGGACCTGGCCGATTCGAATCGCCTCATAGGTGATGAACACTTCGCGCAGAACAAGTGGAATGCCCCAGCCATCCAGCAGAGCATGGTGAAAGGTCCATACGAAGCGAAACGCCGAAGGAGCGAACCGGAAGATGGCGAGCCGCATCAACGGAGGTTGCCGAAGGTCGAAACCGTGCAGGCGGTCGGAGACGAGATACTCGTTCATCCGCGTGTTCTGATCTTCCCGGGACATCGACTGCCAGTCGCGCCGCTCCAGAAAAGGAAGAGCGGATCGGACCTCCTGAACGGGCGATTCAAGCCCCTCCCACTGGAATCCCGTTCTCAGAGCCGGATGTCTTCCTGCGACTCGCTTCCATGCCTCTTCGAACGCATCGAGATCCAGCTCCTCGTCGAAGTCCGAGACCTCCTGAATGACGTCGACCCCGGAACCCGGCGCCAGTAGAGTGTGAAACAGCATGCCCGCCTGAAGAGGCGAGAGCGGGTACGAGTCCTCGACGGCGTCGTCGCCGCCATTCCCGCCTGAGAAAAGGCTGGAAAGGGCGAGCGGGAGCCCGAGATTGATGACGCGGGGAAAGGCGGCGCGGGCGAGATGGGCGAGGATCGTCATGAATCGCTTCGTTCAGTGCCGCTAGCGGAATCCCCCGGTGCCCGCCTGGAAGAGCGCTCGAGGCGCGTGATCCCGGCAGGCTCTTTCCGGACGGAAGTCTCCGAAAGTGCCTGCGCGAGCTCGGCGACCGTCGGATGCTGAAAGAGCAGGCGCAGAGGAATCTCGAACGCAAAATGGTCGCGCATTCGGGAGATCAATTGAGTCGCGAGCAGCGAGTGGCCGCCCACTTCGAAGAAGTTGTCGTGAATCCCT
>JBDTRB010000074.1:0-18558 GCA_039931865.1 Acidobacteriota bacterium | reverse complement strand
ACCTCTCACCCCTCACCCCTCACCCCTCACCCCTCACCCCTCACCCCTCACCCCTGACCTGACGCCCAACGCCCCCCCGGCACAGGCTCGTTACAATCGGCGCGTGTCCAAGCCATTCCGCCGCTTTTTCGGCCTCCTCGTCGCGGCTCTCTTCGCGGCCCCGGGGATCGCCCAGGAGGCGGTCAAGCCGCGCATGGGACCGGTGCACGCCGAGGCCAGGGGGCCGGACGTGTTTCTGAGGTTCCGCCTCGAAGGCGCGGTGAATCCCGAGCTCGCGAGCAAGATCGAAACGGGACTCGAGACCGCGATCCGATACGACGTGCGGCTCTACCGGCACAACGCCCACTGGCTCTGGGATGACCGGATCGACGGCCGGCGGTACCGCGTGGCGGTCACGTTCGACCCGGTGACCCGCGAATACGTGGTCGCGGAGACGCTCGACGGCAAGCCGCTGGCGCGCTCATCGACGCGTGACTTCGCGGAGGTCCTCCGTCGGCTCGTGTCGCGCGAAAACCTGCTCGTGTTCCGGGTCGGAGAGGCCGAGCCGCACACGAACCTCTACCTGGAGGTGCGCGCGGTGTTCGACTCCGGATACCTGTTCACGATCATCCCGGTCGACGCGCGGACCCCGTGGCGGCCGTCGAATCGCTTCGACGTTCGCATCTCGCCATGAGCCTTCTCTCCGAGCTGCAGCGCCGCCGCAAGGACAACAAGCTCATCGTCGGGCTCGTCCTTGCCGTTCTCGTGGTGTGGACATCGGTCTCGGTGCTCCAGCAACGCGCCGACGAGCCGGCGGCGGTGACCCGCGGACTCCTCCTGTTCGTCCTCTCGTACATCAACATCACGCTGATCGCGGCGGTCCTCTTCGTCCTCGGCCGCACGCTTCTGAAGACATGGCTCGAGCGCCGGCGGCGCACACTCGGGTCCCAGTTCAAGACGAAGCTCCTCGTCACGTACATCGGCCTGACCGCGATTCCGATCGGGCTTCTCTTCGTCACCGCGACCGGGCTTCTGCAGCGTTCGATCGACAGGTGGTTCTCGACTCCCGTTCGTGAAGTGGTCGGCAACGCGCGCGCCGTCGAAGACATGGCCGAGCGGCGGCTCACGGACCAGACGCTCGGGGACGCGCGCATCGCCGCCCGGCGGTTCGGAGTCACCGCCCCCGGCGCCCCGATCCTGGAGGATTTCCGCCGCGAGCACCTGCTCGACACGGTCGAGGCGTACCGCGGGAGCGAGCGCATCGCTCTCGTTCAGGGCGCCACGGGCGAAATTCCGCCCATCGCTGCGGAGGCGCTTCGCCGCGCCGGCGCCTCCGGAGAGGACACCCGCATCGAAGTGCTGCGCGACGGATCCCACCGTTACCGCGCCGCGCGGAGCGCCGGCGGGCTCATCTGGGTGACGGGGGCGCTGATCCCTCCGGCGGAAGCGAAGGCCATGGAATCGATCGCGGCCGCCTGGTCGGAGTACAAGAAGCTCGAGGTGCAGAAGCCCGCGATCAAGGCGGCAAACATCTCCACGTTCCTGCTCATCACTCTCGCGATCCTCTTCGCGTCCGCCTGGATCGGGCTCACGCTCGCGCGCCGCATCACGCTACCGATCGCCGCGCTCGCGGAGTCCACGCGCCGCCTGGAATCCGGAGAGCTTTCCGCCCGCGTCGGGATTCGCGCGGAAGACGAGCTCGGGGTCTTAGTCGAGTCCTTCAACCGCATGGCGGCGGGACTCGAGGACGCGCGCGACGCGCTCATGCAGTCGAACGAGGAGCTGTCGGGCTCGAACCTGCGCGTCGACCTCGAGCGCCGGCTCCTCGCGACGGTGCTCGAATCGGTCACCACCGGGGTCATGGCGTTCGACTCGGAGGGCCGGGTCCGGGTCTGCAACCCGGCAGCACGCTCGCTCCTCGGACTCAGGGACGATGTCTCGATCGCCGCCCTCGAAGCGCGTCCGGAGCTCGCCGGTCTCGTGTCGGTGCTCGCCGCCGCGCGGGCCGGCTCGCTGCCGGCCTCACCGCGGGAGCTCGCGGTTCCCGGGCCCGAGGGGGAACGGCGCCTGGAGATCGCGCTGCGGCCGCTCGCGGCCCCCTCCGCGGGCGAGCCGCCGGGATGGGTCCTCGCGATCGAAGACACGACGCATGTGGCGC
This sequence comes from Acidobacteriota bacterium, assembly GCA_039931865.1. Lineage (GTDB taxonomy): Bacteria > Acidobacteriota > Thermoanaerobaculia > UBA5066 > Gp7-AA6 > JALYUA01. Next base: position 16,421 of record JBDTRB010000074.1, on the reverse strand, counting down.
GGGAACAGAAGCTCGCCGCCTGGAGCGAAGTCGCGAGGCGGGTCGCCCACGAGATCAAGAACCCCCTGACGCCGATACGCCTGTCCGCCGAGCGCATCGCAAAAAGGTGGAAGGCGGGCGAGCCCGACATCGCCGACACGATCGACCGCGGGACCCGCGTCATCGTCGAGGAGGTCAACTTCCTGAAGTCGCTGGTCGACGAGTTCTCGCGATTCGCGCGTCTCCCCGAGATGCGTCCCGAACCGACGGACCTCCCCGCGCTCGCGCTTTCCGCGGTCCGGCTCTTCGAGGGCGCGCGGGAAGGGGTCCGCATCCGGGTCGAGAGCCGCCTCTCGCGCGAGATCGTGAGTGTCGATCCCGAACAGATCCGTCGCGCGCTCATCAACCTGATCGACAACGCGCTCGAGGCGTGCGGCCCGTCCGGCGAGATCGTCGTGACTCTGGCCGAGGGCGAACGCGGAGTGCAGCTCGAGGTCACGGATACCGGCAGGGGCGTCGCGGCGCCCGACCGCGAGAAGCTGTTTCTCCCGGACTTCACGACCAAGGGCCGCGGCACGGGGCTCGGGCTCGCGATCGTCTCGCGCATCGTCGCCGACCACAACGGGACGATCCGAGTGGAGGAGAACCGGCCGCGCGGAGCGCGGTTCATCATCGAGCTCCCCGCGGCGTGAAGAAGCGGCGCGTCCTCGTCATCGACGATGAACGGCGCGTCCGTGAGACGCTTTCGGAGATCCTTTCGGACGAAGGCTACGCCGTCACCTCCGTGGAGACGGGCGCCGAGGGGCTGCGGCGGATCCTCGAGGAATCGTTCGACCTCGTCTTCCTGGACGTCTGGCTGAAAGACCGGGACGGGCTGTCGATCCTCGAGTCGGCGGGAGACCGCCTCGTGCGGCTCCCGGTCATCATGATCTCCGGGCACGCGAACGTCGAGACGGCGGTCAAGGCGGTGCGCCTCGGCGCCGACGACTTCCTCGAGAAACCCCTGTCGCTCGAGCGCGTTCTCCTGACCGCGAAGAAGGCGATCGAGAGACGAGACCTCATCGCGCAGGTCGCGTCGTACCGCGGAACCGATGAATCCTCGACGCTGCTCGGCGACTCGCCGCCCATGCGCCGCCTGCGGGACGAGATCGCGCGCGTAGCTCCAACCGACGCGCGCGTCCTGATCACCGGAGAGAACGGCACCGGGAAGGAGCTCGTGGCGCGCGCACTGCACCGGCTCTCGGCGAGATCCGACGCGCCTCTCGTCGAGGTGAACTGCGCGGCGATCCCGGAGGAGCTGATCGAGTCGGAGCTCTTCGGCCACGAGAAGGGGTCCTTCACGGGCGCGGCGGACGAGCGGCGGGGGAAGTTTGAGGAGGCCGACGCCGCGACGCTCTTCTTGGACGAAGTGGGAGACATGTCGCCGAAGACGCAGGCGAAGGTCCTTCGCGCGCTCCAGGAGGGCCGGTTCACCCGGGTCGGCGGGACTCGCGCGATCTCCTCGGACGCCCGGGTGCTCTCCGCCACGAACAAGAAGCTCGCCGGCGAAATGGAACGGGGGGCGTTCCGGGAGGATCTGTATTTTCGCCTCGCCGTGGTTCCGATCGAGGTGCCGCCGCTGCGCGAACGGGCGGAGGACATCCCGCTGCTCGCCAGACACTTCCTCGCGGAGGCGACGGCGCGTTTCCACCGCAAGCCGAAAGCTCTCTCCACGACCGCGGTCGACGCCCTGCAAGCCCACCGCTGGCCGGGAAACGTCCGGGAGCTCAAGAACCTCGTCGAGCGCGTCGTGATTCTGTCCGCGGGTGAGGAGATCGCGCCGGAGGACTTCCATTTCCGCCGCGCTGCCGACGACGGCGACGCTCCGATCGCCTCGGAGGCGCCGCTCCGCGTGGCGCGCGAAGAGTTCGAGCGGCGCTACATCCTCGCCGCGCTGCGCCGGCACCGTGGAAACGTCAGCCGAGCCGCGGAGGCCCTCGATCTCGAGCGCTCGAACCTGTACCGGAAGCTGAAGAGCTACGGGATCGAGGTGGAGAGGGAATGAACGGGACGTCAGGACGTGAGGACGTCAGGACGTGAGGACGTGAGGACGTGAGGACGTTGGGGGTTGGGGGGTCCGGCGGTAGGAGCGAGCGCGTCAGGCGCGCGAACGATCATCGGTTTTTTTCTACGCGCCTCATCCCTTACCCCTTACCCCTTACGACCCGGTCACCCCTCACCCCTCACGACCCCGGTGACTCTTCGAGCAGCTGCGTCTCGAGCACCTGTTCGCTCGAGAACCCTTCCAGGCGGAGATAGTGCTCCGCGGCCATGAACAGCGCGTCGGCGGGAGTCAGCCCGACGATCTCCGAGCCAACGATCGCGACCCCGTGGCGCTCGGCCTCGCTCTTCACGCATTCGAAGACGCGGTGAAGCGGCGTCTTCCGAAAGTTCGTCATGTTGATCGAGACCTGCACGATGCCCCGGTCCGCGAGCTCGACGCCCATTGCCTTCACGTAGCGGAATCCGCCGCCGATGTGCCGAATTGCCTTTGCGATGCGGTCGGCGACGGCGAGGTCCTTTGTGCCGAGGTTGATGTTGTAGGCGATGAGCGGCGCGCGCGCGCCGATGGCAACGGCTCCCGCGGTCGGGTGCGGAGCCGGAGGACCGAAATCCGGCCGCCACTCGGGCTTCCCCATCTTCGCCGCGAACCCCTCGAACTCGCCCTTGCGGACCTCGGCGAGGTTCCGGCGCGCTTCCGTGCTCGCGGAGTCTTCGTAGAGGTACACGGGGATGGCGAAGCGCAAAGCCACTTCTTCCGCGATCGAGCGGGAGAGCGCGACGCAGTCCTGGACGGTCGCGTTTCTGATCGGAATGAGGGGCACGACATCGACCGCCCCCATCCGGGGATGCTCGCCTCGATGCCGCGTCAGGTCGATCCGGGGCACGGCGGCCTCGAACAGCGCGAGGACACCCGCGCGGACCGAGTCCGCGTCCCCTACGAACGTGAGCACGCTTCGGTTGTGGGCCGGGTCGGAGGAGAGGTTCAGGACGCGAACGCCGAGCACCGCGCGGACGGCGCCCGCGATCTCTTCCACCCGGGATGCGTCCGCCCCCTCCGAGAAGTTGGGGACGCATTCAATGACGCTGCGCATCGGAATTTCTCCACGGGCAGTCTATAATTCGAGGGTAGTGATCCCCGAAAACGCTCTCGACGTCTGTCAATGGGCGAAGCTCGCCTGATGGATGCCCACACCAACCCCGGAACGTACCCGGGCAACCCCTCTCTGCCCCGCGAGGTCAAGGAGAAGATCCTCTCGACCTTCCGGCACACCTTGAACCTCTTCAAGGAGGGCAAGCTCGACGACTGCCTGATCGGTTGCGACTTCATCCTCAAGATGGACGCCCGTTTTGCGCCCGCCCGGCAGCTGCTGGAAAAGGCCCGGAATCCGAGCGCGGCGGTCGACATCTCGCAGCTCGAAGCGCTGGTCGCGACGACTCCGACGCGGCAGGAGCGCGTCGTCGCGGCGGACCCGAACCGGCTACTCGTTCGGGCGGTCGAAAGCTTCAACGCGCGCGATTTCGACGCCGCAATCTCGGCCGCCGAACAGGTTCTCGCCGTGCTTCCCGGAAATCAGGACGCGGTCGAGATCCTCGAAAAGGCGCGCTCCAAGAAGGCCAACCAGCCGGTGTTCGACGGGTCGCGCCAGCGGGCGCTCGCCGCGCTCGAGGAGAACCGCCACGAGGACGCCCGGCGGGAGCTCGACCAGATGCGAGGGCTCGACCCTGACCATCCGGCGGTGGCGCTCCTCGAGCGGCGCATCCCCCCAGCCCCTGCGGGCGCGCCGGCCGCTGCGGCTCCCCCTTCGGCGCCTCCTCCGCCGCCGGACTTCGGCGGTCTCGACCTCGACTTTTCCGATTCGCCCGCCACGGGCGGCGGCGGGTTCGGAAATTCGCTCGAGCAGCCCCACATCCACTTCGACGACGGCCATACGGTCTCGTTGGACCTCCCCCCGCTCGAACGGCCGTCGCCGGGCGGCACGAGCGCGCCGGACGGGCCATCGGGACTGGACGCGCTGAGCCTCGATTCCCTGTCTCTCGACCTGCCGCCGAGCGTTGAACCGGTCGAGCCGCCGCCTTCCTCGGACGGGCGTTCTTCCTCCATGCGCGGTCCCCTGCACGACGCCGGTTCCTCGCGGCAGCCCGACCCTCCTGGCGCGGTCCCCGGATCGCCCGCGGACATGTGGGCGGACGGAGGCGGGGGATTGAGCCTCGAGGAGAGCGGTGGTCCCGCGGCGGGCGTCGAGCCGTTCTCGTCGATCCCGATGTCGACGATGTCTTCCGACCCGGGATTCGGGGCGATGGAACCCGAGGAAGACTCCGCGGCGGGCGAGCGGGAAATCGCCGCGCTCCTTCGTCAGGGCGACGACGCCGCCCGACGCGGCGAGCGGCAGCAGGCGATCGAAATCTGGTCGCGGATTTTCCTGATCGACATCAACAACTCCGAAGCCGTCACACGAATCGAAAACGCGCGGCAGGAGATGGCGGAAGGCAACCGCCGCATCTCGGACGGGTTGAAGACGGGGCGCGAGGCGTACGAGGCCGGAGACCTTTCCGGCGCGCGCGAGCTTTTCCTCCAGGTGCTCGCGGTCGACGAGAACGAGCCGACGGCCCGCTTTTATCTCGACCGGATCCAGGCAGAAATGGCGAACCCCGGGACGGCGGAGGCCGGGGAGGCCCCTGAGGCCTACACCCCGGAGGAGGGGGCGGTTCCCTTCCCCGGAGAAACCGCCGTCGCGGCGAAAACGGTAGCGGCGCCTGCGCGGCGGTCGGTGCGCTTTCCCGTTTCGCGGCGGATCGTCGCGATAATCGCCATCTTCGCGGCGCTCGTGCTCGGCCTCGTCTACTTCTTCGTCCTGCGCGCGCCCCGCCCGCCGGCGAAAACGGCGGCCGGCCCGGCGGCGGCAGGCGCGCCGATCGCGGCCGGCTCCTCGGGATCGCTCGCGCGGGCGCAGCAGCTTCTCGGCGCCGGAAAGATCGGCGAAGCGCGCCTCGAGTTGCGCCGCGTTCCGCCGTCGAGCCCCGATCACACGGCGGCGGTGGCCATGCTGGCGGATCTGGGGAAGGCGGGCGGGCCCGGCGCGGCTCCCGGCCCCGGAATCTCCGTCGAAGGGGCCGCATCGGGAGAAGCGCCCGGCGTCCCGGCCGGCGCCGTCGACCCGGAACCCGCACGGCTGAGGATCGCCGCCGAGCGCGCGCTGAAAGAAAAGCGTTACATAGAGGCTCTCAAGACCTTCAGCCAGGCGGCGCCGGCGTTCCGCAATGATCCGACGTTCGGGCAGTCGATGGGCGTCGCCGCGGAAAAAGTCACCGCTCTGACGCCCGCCGTGAAGCTGTACAACGAAGGCGAGTACGAAACCGCCATCCCGGTGCTCTGGAGGATCTTTCAGGAGGACCGCGAGAATCAGGACGCGCGCACGTACCTGCTCCGGGCTTATTACAATCAGGGCGTGACGCAGCTTCAGAACGGGCTCTATCCGAAAGCCATACAGTCGTTCGGCGAAGCCCTGTCGATCGATCCCGCCGATGCGGAGGCGATCCGACACCGCAAATTCGCCGAACGGTATTTGAAAAACGACCTCGACCTGATGGGACGCATCTACGTCCGGCATCTGAATCATCGCCCTTGAGGGGTCCGGACGAGCCGGGTCCTCCGGGGGAGCTCCTCGACCTTCCGTTGAGAGAAGACCGCGGCGAGCCGTTCTCGCTTCCGCTGCCTTCCGCCGGTCCGACACTCGAGCCCGCGGTGCCGCGGCCCGCTCCCCTGGCCGACCGGCTCCTCTCGACCGGGGCGGACGGCGCGACCGTGCTTCTCTTAGTCGCCCTGGATCTCCTGGTCGCGGCGCACGCGCGCGACCGCTGGCCGAGCCCGTCCGGGCTCCTCTGGGCGGCCGCATTCGCGCTGTATCTCTCCTTCTTCGTGGTCGTCGTTCCGCTGGTTCTCTTCGGGCGGACGATCGGAATGGCCCTCAGTAACCTCGGGGCCGCTCCGCGGGGGGGCTCCCGCCGGCTCGATCCCCGGGAGTCGGTGCTCCGCTGGAGCGGTACCCTTCTGACCGTCCTCTCACTCGGGGTGTCGCTCCTCTTCACCGCGCGCGACCCGGAAGCTCCGACGCTCGCGGACGCGCTCTCCGGAAGGCCGCTTCTCGCCGAGCTTCCGCCCGAGGCGTCATGAGCTCGCGTCCGCTGCGCGTCGCTGTCGCCCAGATCGACACGACGGTCGGCGATTTCGATGGGAACGCCGCGAAGATCCTGGACCTCGGCCGCCGGGCGGAGTCTGAGGGCGCGGCGGTCGTCGTCTTTCCCGAGCTCGCCGTCGCCGGATATCCGCCGAAAGACCTCGTCGAACGGCGCCCGTTTCTCCGGGAGGCCTCGGCCACAACCGCGCGCATCGCGCGGGCGAGCGGCGAGGCCCTCTGGGTCTTCGGGTCGATCGCGCCGAACACGTCCAACTCGGGACGAAGCGTCTTCAACGTCGCCGTCGCGGCGCGCCGCGGATCGGTCGTCGGCGAATACCGGAAGCGGCTGCTGCCGAATTACGACGTATTCGACGAGGCGCGCTACTTCGAGCCGGGCGACCGGCCGCTCGTCGTGCGCGCGGGCGGACGCCGCATCGCGATCACGATCTGCGAGGACATCTGGAACGACAAGACGTTCTGGAAGAAGCGCCGGCTCTACGAGCGGGATCCCGTCGAGGACGTCAAACGCGCCGCGCCCGACCTGCACGTCAACGTCTCGGCGTCCCCGTGGATCGTCGGGAAGGACCGCCTGCGCGAGCGGATGATGCGCCAGATCGCGCGGGGAACCCGCGTTCCCCTGGTCTCGTGCAACCTGGTGGGCGGCGACGACGGGCTCGTGTTCGACGGCAATTCCGTCGCGTTCGACGCGTCCGGCCGGCTGGCCGCCCGGGCCCGCTCCTTCGCCGAGGACTTCTGGACCGTCGACCTGCCGGCCGGACGCGGGCCCCTCCCTCCGCGCGAGAAGCCCGTGCCGATGCTTCGCCGCGCGCTCGTCCTGGCGCTCTCTGACTATGCCTCCAAGTGCGGGTTCTCGACCGCGGTCCTCGGCCTTTCGGGAGGGATCGACTCCGCGGTGACGGCCGCCATCGCTGTGGAGGCTCTCGGCGCGGCGAACGTCAAGGGCGTCGCGATGCCGGGGCCATACTCGTCTCGCGGTAGCGTGCGAGACGCGCGCGCTCTCGCCGAGAACCTGGGAATCGAGCTCCTCGAGATACCGATCGACAGCGTCTTCGACGCGTACCGCGAAACGCTTTCGCCGGTGTTCGGAAAAGCGGCCGGCGGCGCGGCCGAGGAAAATCTCCAGGCCCGGGTCCGGGGAGCGCTCCTCATGGCGCTCTCGAACAAATCCGGCCACCTCGTGCTCTCGACGGGCAACAAATCCGAGCTCGCGGTGGGCTACTGCACGCTTTACGGGGACATGGCCGGCGGGTATGCCCTGCTCTCCGACGTCCCGAAGACGCTCGTGTACGAGCTCGCCCGCGACTTCAATCGCGATGGCATCCGCATCCCGGAGGCGTCGATCGACAAGGAACCCTCCGCCGAGCTGCGGCCCGATCAGAAGGACACCGACTCGCTTCCGCCCTACGACGTCCTCGATCCGCTGATCGACGCCCTCGTGGACGACGGGATCGACCCCGCCGGCGCCGCGCGCCGGACGGGTGCGGCGCCCTCCGTCGCCCTCGATATCGCTCGCCGCATCGATCGCAACGAGTACAAGCGGCGCCAGGCGCCTCCGGGCCCGAAGGTGACGGGGCGCGCGTTCGGGGAAGGCCGGCGGCTCCCGATCGCGCAGAAGTTCGAGATCGAGTAATCCGTTCGCCGTTGCCGTCTCGCGGAAGCCGAAAGCGGGAGACAATGCCCCGCCCGGGACTTACGACTGACGCTCAACGACTGACGCTCAACGACTGACGCTCAACGACTGACGCTCAACGACTGACGACCGAAGGCCCCTTGTCGCACTCTTCTGAAAAATACGTCTGGAAGGAGATTCCAGGCTCCTCTCACGATCTCCTGCGCCGCCGCATCCGCGCGCTGCCGCCCGGGTTGAAGCTCCTCGACCTCGGAGCCGCGGGCGGACATCTCGGACGCGCCGTACGGGACCGGTGCTCGTACCTCGCGGGCGTCGAGCCGGACCCGGACCTGCCGCCGACCGCGCGCGAGGGGTATGACGAGTGGCGCGCGGTCGATGCGATGGACGCCGGCGACTGGGACGCGCGGTTCGACGTCGTTGTCTGCGCCGACGTGCTCGAGCACCTGGCCCGGCCGGAGGCTCTTCTCGGAAAGATCCGCGGCTGGCTCCGCGACGGCGGGACGCTGCTCGTGTCGCTCCCGAACATCGCGAACATCTCGATCCGCGTTGGTCTGATGCTCGGCCACTTCCGCTACACCGACCGTGGAATTCTCGACCGCACGCATCTTTCCTTCTACACGCTGGCGAGCGCGCGGCATCTTCTCGAGACTTCGGGCTTCCGGGTGAGATCAGTCGAGCCGACCGCGATGCCCTATGAGCTTGCGATGCCCCCGCTGGGCGCGGATCCCTGGGCGAGGCCGACCCGCGGGTTCGCGCAGCTGACCGCGCGCGCCATGCCGACGATCTTCGGCTATCAGTTCGTGTTTGAGGGAGGGAAATCCTGAGCGCGAGCTCCCCTTCGGACGCCGACGATCGGGCCTCGCTCGTGATCCCCGCTTACAACGAAAGCGGAAGGGTCGCAGCCTCGCTGCACGTCGCCTCGCAATGGGTGGCGACGAAGCCGGGCGGCTGGGACTGGGAAGTCATCCTCGTCGATGACGGCTCGACCGACGGAACCGCGGAGGTCGCGCGGCGCGCAGCGGAGGAGAGCGGCCTCCCGCTCGAGATCCTGGTACACCCTCGCAACCGGGGAAAAGGGGCCGCGCTCCGGACCGGGGTCCTCGGCTCGCGGGGCGATCCGGTTCTGGTCTGCGACACGGATCTCTCGACCCCCCTGACGGAATGGGTGAAGCTCGCGGAACGGCTGCCCACCCACCCGGTGGCGATCGGGTCCCGAGCGATGGACCTCGCGCTCGTGCGGCGCCCGCAGCCGTACTACCGGAGGCTCCTCGGCCGCACCGGGAACCTCCTCGTGCGGATGTTCGCCGTCCGTGGCATCGCCGACACGCAGTGCGGGTTCAAGCTCTTCCGCGGCGACATCGCCCGGAGCCTCTTCCGCGACGCCCGGGTCGCCGGATTCGCGTACGACATGGAGATCCTTCACCTCGCGCAGAAGCGCGGAATCCCGATCGCGGAAGTCCCGGTGCTCTGGTTCAACTCACCGGATTCCCGCGTCTCCGTCCTGCGCCACACGCTCCCGACGCTGCGGGACCTCCTCAAGATCCGGTGGATGCACCGTCGGGAAGCCCGCTAGCAGGCTGCTAAAAAAGCCTCGGATGTCGTCTCCAGGCGCTCGCAACGCCATCCCGCACCCTTTTTCAGCAGCCTGCCAGGAAAAACAGGCCGTCGAGTCATGCCGCCCCTTCACCGCCTCCACCGCCCGGGACCCGTAATAGACTTTCCCCTTTCCGCATGACCCCGATCCTCCTCGACCGAAACGAGAACCGGTACGGCCCCGCGCCCGAGTGTCTGGCGGCCCTGCGCGAGGCCTCTCCCGACCTTCTCTTCAACTACACCCGCGATTTCCAGCGGGGCGTGTACAGCGCCCTCTCCGAGCGGCTGGCCGAAATGCACGGCGTTCCCGAAAAGCGCGTTCTGCTCGGATACGGATGCGAAGATTTGCTGAAGCAGGCCGTTCACCACTGGGTGCGCTCCGGAGAGAGATGCCTGATCCCGAGCGCCTCCTGGTGGTATTACCGGTCGATCGCGGACGAAGTCGGGGGCGTCACGGTCGAGTACCCGATCGTCGAGGAGCCGACGACATACAGCTACGACCTCGAAGCGTTGACGCGGATCGCGAGGGAGAAACCCGCGCCCCTCCTCCTGATCTCCTCTCCCAACAACCCGACCGGGAATCGTTTTCCGGCGTCCCGGCTTGGCGAGATCCTCGACGCCTTTCGGGATTCCGTCGTGGTGTTCGACGAGGCCTATTTCGGCTTTTCCGACGCGCCGCCTGAGGACGCCGCCACGCTGACGGACCGCTACCCGAATCTCCTGGTGCTGAGAACGTTCTCGAAGCTGTACGGGCTCGCGGGCGCCCGCATCGGGTACGGGATCGCCGGGAAGGGGCTCGAGAGTTTTCTCAAGTTCTCTTCCCGGAATCTCGGTTACAGCCGCATCTCGGAGCGCCTCGCGCTCGCGGCGCTGTCGAACCCGGGCTACTACGCGCGCGTTCGCGGCAGCGTGATCGCGGACCGCCGGCGCGTGATCGCCGCGCTCCGCACGTTCCCCGGAGTCCGCGCGTACGACTCGGACGCGAACTTCATTCTGGCGCGCTTTCCCCCGGCCGCGGTGGCGGACATCCGCGCCGAGCTCGACCGCCGCGGACTGGTGCTGAAGTTTTTCACCGAAGAGGCGTTCCGCGACTGCGCGCGGATCACTCTCGGCACTCCGGAAGAGACCTCGGTTCTCGTCGCGGCGTTCCAGGAAGTCCTCGCGGCCGCTCTCGCGTACCGCTGAGGCCCGCGAACTTCATGGCCGCCGCGAGCGGAGAGCCCCCGGGGGAGCCTGCCCTCGCCCTCGCCCTCGACCGTCCCGCCGCGTATCGCGCGTCGCTCAAGGCGCCGGAGATCGAAGAGCGGCTGGATCTCCTTCTCTATCGTCCCCTCGCATTTCTGATCGCCTGGCCGCTGCGCGGGAGCCTCGTGCGCCCGAATCACGTGAGCGTCGCGAGCATGCTGTTCGGGCTCGCGGCGGGCGCTCTCTTCTGGCGCGCGACGCCGGGGGCGGCACTGCTCGCGGCGCTGGCCTGCCTCGCCGCAAACGTCCTCGACTGCGCGGACGGCCAGCTCGCCAGGCTGCAGGGCTCCTCCTCGCCGATCGGGTATCTCGTGGACGGCGCAGCCGACTACGTCGGCACAACCGCCGTCTTCGTCGGGATGGCCCACGCTCTCCAGGTCAGCCGGCCGGCGCAAATCTCATGGTGGTGGCTCGCGGTGGCCGCGGGAGCCTCCATGGCCTGGCAGTGCGCTTTTCTGGACGAGAAGCGCGGGGCCTGGCTCGACCGCGTCTACCGGCGGCGCCGCGACCGGGCCGAGGAGCTGCGCGCGATGGACCGGCAGGCGCAGGTCTGGCGCGACGAGCGGACCCATCATGCCGGCCGCGCGCTCATCGCCGGGTTCCGCCTCTATCGGAAGGCCTGGAATCCCGTCACGCGGCCGGCCGAGGCGTGGGAGGAGTCGGAAAGCGCGCGGTGGGCGCAGTGCCACCGCCCGGTTCTGCGCCGGAGCGTCTGGGTCGGACCGACGATGCACGTCACCGCGATCATCGTCTTCGCCGGAGCCCTGCGCCGGCCCGATCTCTACTTCTGGTCGGCGCTCGTTCCCGGGAACCTCTGGATGCTCGCGGTCCTCGCCGCCGAACGCCGGGCGCTCCGGTGTGCGGCGGGATGACTGCCAGGGCGATCCTCCTCGCCGCCGGCTCGGCGCAGCGCCTCCGTCCCCTGACGGACGCTCTTCCGAAGTGCCTCCTCGAAGTCGGAGGCCGCTCGATCGTCTCCCGCGCGGTCTCCATTCTCGCGGAGCAGGGACTCACCGGGATGACCGTGGTCGATGGCTTCGAGGGAGAGAAGCTGCGGGCCGCGCTCACGTCCGAGTTTCCCGCTGACTGGTTCAATTTCCGGCGCAACGCCGACTACGCCTCCACGAACAACGCGTGGTCGCTCCGGATGGCGCTGAAGGGAGTCGAGGATTCGATCCTTCTCCTGGATGCCGACGTTCTCTTCGATCCGGACGTCGTCCGTCTCCTTCTCGACGCGGCGAGCCCGAACCGGATGGCGATTCGCACGCGCGGCGACCTCGGCGAAGAGGAGATGAAGGTGACGGTGGATGCGGGCGGCGAAATCGCCGACATCGGCAAGCAGATCTCCGGCAGGGCCGCCGGCGAGTCCATCGGCCTCGCGTTTTTTTCCGCCGCCTTCGTGCGGCGTCTGAGCCCGGTGCTCGAGCGGCGCCTGGTCGCCGAGGGACGGGTGAACGAGTGGTACGAGTCGGCGTTGCTGGAGCTCATCCGATCCGGCGAGCGGGTTGCCGGGATCGACATCGGAGAGCGGCGCGCGATCGAAGTCGACACGGTCCAGGACCTCGAGGAGGCGCGCAGGCTCTTTCCGTAAACATCGGGCTCGCCCCTCGCCTTGCCGCTGCCGCCTGTCCCCTGTTCAGCGCTCGGCCGCCGCGTCTCGGGACGCGAGCCTTCCAGCGATCCCGGCCGCCGCGAGCGGGGCGAGCGCCGCGGAGGTACGAAAGAGTGTCGTCTCCGCGAGCCATTGAGGCCCGAGCACCGCGAACGCGGGAAGCGCCAGGTAGACCGCGAGAGCCGCCGCGGCGAGCCACAGCAGCCGGCCTGCCCACGGCGCCGCGACGCCTGAAATGAGCAGGACGGCGATCGCGGGCAGGATGACCCACGCGCGGGCCGCGATGTGCAGATCGACCGAGATCGTCTCCGCGGCGCGCGACAGGAATTCACCGAGACGCGAGGGCGCAAGGAGCCCGAAATCGAAATCGCGCAGCGGGGGCGACCCTCGCGAGGCGCGCGTCGCCGCGGTCAAGAGAAGCGCCGGGAGAATGGCAGCCAGTGCCACCCGCCGGCGCCGGCCGCCGTCGGTCTCCGTCCGGCTGACGAGCGCGAGCGCCGCCGCAACGGCGGCGAGGAAGAGGCCTTCGTTCTTCACGGAGCTCGCGAGGACCGACGCGAGCGCGAGCCGCGCCATCGCGCGCCGGTCCGTCCGGTCGAGCGCGTCGGAAAGCGAGACGCCGAGCAGAAGCATCGTCAAGGCGAGCGGCACGTCCGCCATGCCCGTCAGAAACCCCGAATAGAGCGGCTCGAAAAGCGCGAGGAGCGCCGTCGCGCAGAGCGCGATCCGGCGTCCGGTCCCGCGCCGCCGCAGCCACCCGTAGAGGACCGCGAGCGTCGCGATCTGAAACGCGGGAAAAAGGAGCGCCATCGCATGGTCGTCCCACGTCCCGAGAAGTGCTGCTGTCCCGGCGTAGAGAAGCGGGAGGCCGAGCGGATATTCCGGATGAGACCAGCCGGCGAGCCGGGAGTCGGAGAGCCACGCGGGGACCCCTCCGGAAGAGAAGATCGAACGGCCCTTCAATCCCCAGATCGCGAGGAAATCGATCGACCACATCGGGCGGATGAGCGCCCGCGCCGCATACAGGACGACGCCGGCGGCGATCGCCGCGACGAGCAGGAGCTCGAGCGGCGGCAGTCGCGTGAAAGTGTCGTCCCTCGACGCAGGGGCCGCCTGCCGCGTCCGAAAGACGTATCCGAGTGCGAGCCCGGCAAGCAGCAGCATCGGGAACCCCAGGCGCGGCTCGATCCCGGTCGCCGTCGCGAGAACCGCTGACGCCGCGATCGCCGCCAGGCCGAGCGCGATGCCCCAGCCGATTCGCTCCGCCGCACTCTCCCGGCCGGGCGGATGAAGAGCCCGCGAAGCGAGAAAGCCCACCGCGCCGGCGGCGACGAGATGCATCCCGGTCTCGAAGAACGACGCGGCGAGCGGGCTCATGGAGCGCGCCCCGTGCCGCCCGGCGCCGATGAGAAGAGAGCGCCCCCCGGGAGCTGCCGGAAGAGGGCGCCCCCGGCGCGAGGGGAGGGGCCATACGCCGCCGAGATCCATCCGGCCGGAGGCGCCGGCGGATTCAGAAGCACGGGGAGCGGCGCGAACTCGTACGCCGCGAGGTAGTAGGCGGACTCGTTCGCGCCCGGCGCGTAGAGCGCGACCCCCCGAGTACCCGGCGGAAGCGAGCGGCGGGCGGATTCCAGGAACACGAAGTAACTGCGATCGAACCGGCCGGGCGCGGTCGCCACCCGCCGCGCGGCCGTGTCGAGATTCGCCGCGGCGGCGAGCGCCCGCGCCTGTTCCCGGAAACCCGGCGGGACGGCGCGCGCGAGGAGAGCCGCCGCGATGCAGGCGGCGGCGACCGCGGCGAGGCCCTGGCGCGGGTGGCGCAGGACGGGTGGCGGGCTCGAAATGGAGCTTCCCGCCTCTATCTCAGCGGAAAAGCGGCGCAGAGCTCCGAGACCGCGGCGCGGACGGACGTGGCGACCGCCTCGTCCGCGGGCGCCTCGAGAATGCGCACGATCGATTCTCCGATGACCTCCATCTCCGCCGTGCCCATTCCGCGAGTCGTCACGGCGGGCGTCCCGATCCGGATCCCGGACGCGACCGCCGGCGGCCGCGTGTCGAACGGAATCGTGTTCTTGTTGACGGTCAGCCGCACCTTCTCGAGCACCTTCTCCGCCTCTTTCCCGGAAAGCCCGCGCGAGCCGACGTCCACGAGCACGAGGTGGTTGTCGGTGCCGCCTGAGACCAGCCGGAACCCGCGGCCGGAAATCGCGGCGGCGAGGGCCTTCGCGTTCTCGACGATGGCTCGCTGGTACTCCACGAACTCGGGTGCCGCAGCCTCGGAGAAAGCGACCGCCTTGGCGGCGATGACGTGCTCGAGAGGGCCCCCCTGCACGCCGGGGAAGACGTTCCGGTCGACATCTTTCGCGCGCGCGGCGCGGCAGAGGATCAGTCCTCCGCGGGGCCCGCGGAGCGTCTTGTGCGTGGTGCTCGTCACAAAGGCGGCGTGCGGCACGGGCGAGGGATGGAGCCCGGTCAGGACGAGGCCGGCAATGTGCGCGATGTCCACCATGAGGTCCGCGCCGATCTCGTCGGCGATCTCGCCAAAGCGGCGGAAGTCGATCTCGCGCGCGTAGGCCGAGGCGCCCGCGATGATCATCTTCGGCCGGTGCTCGCGCGCGAGCGCCGCCAGCGCGTCGTAGTCGATCCGTTCGTCCTCGCGCCGCACGCCGTACGCGATCACCTTGTATTCCCGGCCCGAGAAGGAAAGCGGGTGCCCGTGCGTCAGGTGCCCGCCGTGGGACAGGTCCATCCCGAGGATCGTGTCGCCCGGCTTCAAGGCCGTGAGATACACCGCCATGTTCGCCTGAGAGCCCGAGTGCGGCTGGACGTTCGCATGCTCGGCCTGGAAGAGCGCCTTCGCGCGCTCGATCGCGAGCGTTTCGATGCGATCGACGAACTCGCATCCGCCGTAGTAGCGCTTTCCCGGATACCCCTCGGCGTACTTGTTGGTCAGGACGGAGCCCTGCGCCTCCCGCACCGCGCGCGACACCCAGTTCTCCGACGCGATCAGCTCGATTCCTTCGTTCTGGCGCCGCTCTTCTTCGCCGATCCATCGTGCGACCTCGGGGTCGGTCTCCGCGAGCTCGCGGGTCAGGAACGCCGTCGAGGGGAGGATCGTCTTGCTCATGTTCGGCCCTTTCGAGAACGGAGCGTTACGAGCCCGTCGCGAGCTCTTTGTACTCCGCATTGCAGTAGCTGTCGGTCATCCCGGCGATGTGGTCGGCGAGCGTCCGGAAGAACTCCGCGCGCGGCCGGTAGCGCCCTTCGATTTCGGCGTCCACGTCGCGGAGCGGCACCTCCCGGAGGAAACGGATGCCGAGCTCCTCGGAGAGCGAGAGGAGCACGGAGTCCGGCAGCAGCCGCGGGTTGTCCCGGTACGCGAGGAAGACTCCGGCCACAACGCGCCTCGCGTGACCGTCGTGGCGCGAGACCGGAAAGGAGTGGATCACGTGGCGGTACACGAACTCCTTCAGCTCCCGGTACAGACTCCGGCCTGTCTCGGAAAACGAGACGAGATCTCCGGGCAGGCGCTCCCGCCGGGCCAGGAAATCGCCGGGGGTGGCGATCGCCTCGGCGTCGGTCCACAACTCGATGCGCTGGCGCGAGGCCTCGACCAGGTCGGACGTCAAGACCGCGATCATCCCGCGGATCAGCCCCGCGCGGCTCGCGGCGCGATCTCCAGCTCGCGGCCGCTGCGCACGGACAACGCGTGAGACCTCCAGCGCCTCGATCTGCCCGTCCTCGGCGAGCGGAAGCCCGTCTTCGAGGTCGTGCGTCTGCTGCGCGATCTCGTCGCTCCAGTTGACGAGCTGGGCTTCGAGCGTCCCGCCCGAGGCGAATCGCAGGCCTTCGCGGAACTCCAGGGGAAAGGGAAAATCGACCTTCCACGCCGTGTGCTTCAGGATGCCTTCCCGCACGTCGTGCGTGAGGTTCAGACCGGGCTCGTCGTACCGCTTCTCGAGGCGATCGACGACGCGAACGCCCTGGTAGTTGTGCTTGAAGCCGCCGGCCTGCGGATGACTGTCGCGCAGGAGCCGGTCCAGGATCCGCTCGCCCGAATGGCCGAAGGGGGTGTGCCCGAGGTCGTGTCCGAGCGCGATCGCCTCGGTTAAATCCTCGTTCA
>JBDTRB010000073.1:0-19156 GCA_039931865.1 Acidobacteriota bacterium | reverse complement strand
GGCTGGATCGAGTGGTACGACAAGCACTGCCTGAAGGTGAACCGCGAGCGCGGCCCGAACCTGCTCATCCCGAAGGCTTCGATCAAGTATCTCTTCAAGGAGAGCGAAGCCGAGACGCCGCGGGGCAGCGGGAACAGGTAGAAGCGCTAGAAGCTAGAAGCTAGAAGCTAGAAGCTAGAAGCTAGAAGGTAGAAGGTAGCACCGCGCAGTCAGCGCGCTCCCCTTCCGCTCAACACAGCCGGAACCGTCTTCAGCAGAATCTTCAAGTCCAGCATCGGGGACCAGGTGTCGATGTATTTGAGATCGAGCGCCATCCACCGGTCGAAGTCCACCTCGTTGCGTCCCGACACCTGCCAGAGACACGTCAGTCCCGGGTTCATCGAGAGCCGCCGCCGCTGCCACGGCTGATACTGCGAGACTTCCTCCGGCAAGGGCGGGCGGGGTCCGACGAGACTCATGTCTCCCCGGATGACGTTCCAGAGCTGCGGAAGCTCGTCGATCGAGAGGCGCCGCAGGATCCGGCCGACGTACGTGGACCTCGGGTCGCGCGACATCTTGAAGACCGGGCCCGACATCTCGTTTAAATGCGAGACCTCGGTCAGGCGTTGCTCGGCGCCAGCGTCCATCGTCCGGAACTTCAGCAGTGTGAAGTGCCGCCCGTTCAGGCCGCATCGGACCTGGCGGAAGAAGACCGGGCCGTGCGACGTCAATTTGATCGCGAGGATCGCGATGATCTGGATCGGGAGGGTCAGGAGGAAGAGACAGAGAGAGACGGCGAGATCGAGCGCCCGCTTGATGACCAGATGGGTCGGATTCGAGGGCGTGGTCGTGAAAGAGAGAAGCGGCACGCCGTCGAGCTCTTCGAGCACCGGGCGCGCCAGCACGTGCGGGAAGATGTCGAGCGACACGTGGGCCCGCACGCCGTGCCGTTCGGCGACCAGCAGCGCTTCTTCGTAGGCGCCGAGCTTCCCCTTTTCGATCACGAACACCACCTCGTCGACGACCTCGCGCAGGAGCACGTTTTCGAGGTCGGTGATCCTGCCCGCGCAGGGCCAGCGATTCGCGCGCCGGATCTCTCCGCCATTGTCGTCGTCCAGATAGCCCATCACCCGGAAGCCCCAGTGCGGGTGCGCTTCCAGAAAATCCGCCAGCTGGGCGGCCTTGTGGCCTGTCCCAACGAGCAGAACCGTCCGGAAGTTGTAGCCGCGCGCGCGGACCCATCGTGAGAGAAGACGCAGCGCGACCTTCTCGGTCGCGAGGAACGCGAAGTTCACCGCTGCGAAGACGACGAGAAGCCATCGGCTCACGAACTCGAGGCGCAGGCCATAGACGATCAGGGCGAGCATCGCGGTGCCGCCGATCGCCACCTTGGTCGCCGCCCAGATCTCTTCGGCGAGCGGCGTCGTCCGGTGGCTGCGGTAGAAGCCCGCAACCGAGAGCATCACCGCCCAGAACGGAAGAATCAGGACGAGAAGGAACAGATAACGGTCGAAGGGATGAAGCGGCTTCGGAAAAAGAGACGGCGACACGGACGTCAGGACGACGTGTCGGATCACGTACGCGACGGGGAGCGAGAGGGCCGTGAGCGCCAGGTCTCCCGCCAGCACGCCGAGCGCGACCGCCCGGGCTCTCTGTTTCAGCATCGAATCGTTCCCGCGCCGCGTCCGCGACGCCCGCCTGGCGGGATGTTATGGGAGGGGGGTCCGTCCTTCAAGAACGGCTTCGTAAAGACTGGCGACATCTTCCCAACGATACCGTTCTTCCGTTCGGTTTCTCGCCCGCTCTTTCCATACGGAGTATCCGGTGGGATCATCCAGCACGCGGGTCAGGAGATCCGTCAGGGTCTCGGGCCGGCGAACGTCGAACGCAAGAGCCGCGCCGGCCGCCACTTCCTCATTTTCCGGCGACTGGTGGTAGCAGACGACCCGCCCGTAGCCGAGCGCTTCGACCAGGGCCGGGTGCGTTCCCCCGACCTCCGTCGCCTGGACGTACACGGCGGCATTTGAGAGCAGCTCGCGATAGCCCTCCCCGTACACGCCTCCCGGGAACAGGACCCGCGGGTCCGCCGCGGCGCGCACGCGCTCGATGTGTGTCCGAGCGTACGGCGCGTCCCCCACGACGACGAGAGGAACGCTCCCCGGGACTTTTCGATACGCCTCGACGACGGCGAGCGCGTTGTTCTCGGGCTCGAGCCGCGAGACATAGAGCACGTATCCCTCCGGACGCAGGCCGAGCGCGTCGAGGGCGGCGGTCCCGGCCGGGGCGGGGAGATCGCCGCCGTACGGAATGAACACGGTCGGGAGGCCGTATCGCTCCCGGTAATAGTCCTGGATGACGCGCGCGTCGGAAACGACCACGTCGGGAAGGAGAGTCGACAGTCGCTCGGACACACGGTAGGCGGCGCGGCCGGCGAAGCTCCACTTGCGCCGGTTTCTCTCCAGTCCGTCTACGTTTAAGACGACGCGGGTTTTTCCGAAGAGACGGGGCACGAAGGAAGAGGCCGCGTTGATCGCGTTGCAGACGAGCACGGCGTCGTACCGCTCGAGCGCGGCGTCGAACGCGGAGAGAGCGCCGTGCACGACCGTATCCAGGTACTTCGTCGGGACCGTCGGAAGAACGCGCACGCGCGCGCCGCGCCAGGACTCGACTCCAGGAGCGGCGTAGCGCGTCCGCGTGTACACCGTGACGTCGTGTCCGCGCGCCGCAAGCCGCGCCGAGAGCTCCTCCGCCAGGGTTTCGAATCCTCCGTACCGGGCGGGAATCCCCCGGGTGCCGAGGATGGCGAGGCGCATGGACAGCGACGCTATCAGCTCAGCTCTCTGCCGTCAGGACTTTGGCGCCGGGCCGGTCGCCGGCTCCCGAAGCGCCCGGATCTCGCGGCGTTTGGCCCAGAGGCGCTTGCGGTTCTTCCAGAGCCAGGGGAACGCCGGTAGCGACGTGCGTTCGACAGTCAGACAGGCGCCGAGAACGAGCAAATCTCGCGCGAAGGTGGGAACGACATGGCGCGCAGCCTCCGAACGGGACTGGTTGTTGATCCGCAGCAGAAACCGGTTCTTGACCGAGTGAAAGTTGACGGCTGCGGTCATCTGGCGCCGGCGCTCCGGGAGGTTGCGACGGCGGTGAGACGCGACCGCGGACGGGACGTACAGGCACCGCCAGCCGAGGTTCCAGAGCCGCCACGCGAGATCGGCATCCTCGCGGTAGAGAAAGAAATCGGCGTCGAAGTAACCGGTGGAGATTCGCGCGGCCTCGAGAGCGGCACGGCGATACAGCGCCGCGGCGCCGCTCGCGCCGGCGATTTCCTCCTCACGCCCGTACCGCCCCTCGGCCGGTTCTCCCGCGCCCCGATCGAAGTGGCGGCCCGACGCCGTAAAGAAGATGCCAGCCGAATCGAGGGTGCCGGTCGGAAGAAGCTCCGGGCCGTCGCCCCGGAGGAGCCGCCCCGACGCGGATCCCGCGTCCGGACGGTGATCGAGCCGTTCGACGAGCCGGGCGGCAAAGTCGGGCTCCAACCGGCAATCCGGGTTCAAAGCGAGCACGTACCGGCTCTGCGTGGCGTCGATGCCCGTGTTCATGGCGGCCGCGAATCCCACGTTCTCGGGAAGCGCGAGCACGCGCACACCGAGGCCCTGCGCCACTTCCCGCGATCCGTCGCGCGACGCGTTGTCGATCAGGATCACTTCGCTCGAGACACCACGCTGCGCTAGCGCCGCTCGCAGTGTGATCGGAAGATCCGACGCGTCGTTGTAAGAGACGACCAGGATCGCGACGTCGTTCAAGAGTCGATCCGCTGCCGCTGCCGCTGCCGCGTGAGGCCGAGAGCGAGCCGGAGGACTGCGGCGTAGGCGCGCGCCGCTTCACGTCTCGAGCGGGGGACTCGCCGGCGGAGGGGCAGGGCCGCCAACCGCAGGAACATGCCGGCCGCCAGCAGGGACCGATACGCCGAACGAGCGAGCCAGCTGTAGTGCTTGCGGCGGTAGCGGATCGCGTTGCGGTACAGGATCGGGAGGAAGCGGTCGTAGCCGAGGCGGGCGGAGGAGACACCGCCCGCGTGGCGAAATCGCGCCTCGGGCCAGTAGAGGATGGAGCCTTCGGCGGCAAGTCGCGCGCAGAGGTCCACGTCCTCGAACCACGCGGGCACGAACGACTCGTCGAATCCGCCCACGGAATCGAATGCGCGGCGCCGCACGGCAAGCGCGGCGGCCGCGGCCTGTTCGACGGCGAAGGGGCGGTCGCGGTCTTCATCGGCGTAGCGCGCCGCGCGGCGGCGCGCGCCGTCGGGGCGGAGGTGCTCGCCCAAGAGCAGCTCACGCGCGTCGGACGCGAGCCGCGGCAGCCGCCGCAGCTGAAACGTGAACTGGTCCTCGCTGCCCGGGGGCGCGAGTGCCCGGCGGCCCGTCGCCGGCTCCCCGGTGCCGGCGTCCAAGAGGCGGGGCGCCAGCGCGGCGGCTTCCGGGTGCTCGTCGAGTCCCTGCGCGATCGCGGCGAAGGGATCCGCCTCCGCCCGGGTGTCCGGGTTCAAAAAGAGGAGCACGTCCGCTTCCGCCGCCGCGGCCGCACCCTGGTTGGCGGCGGGAGCAAGCCCCCGGTTCTCGGAGTTGACGAGGACGATCGCGTCGGGCCAGAGGGTGCGGATCGCCTCCGGGCGGAGCGACTCTCCACCATTACCGACCGCGACGAGGACGATGTTCAGATCGGGGCGCGACGAGCGCGCACGGGACTCGGCGAGCGACCGCACCGCCCCCTCCAGATCGTCGGCGTCGCGCCAGGAGACGAGGATGGCCGCGATCGAGCGGATCTTTCCGGCTCCGGCCGCCGCGTCGAGCGGGGGTGCAGGCGTGCGCGCGCTCACCCGACGATTCGGTCCGCGCCGGCGGGGCCGTCCGCTGCGTCGGAGACGCTTCCGGCCCGGGGCCAGCCCGCCAGCGGCCGCGCCCCTCCCGCCGCGGCCGGGGTCGTGCGCGGGGTGAACGCGAGAGGGACCCAGACGGAGAGGAGCAGAAGCGGCGCGCGCCAGCCGACGGTGCGGGCGTGAGCGATGTCCGCGCGCAAAAGATGCGCCGCCTCGCGGCGCAGGAGCCGCGGCTCGAAGTTCCGGAAGAGAGTCCTCCACCGGTTTCGAGCGACCCAGATGGCTCGCTTCCAAGGCGTGCGCGAACCCGTCCGCGACCCCTCGTGCCTCGCGACCGCGCCCGGCTCGCACGCAAACCGCCAGCCCGCGCGGGAGAGACGAAGCGACAGGTCCACATCCTCGTAGTAGGCGAAGAACGACGGCTCAAACACCTCGGCGGGGCCGGCGACGTCCTCGAGCGCGTCCCGGCGGTAGAGCGCCGCCGTCGCGGAGACGCCGCTCACCTCGAAGACGCGGCCGGGAACCGACGACGGATCTTTCCCGCCGAAGAGGGGCACGGCCTCACGGCGCTCGTTCCAGTCGAGGCCCGCGGAATCGACGTGAGAGGCGTTCGCGGTCAAAACCAGCCCCTGAATCGCGGCAAGCCGCTCGTCGAGCGCGAGCCTCGCCGCCAGCCTCGAAACGTAGTCCGAGGCCAGGATCGCGTCGTTGTTGAGCAGCAGGACGAACGGCGCCCGCGTGCGGGCGATCCCCTCGTTCGCGGCCCCCGCAAAACCGAGATTCCGGGAAAAACCGATCACCCGCACCTCAGGCGTCTCGCGGGCGAGCCTTTCCCGCTCCGCGGCGCTCGACGCGTTGTCGATGACGACGATTGATAGGTCGATGCCCGTCTGCGCTTCGAGCGACCGGAGCGCCGCAAAAAGAGAGTCGCCTCCGTCGCGATTGACCACGACGCAATCGACCTCGGGCAGCTGGAAGGGAGGGCTCAAACGGTTGACTCGGACAGCGGCGCGATGTAAACCGGCGTCGATCATGTTAGCACGCGAGAGGCTTCGGTCGGAGGCGGAGACCCTCCTCCGCGAGTTTCCGGAGCGCTACGCGTCCTCCGGAATCGGCCGCTTCGTCGAGCTCGACCGCGACAGGCGGGAGAGCGTCACGCGCCTCGAGGAGAAGCGGCGCCGCCGCAACGAGCTCTCCGCCGTCCGAGCAAAGCCGGACCCCGAGACGATCGCCGAGATGAAGCGCCTGAAGGAGGAGATCCGCGGTCTCGAGGACGACGTCGAGGGACGCGAAACTGAGCTCGCCGCGGCGGAGCGGAGCATCCCGAACGCGCCGCACGCGAGCGTCCCGCGCGGGAAAGACGAGGCCTCGAACCGCGTCGAGCGCACCTGGGGCGACCCGCGCCGTTTCGATTTTTCCCCTCAGCCGCACTGGGACCTGGGCCCGGCGCTCGGCGTCATGGACTTCGAACGCGCCGTCAAGATCGCGGGCGCGCGCTTCACGGTGCTTCGCGGCGCCGGAGCGAGGCTCTCCCGGGCGCTCGGCGCCTTCATGCTCGACCTCCACACGCGCGAGCACGGCTACGAAGAGATCCTTCCGCCAGTGCTCACCAACGCGGAGTCGCTGTTCGGAACCGGCCAGCTGCCGAAGTTCGAAGACGACCTGTTCAAAACGCGCGAGGGGATGTACCTGATCTCGACGGCCGAGATCCCCGTGACGAACCTGCACCGCGACGAGATCCTTCGCGAAGACGCGCTCCCGATCCGCTACACCGCCATGACGTCATGCTTCCGATCGGAAGCCGGCGCGGCCGGCCGCGACACCCGCGGGATGATCCGGCAGCACCAGTTCGACAAGGTCGAGCTCGTCGCGTTCTCGAAGCCGGAATCCTCCTACGAGGTCCACGAAGAGCTCACACGGCACGCCGAGGAAGTGCTCCGCCGGCTGGAGCTCCCATACCGCGTCCTGACGCTTTCGACGGGAGACATGGGGTTCAACCCGGCGAAGACCTACGACCTCGAGGTGTGGCTGCCGGGGTTAAACGAGTACAAGGAAATCTCCTCCTGCTCGAACTTCGAGGACTTCCAGGCCCGGCGCGCTTCGATCCGCTTCCGCCGCGCCGAGGGCGAGAAGCCCGAGTACGTGCACACCCTGAACGGATCCGGCCTCGCGATCGGGCGGACCCTGGTGGCGGTCCTCGAGAACTACCAGCAGGCGGACGGGTCCGTGGAGATCCCGGTAGCGCTCCGGCCGTACTTCGGCGCCGACCGAATCGTTCGCCCGTAGTCGATTAAGTGGAGACGGAGGAATACCGGCGCAACTACGACCTGGAGCGGAGCTACTGGTGGTTCGCGGGCGTCCGCGCGATGGTTCGACACCTGCTCGCGGCGAGCGGCGCACCTGGCAGACTCGGACGGGTGCTCGACGTCGGCTGCGGCACCGGGGCGCTGATCGACGAGCTGAAGGCGCGTGCCGACAGCATCCGCGGCGTCGACTTCTCGCCCGAAGCCCTGCGGTTCTGTGCGCGCCGGGGATTGAAGTGCGTGGCGCTCTCCGACGCGCGCGAGGTGCCATTTCCCGACGCGTCGTTCGACGTTGTGACAGCGATCGGGCTGATCGAGCATCTGGAAGACGATGAGTCCTTCATCGCGGAGATGCACAGGCTGTTGCGCCCCGGAGGGCTTCTCGTCCTGCTGACGTCCTCGTTCCCGTGGCTCTGGAGCATGCACGACGTCGCGAACCAGCATCACCGCCGGTATTACCTGCGCCCGCTCCGTTCACGGGTCGAGAGCGCGGGTTTCGAGACCGTGCGTTTCTCTCACATGAACTTCCTTCTCTTTCCGCTGCTGGCCCCGGCCCTCATCGCGCACCGGTGGATCGTGGGACTGACGAGCGCCCACCCGCGGAGAATCCTTCCGCAGCCCCCAAAGTGGGTGAACGCCGCGCTCACGGGAGTCCTTCGGATCGAGGCTGTCCTGATGCGGCGGCTGACTCTTCCCTGGGGCGTGTCGATGATTGGCGCGTTCCGGCGGCATGAGGAAGGCGCCGCCTCAGCGCGGAGCATTGAAAGTGGCGGAGAGGACGGGATTCGAACCCGTGGTAGGGGTATTAACCCTACGGCGGTTTAGCAAACCGCTGGTTTCAGCCACTCACCCACCTCTCCGGCAAGCGCGCGAACGGCTCAGTGTATGGGATCGGTGAATGAGTGCCAACCAGCGGTTCCGCGCTGCGCGCGGCCGCTGGGGAAGCGCCGCAGTAGCCGGCGCTGCGCCTTGGCGCTCAGCCACTCACCCACCTCTCCGGCAAGCACGCGAACGGCTCAGTGTATGGGATCGGTGAACGAGTGCCAACCAGCGGTTCCGCGCCGCGCGCGGCCGCAGGGGAGCGCCCGCTGTAGCCGGCGCTAGCCGCGGCTCAGCCACTCGCCCACCTCCCCCGGCCGGGGGCACGGAGGAAGATTTTGAAGGTCTAAAAAGCCTCGGTGTCGGCGAGGCTAGCGAGACGGCCTGCGGGATTGTGGCGCAGCCAGATCACCCCCGTCAGGGTGTCGATCACAGTGAGGTCGTATTCGAGGTCCGTCAACGCGGCAACGAAGACCCAGTACTTTCCGTTCACCGGGCGGCCGTCGACCACTTTTACCGCGAGCTCGAGGTTGTTGTCTGAAAAAAACCAGAAAAATCCGGCGTCGTCCGTCCCTTTCCGGGAGACTCCGCCGCGAGGCCCGGTCGGCGTCGAGACGGAGACGGTAGTGGCAAACCGTCCTCCAAGACACAGACCCCGCCCGAGCTCGTCCGCCAGAGGATTCGAGCAACCCGGAACGATCAACGCGGACCAGGTTCTCCCCTGATCGGTCGACGAGAGGAGGGACTCCTCCGAGGCAAATGGATTCGTCGCAGTCAGCACGAGTGACGATGAGAAGGACGCTGCGTAGAAGGCACTGCGCAATCCGGTCAACGACCACGTCGCGCCGGCGTCTCGAGACACTTCGCCCGCGTCATACACGGCAGACGTCGAATCGACCGCGAGTACGGTTGTCTGGGAGCCGGAGGAAGGTTTCGAACTGACCCTCACGAAAGTCGATCCCGTGTCGAGGCTTCGGTAGAGAGCGTTGGCGCACGTAGTCGTAAATCGCGATGCGAAACACGTGTAAGACGTCGCATAGAGAGTTCCCTGCCCGGGGTCGACCGCAATCGAGCCAACTCCGCTCGTGACCATGGGACCCGCGGGCGAAAGAGGGAGGCTGGTGACGTGCCAGGTCGCGCCACCGTCTTCGCTGACAGACAGGCCTTCCTCCGTGGCGACATACAACCGGTTTGCCTCCCGCGGATCTACGGCGACCAGGGGGATGCTCGGACGCGACAGGACGGGGATCCAGGTTCGACCCGCATCGGCCGAGCGAAAAAGGGTCCTGGTAAAAACAAAAGGCGCCCGCTGATCGTCCGCGTAGATTATGGAGTCTGAAACCGCGGAGGCTGACAGACGACTCACGGGAGGCAGACCGGAACCCGCCGGCTCCCAGGAAAACCCGGAGTCCTCGCTCCGGAAGACCCGCCCGTCAACGATCGCGTACACGATCGTCGGCGAACCTGCGGCAATGACCTGGGTGACTTCCGAACCGGGAGGCAACCCGGATGCCGCCGCCACCCAGCTTCTTCCTCCGTCCCCGCTGCGAAGGATTCCGGCCTTCCAGCCGGCGACGGAAATGTAGAGGACGGAAGCGGAAGTCGGATCGACCGCGGCGGAAGTCACGACCGGCGAGAGAATGCCGGAAGCCAGAACGGTCCGGGAGCCAATCGAGAGGACCAGGAGAAGAAAGGCGATTCCCGGGCCTCGCCTCAGAGGGCGGCGGCGTTCAGATAGAGGGGCTGCTACAGGCGGGTTGCACGGGCAGGAATCGGCGGCTGTCATGGTCCATTGTACGGGCGCGCTCCCTGCGTAATTCATGTCTTTCCTTTCGCCAGTGGCTCTGCTCGATAAGCTCGCCGCCGGTCCTATTTGAAAGGAATTCCCCGCGCAGTTCCATACGCTGTCTTCTCCGATGACAACTCGCCGCACATTCGTCCTGGGATGGCTGCTGGGGGTCGCGCTTCCTCTTGTGTTTCTGGCGGCCGAGCCTCTCAAATTTCACCGTCGTCGGGATCGATTGCGCCGCCTGCGCGCCTCCGATTCTCCGAACCCTGAACGGCGTCCCCGGGGTTCCGCCGTACGGGGACATTCACCACCGCACCGAAACGCTCCGGGGCGTCAGCGACGGCCAGCTCACAGTGCTCCTCGCCCTCGGCGGATCGCTCCAGGCCGGCGCCGGGCTGACACTTCCGCTCGGCCGCACGGAGGAGAACCCGATCGAGCTCGGACGCGAGGGAAAGAAGCACGAACACATCCAGTTCGGGAGCGGCCCGGTCGATCCGATCGTCTCCGTCGCCACCGGTCGGCCCGTTCGTCCTCGCGGCGTCCGCCGATGCGCAGCTCCCGCTCTACTCGAATTCGAAGGGCTTCAAGGCGCCGGCGACCATCCGATACAGCGCCGGGGCGAACCTTCCGATCGGGACGACCGGTCTCGCCCTCCAGTACGCAGGCCAGTACCAGTCCATCGGGCGGTGGAATGGAGAAGAGGACGAAGGCACCGGTTTTCACAACGGGGGTGTCTTTCTGCGGGCAACCTTTCTGCCCTGGAAAGGATTCCGCGTCTCCCCCGGCGTGTACCGGGAGATCTATACGAAGAGCCTGACGGACGAGTCCTTCCGCCAGGGGACCACCTGGCCTCTCACTCTCACGCGATTCTTCTGACGCGGCGCTACACTGCGCGACGTGCCCCACCCCTTCTGGTCCCGCCTCCGGCGATACTGGATCGCCGGCCTCTTCATCCTCGCGCCGACCGCGCTGACCGCGTGGGTGGTCTGGAGCCTCTTCACGTTCTTCGACGGGATCCTCGGGCACGAGCTGCGCGCTCGCGGCATCTCCGTGTTCGGCCTCGGATTCGTCCTCCTGAACCTGCTACTGCTCGTCCTCGGATTTCTGGCGGCGAACCTGCTCGGCCGCCGCATCTTTTCGCTCTGGGACCGGGTCATGCACCGCGTGCCTCTCATCAACAAGATTTACGCGACTCTGCGCCAGATCGCCGAGCTTCTGCTGGGTCCCGGGCGCTCGGGCGCGTTCGGGAAAGTCGCGATCGTCGAGTTTCCTTCCCCGGGATCCTGGGGGCTCGGATTCGTGACGTCGGCGGTTTCCGGCGAAGCGGGAGAGAAGACCGGGCATCAGATCCGGAGCGTCTTCATCCCGAGCGCCGTGAATCCCACGACGGGTTTTCTCCTGCTGGTTCCCGAGGAGAAGATCCTCTATCTGGACATGACCGGGGAGCAGGCGATGAAGATGATCGTCTCGGCGGGCGCCCTCGTTCCGCAGAAGAGCGGCCCGCCTGCGGTCCGGTGAAGAGGGCGGGAGGGCCCGCGTGACGCGGCGCCGGATTCTTTTCGCCGTCCTTCTCCTGCTTCTCGCGGGCGGAGGCGCGTGGGTCTTTTCCAACGCATCGCTCCCGCGGCTGCGGGCCGAGTTTCTTCCCTGGATGGAGCGCCTCGGCCGCTGGCGCGACGGCTGCGAATCCGTCCAGCGCGCCTTGAAGCGCGCGGATGCCGCGCCCGGAGACCCCGGCGGGATCGCGCCTCTGCGCGAGTGGGCATGGCGGGGGCTCGACCGGATCTCGTACGCCGGTTACGAGGTCTCCAAACCTTCTCAGGCGATCGGGCCGGCGGGCGAGCGGACGGTCGGATCGGTCCTCTTCACTGTCGGCGGCTTCCGGCGGGACGGCACGCGCGTCGAGCGCGTCGCCCGGGCGTCGGTCGAAGTGCGAGCGGAAGCCGGCGGGGCCCGTCCCGTCACCCGCGTTCTCTCCTCTTCGCCGGCGTCCGAGCGGTCCGAGGCCGCCCCGCGTTTTCACGACGGCACCCGGGACGCGGGGCTCGGGGCGCCGCGCCACGACCCTCCTTTCCGCCTGACGAACCGATTGATCGCGGACATCTGGCCGGGTTCGGGCGTCGCGGTCCTCGACTACAACCAGGATGGCGCCGAGGACCTCTTCGTCGGGGACGGGGTGCGGTCGATCCTCTACAGGAACGACGGGCACGGACGCTTCACGGACGTGACCGTCGCGGCGGGGCTGGCGCGCTCGGCCACCGAAGGTGTGCCCGGCACCGGAGTCGCCGCGGGCGACGTCGACGGCGACGGATTCCCGGACATCTTCGTCACGGATGCCTTTGGACCTGCCCATCTCTTCCGCAATCGAAAGGACGGAACGTTCGAGGACGTGACCGCCGCGTCCGGCATCCGCGTCCCGAAGAACGCCCGCTCCGCGGCTTTCGCGGACGTCGACGGCGACGGCGACCTCGATCTGTTCGTCGCAGTCACAGGCGACTACTACAACCAGATGCCCGACCCCCCGTTCGACGCGAACGACGGCCGCGCGAACCTCCTCTTCCTGAATGACGGTCACGGCCACTTCACGGACGCGACGAAGGCCTGGGGAATCGAGAAGGCGACGCGATGGTCGCTCTCGTCGCTCTTCGCCGACTACGACGGGGACGGCCGGCCCGATCTGCTCGTCACGAACGACTTCGGCCTGAAGAACCTGTACCGCAACGAGGGCCGGTCCTTTCGCGACGTCACCGACAAGGCGGGAACGCAGGCGCGCGCCTACGGGATGTCCGCCGCCTGGGCGGATTTCGACGGCGACGGCCGGCTCGACCTGTACACGACGGGCTGCGACACGCAGTGGTACTTCCTGCACGAGTACCCGGGCCTCCCGATTCCGCTCCCCGGACGGCTCTTCCTGCCGATCGCGATCGACTGGATGGAGGTGATGACCCGCGGCAACTCCCTGCTGCTGCAGACGGAGAACGGCCGGTTCACGAACGCGACCGGCCGCTCCGGAGCGCGCCGGGCCGGGTGGAACTGGAGCGTCGCGGCCGCGGACCTCGACAACGACTCGTGGCCCGACCTCTACGCGACGAACGGGATGTGGGGCGACGGCCGCGACCACGATCGCGAGCTCGAGTTCTGGTGGGAGACGCTCGCGTACTGGGACGATTACATCGCCGGGAAGAAGACGTTCGCCCGGCAGGGCGCCGGAATCGCCGGCATCGAACGGGACCGCTATTTCCGCAACCGAGGCGCCGACGCCGCCTCCGCCGGGCCGCGTTTCGAGGAGCGGAGTTTTCTGGACGGGCTCGATCTCGAGACGAACGGACGGGCCGTCGTCGCGTTCGACGCGAACGGAGACGGGGCGCTCGACGTTTACGTGCGCTCGATTGGCGCGCCGGAGGCGCTCTTCGTGGGGGAGCGCAAGGCTAACGAGCACTTCCTGCGAGTGCGCCTTCGCGGCGCAACCGGCGTCGACAACTCCGATGGAGTCGGCGCCCGGCTGACCGCGACTTTTCCAGACGGGCGGCGCGTCATCGTCGAGACCGGTAATGCGAGCGGATATCTCGCGACCGGAAGCCCGATCGCGCACTTCGGGCTCGGATCCGCGACCCGGCTGCGAGACCTTTCGATTCGATGGCCCTCCGGCCGCGTCCAGGGCCTCGGCGCGATCGACGCGGTGGATCGGCTCGTAGTCATCCGGGAGCCCGCTCTCAACGCCATAAAACCCGCCATAAAATAGGACCCGCCATGACTGAAACGCATTCCTATGACGTCGTCATCGTGGGTGGGGCGATCTCGGGCGCCTCGACCGCGATCCTGCTCAAACGGCAGATGCCGAAGCTCAAGATCCTCGTCGTCGAAAAGACGGACCGGTTCGACTGGAAAGTCGGCGAGTCCACGGTTGAGATCGCCGCGTACTTCCTGACCCGAGTTCTGAAACAGTACGACCACCTGTCCCGCGAGCAGCTGCCCAAGCAGGCCTTCCGCTACTGGTTCCTCAACGACCGCGTGACATCGCTGCGGGAAGCCTCGGAAGTCGGGCCGACCCAGCTCGCCCGGACGCCCTCTTTCCAGCTCGACCGCTCGAAGCTCGACGAGCATCTGCTGAAGGTCGCAAACGAAGAGGGCTCCGAGGTCTGGCGTCCGGCGCGCGTCACGAGCTTTGACCTCGGCGGCGATGCCGGCAACCGGCTGACGGTCGACCGCGGGACGGGCGAGCGCGTCGAGGTCTCCGCGCGATGGATCGTGGACGCCACGGGCCGCCACGCGATGCTCGCGCGCAAACGGGACGGAGTGACCCCGATCGATTCGCACCCGACGTCCGCGCTCTGGGTTCGCTACCGCGGCGTCAAGGACATGGACGGCCCGGAGATCGCGGGCACCGACCCCGCGGACCCGTTCTCCCGCGCGGTGCTCGCTTCGCGGCGGCTCGCGACGAACCACTTCACCGGCTGGGGTTACTGGATCTGGTTCATTCCGTTGAAGGACGGCGAAACCAGCGTCGGCCTCGTGTGGGACAAGAGACTCGTCACGCCGACAGGAGCCACTCCGCTCGAGAAGCTGGAGAACTTTCTCGACGGAAATCCTCTGACCCGCGATCTCCTCGAGCACGCCACCGCGGTCGAGGGCGACTGCCGCTCCTACGGCCATCTCGCCTACCTGGTCGACAAGTTCATCGGCCCCGGCTGGACCTGCGTCGGCGACGCCGGAGGCTTCCTCGATCCGTTCTACTCCCCGGGTCTCGACCAGATGGCCTTCTCCGTCTACTCCCGCGTGGAGCTGATGAAGAAGGCGCTGTCCGGTGTTCCCGCGGAGGAGATGGACAAGGCCTACGCCGAGCACAACCGCTGCTACGACCGCTACCTGCGCTACTTTTACGAGTCGATCTACAAGGACAAGTACTACGTCATGGGCGACTACGACACCATGACGACGGCGTTTCTCCTGGACACGGGGCTCTACTACGCAGCGTCGATCATGCCCGTGTACAGGTGGTCGCACGAGCGCCTCGGTTTTCCGCCGTTCTTCCAGGACGGCGCGGAGATCGGCTATTACCCGATCCGCTTTTACAACCGGCGCCTCACCGCGATCGCGCGGCGAAAGATGGCGCTCGGCATCTACGGCAACCACAACGACGGGCGCCGTCCCGGATTCGTCGGGTTCTCCGTACGGTCGTCGCTCTTCGTGATGATCGCTCACGGCCTGCTGCGATGGTGGAAAGCGGAGATCGCCAACGCCTGGACGTATGTCGTCCGGCCGCGCCGCCAGAGCCGTTCCGTCGAAGAATCCGCGCCCGGGACCGCCACCGACGACACCGCATACCCGCGCGCCGCCGGTTGATCTCGCCGGCGTCGCGCGGCACAGCCGTCGTCACCGGCGCTTCGAGCGGAATCGGACTCGAAATCGCGCGGCTGCTCGCCGCCGACCGCCACGACCTGCTTCTGATCGCCCGCGGAGAATCGAAGCTCCGGGATGCGGCAGCGCAACTTGCGGAGGAGTTCGGCATTTCGGCGGTCCCCCTCGCGGTGGACCTGTCGAGGGCGGACGGAGCGCGGGAAGCTCTCGCTGAGATCGGCCGCCGCGAAACCGTCGTTGAAGTCCTCGTCAACAACGCGGGGTTCGGTCTGTTCGGCGCCTTTGCGGCATCGGACCCGGATGGAACGTTCGACATGATCCGGGTCAACGTCACTTCGCTCATCGAGCTCACGCGAGGCGTTCTGCCGGCGATGATGTCGCGCCGCCGGGGCCGGATCCTGAACGTTGCCTCGACCGCCGCGTTTCAGCCGGGGCCGCTGATGGCGGTCTATTACGCGACCAAGGCATTCGTGCTGTCTTTTTCGGAAGCGCTCGCGAACGAAGTCACCGGATCGGGAGTGACGGTCACCGCCTTGTGTCCCGGACCGACGCGCACGGGCTTTCAGGAGCGGGCGGGGCTTCGAGGCGCCGGCCTCGCGGGCCCACTCGTCGGGGACCCGCGTCGGGTCGCGCAGGCCGGCTATCGCGGGATGATGCGTGGCCGGCGTGTCGTCGTTCCCGGGCTCACGAACAAGATCCTGGTCCAGGCGCTCCGGGTCTCGCCGCGCCGCCTGGCGACCGCGGTGGCGCGGCGGATCCAGGAATCGAAGCGCTGAGTCGCGGGGATCGCTGGTGACTGGCTCGCCCACCGCCGCCCCGGTTCCATGACGGCGAATCTCGCCGGACCCGTTCTGTCTTCGCTGCGCGCGGACTTCGGCGCTCTGCTCGTCGCGACTGTACTTTGCACGATCGCGCTCGCCGCTCTCGCGGTCTACGCGTTCCGCTGGAAGACCCGAGACGACATCGTCCTGTTCTTCGCGCTTTTCGTCGGGGTGTATGGCTTGCGACTCTTCGCGAAGACGGGCTGGCCCGAGGTCCTGATGGGAGTTCCGCGCTCTCGCCTTGACCATCTGACGAACCTCGCGGACGATCTGATCTTCCTTCCAGCGGTCCCGTTCATGCGCCGGATGCTGGGCGCCGACCGCTGGGGGGCGGTCCGCCTGCTCTGGTGGGCGGCGGTAGCGTTTGCCGCCGTCACGGTCCCTTACAAGATCGCAACCGGAAACTGGCGCGCCGGGGCCGGTGGAAACGAGCTTCTCGTGATCCTCTTTGTTGCGGCAACGATCATCAACGTCGTGCCCGCCCTCGCGCACGGCGGCCGCTCGGATCTGTCGCTGTTTGCCGTCGGGTCACTGATCTTCACGGCTTTCGTGGTGAACGGGCATCTCATTTCGCACGGGTACGTGCCGTGGCGCGCGGACCCCGAGCCGCTCGGATTTCTAATCCTGGTGGCCTGCCTCGGCGTCATCGTCGCGCGTCGTTCCGCTGCCGGGGAGCGGCGGCTCGAGGCGGTCGCGGCCGAGTTCGCGGCCGCCCGGCAGATCCAGGAGTCGATCCTTCCTCGCAACCTTCCCTCCGGCACGGAGCTGGACGTCGCAGCCCGCTACGTCCCCGCGACCGAAGTGGGAGGAGACTTCTACGACTTTCTCGTCCCGGGTCCGGGACAGCTCGGAGTCCTGATCGCCGACGTCTCGGGGCACGGGGTTCCCGCCGCGCTCGTGGCTTCGATGATCAAGATGGCCCTCGCGGCTCAGTCCGCCGTTGCGCGGGAACCGGCCATCCTCCTGCGCCGGTTGAACGAGCTTTTCTGCGGCCGTCTGCACCGCCAGTTCCTGACGGCCGCCTACGTTTACGTGGACACGGCGGCCGGTACCGCACGCGTGGCCGGCGCGGGACATCCCCCGTCGATTTTCTACGCCGCCGGCCGCGCCGCGATCGGCGTCGAATCTCAGGGACCCCTCATCGGCCGTTTTCCCCGCGGCGAGTATGCGGAAACGCTCCTGACTTTTTCAGCCGGGGACCGCCTCCTGCTTTACACCGACGGCGTGACCGAATCACGCAACCCGACGGGAGGCTTTCTCGGGGAAGACGGCCTGCTCGCTCTCATGGCGGCGGGGCGAGGCCTTCCGGCGGCTGAGTTCCTGGACGACATGATCCGGCGCCTGCGCGAATGGACCGGCGGCGCCGGGTTCGACGACGACATCACCATGGTCGTCCTGGATCGCCGGGAGACCGCCACGGGGAGATAAAAAAAGCCCCCGAAAAACGGGGGCTGTCCGAATCGAGCTCTCTAATTAAGCGACGGTCCGGCGCCCCATGAACAGATGCGCAATGAAAGCAACAACGGCGAGGACGATCAGGAGATGGATGATTCCGCCCGCATGGAACGCGAAGAGACCGAGCGCCCAGCAGACCAGGAGAATGATGCCGATTGTGAGTAACATCGTTACCTCCAGCTTCCAGATCAAAGCAGGATCCGTGCCCGGTCTGGCGGGCGGCTCGATCCATCCCTTGCCGGATTCTGGCGCACGCCTTGCTGAAGGTTTTCTATGATTCTCCAACGGACCCCCGCTCGCGAGCCGCTGCGTCGCGTCCTGGTCGTGGAAGACGACGGCGCGTTGCGCTCCGCGATCTGTTCGGTCCTCGAGGATGCCGGGTACAAGGTTCTGGGCGCAGGTGATGGGCGCGACGCGCTCGGCCTGCTGCGTAACGAGACCCGTCCCTGCCTGATCCTGCTCGATCTCATGATGCCGCGGATGAATGGCTGGGAGCTCTACGAGCGGATGCAGGCCGACCCGCGCCTTTCGTCCTATCCGGTGCTTTTCCTCTCGGCGTTTCCCGCGAGCTTCGCCCCGACCAGCCGGTTCATCGCAAAGCCCTTCGACCTCACCAAGCTCCTCAAGATCGTCGAAGAGCACTGCTGGGAGCACGGTCTGCCGGCCTCCGACGTTTCCCACTGAGTCGCGGGCGAGCAGGACTGCATGACTGCCGGGCAGATCGGGAAGCCATGGAAGCTCTCCTTTCGGGCACCTCCGACGGACTCCTGTGAAAGTATCGCGTTTCAATCTCACCCCGGAAACGATTCATGAGGCGGGCGCTCGCGCCGGCCGGAAGGAGGCACGATGAGAAAAGGGATTCTCCTGGCGGCCGTTCTCGCGATGGGACTCGTCTGCTCGCCCGCAACCGCCAATACCGGCGCCGGCCAGATTCAGGTTAATACCGGGACGACCGTGGTCGTGAGCCTTTTCACCAATCAGGCTCTGGATCTTGTCGGTTGGACTCCCGTGGTCAACAGCGCTTCAGCCTCGTTCGGAAACATTGCCGCCTATGTCGTGTGCGGCGCGTGCACCTTCGCATCCGTCAGCCCGACGCAGCCGACGACGCTCTATGTCGGTCAGTTCACGGTAGCCGCCGGCCCGCCCATCATCGTGTACCCCGCGTGGCAGCAGAATGGGAACTACCGCATCGTGAATAATTTCGGCAACGCCTTGAACATGACATTCGGCTGTCAGGGAGGCGCCGTGACGGGTGCGTGCCTCTTCGCCATCCGAACGATCCCCTTGAGCGACCCGGTTTTCTAGAGTCTCGAGGGGCCGGATGGTCGCCATCCGGCCCCCTTCCCCACCGCAACGGAATTTCTTTCGAATCCGCTCAGGACCCCATCGCCTCAGAGCTGCAGACGCAGGAGCCCGGCGAGGAAATCCGTGGCCTTTTCGGTGAGCGCGCGCGACTGCCAGTCGCCAGCGTGATCAGCCGGGAAACACGGAGGTCCCGCTCGAAGATCTCGACCTGCTTCCGGGCACGCCTTCCAGGCCACTGGAACAAGAGACATTCGTGGCGGAGGAGGAGGGATGGACCGCGGAATACCGCGGCCGTCTCCGCGCCGGCCTTCGCCCGACGCTCCGGCTCGAACCCCCGCAAGCCTGTGGCGGAGGAGGAGGGATGGACCGCGGAGTACCGCGGCCGTCTCCGCGCCGGCCTTCGCCCGACGCTCCGGCTCGAACCCCCGCAAGCCTGTGGCGGAGGAGGAGGGAT
>JBDTRB010000072.1:0-19620 GCA_039931865.1 Acidobacteriota bacterium | reverse complement strand
CCTCTTCGTTGTAGTCGGGCGTGCGAAAGCCGCTCATGACGAAGAGGCTCTTGACACGATAGCCCTCGCGGTTCAGCTCGGCGATCGTGAGCTCCAGCTTATCGAGAAGCCTCGACTGGAGGACCACGTACTTGGGCCACACATCCGGCTGGTTCTTGGTGATGAACTGCCCCAGCGCGAAGTGCTCTGAGACCCGCAGGCCGAAGTTCTGGGGAGTGACCTGCACGAACCCGCGCGGGCTGGCGTAGGCGGGATCTCCGCTCGTCCGGTTCTCGAAGGGCCAGTTGCCGATCCGGTAGGGGCCGATCTTCCCGTTGACCTTGGCGGAGAACGGGGTCAGCACGATCCAGCGCAGAGCGGCGCCGGCGGCTCCGATCGCGTCGAGGGCGTAAACGCCCGGCGCCCGGGGCTCGGCGGGGATCTCGGAGACCGGGACTTCGCCCGGCAGCGTGAAGACGGCGCGCAGCTTCCCCGACGTCCCGATCAGCGTCGAAAGCGGCGCAAATCCAGACGGGGTCCCGGCGAGGCGTCCGAGGAGAATGAAGAAAAGCCCCGCCGAAGCGGCGATACGGAGTCGATTAGGCAAGGAAGAACTATTGTACAAAAAGGGCCTGAAAAGGTCAAGGAAAGCGGGGTCGATTCCCGTTGTGTTTGCGGCCGGATGTGGCCTCCCGATCGAAGTTGTAAACCGCCGGAATGCCCTTGAAACTCCTAATAAATGATGACCTGGTCCCCGACCGATGCCATCACGTACAGGGTCTCGAGGTCCTTGTCGGCGAGACGGACGCAGCCGTGCGACACGCTGCGGCCGAGCTGATCCGTGGCGAGGGTCCCGTGGAGCGCGTACCCGCCTCCGAGGTTCAGGCGGTACTTCCCGAGCACCTTGTCGAAGCGCCGCTGCTTCGTCGAGACGGGAGGGACCACCACGGTCTTGCCGGCCTGAATGACCTGGCCGGGAGGAAGCTCTCGGGTGGACCCGTCCGGCGAGACTTCGACGACGGAGCCGTTCCGTATCGTCAGAACCTTGCGTTTGGGCCGGCCTCCGCCCTCAATCCATGACCACACTCCGCCCGCCCGGGACGGATCGCTCGCGATCGGAGCGCCGGTGGCTGCGTCCACCGCTTGACCGGGCTCGAGCCGCACCAGGGTCGCCCGCTTCTTGCGTGCCTCTTCGACGAAGTGCCAGTCCGGCGGGACCCACTGCGGGTTCTCCTCTTTCGAGCGGATTTTGAAACGGCCGGTCGGGGTCTCGAAAATCGTCGTCTTCCCCTTTTCGACCATGGTCGTCCCTTTGCCGGTCGAGCAGATCGCCTGGAACACCGTCTGCCCGCCCTGCCGCACCCAGAGTCGGTTCTCCGCGGTCGAGATGACAATCGTCTGCGGGCTGTCCGCGGACTCGTCGAGCCGCACTTCCGTGCGCGTGCGCGCGACCTTCGAGCGCAGGTCCGTGACGCGGGCGGCGCTCTCCTCTGCGGCGCTCTTCATTTCCTCGAAGCGTCCGCCGATCCGCGCCGCGATCATCGCGTCGATTTCGTGGAGGCGGGCGAGCTTCCGGGCGTCGCGGATGTTCTCGACCTCGGCCGCGACGGTGAACGCGACGGCCCCGATCGCGATCACGAACAGCGCCCACGCGCCGAGAAACCCGAGTCGAAATTTCAATTTCGGCCCTCGTCCTGGAACACGTACACGCGCGTGCGAGGTCCGACCCGCTTCCAGATCGCCGCGAGGTCTTTCTCCGGGACGAGGAACGATCCCGGCTTCACGCCTTTCAACGGACTGTTCGCCGGCGGCGGCGAATGAATGACGGCGTCGCCGGCGAGCACGATCACGTATTTGCCGAGGCCGTTCTCGATTCGCGGCAGAGTCGCCGGCACGGGCTCGCGGTTCATCACGTAAACCCAGGCCGGCGGCGCCCAGTCCGCCCCCTGGAGCTTTTCGCGAATGGAGAACGCCCCGGAGAGCGGCGGAAACGTCCAGCGGCGTTTTCCCGACTCGATGGTCTTCGTCGGCCCGGGCTCTGCCGGCGCCTCGCGCAGGATGCGATCGCCATACTGAAACCGAAAACGCTTCTTCGCGGCGTCGAGCACGATGAAGAAGTCCTCGCTCTTGACACTCTCGAGGTACTTCAGCCGCGAGTCGAGCTCCGACCCGAGCGTCTTCGCGTCCGCCTCCGAGTCCGCGAGCTCCTGCCGCAGCCGCTTGACGTCGGCCGGTACGGCGGCGTTTCTCCGCACCGCTTCGGCGAATTCGCGGTCGAGAGAGCGACGATGCCAACTGGCCCCGGCGAACGTCGCGGCGGCGAACGCCAGAAGCGCCAGCGAGAGGGCCCACGCGGGACGGGCGCGCTTGGGCGCCTTTCGGATGCGGCGGGACATTCGGAGAAATCCCGTCCGCACCGCGATGATGCCCGACGCGTCCATCGGGCGGGGAGGGCGGCGTCGCCCTGAGCCCCCGGGCGGAGGCGGAGGCGGCGTGTCACTGCTCACGAAGCTATCCCCCCATCCCCC
The DNA here is from genome assembly GCA_039931865.1 of Acidobacteriota bacterium. Lineage (GTDB taxonomy): Bacteria > Acidobacteriota > Thermoanaerobaculia > UBA5066 > Gp7-AA6 > JALYUA01. The sequence continues at coordinate 17,113 of JBDTRB010000072.1, read as the reverse complement.
GCCCGGCGCGGCGCCGGCGGACAGTCTCCGGTTCGCTCACTTGACGCGGACGAAGTCCCGGGCGGGTCCCGTGGCCGGCACCTCTTCCGGAACGCCCAGATAGAAGCCCTGCCCGTACGGGATCCCGAGGCGCCGGCACTCATCGAGGTCTTCCGGGGTCTCGATGCCCTCGGCGACACAGAGCGCGTCGATCCGTCGGGCGAGGTTGACGAGCATTTCGACGACGTCCCGCTTGATCGTGTCGGCGTGGAGACCCGTTATCAGGGTGTTGGCCACTTTCAGATAGTTCGGACGCAACTCGGCGATCGACTGGAGCGAGGCGTACCCGGAGCCCGCGTCGTCGATCGCGATCTGAAATCCCTTGTCGCGCAGCGCGGCGAGAGCCTCGCGGAAGACGGGGATGTCGCGGATCGCCGAGCGCTCGGTGACCTCGATGACGACTCGCTGCTTCAGCCGCAGGAGCGGCTCGAGGGTCTCCTTGCGGGTCGTCAGTGCGGTGATCGAGTCGGCTTCCACGTTCAGGAAGAGGTTACCTCCGGGCGCGGCCACATAGTGCGCGGCCGAGGACTCGATGCAGAGCTGCTCCAGATCCCAGATCGCTTCGTGGTCTCCGGCGAACTGGAACAGGAGCTCGGGGCTCTCGAACGCCGTGTCCGCCGGCCCGCGGGTGAGCGCCTCGTGGCCGTGGAGCTCCATCGTGTTCAGGTCGAAGATCGGCTGATACACGGTCCGGATGCGGCGCTTGCGCAGGATCTCCTGGAAGGTCTCGCGCAGCATCGTCTGGCGCTCCTCTTCTTTCGTCGTCGCGATCGCGATCGCCTGACGAAGCGCGCGATAGACCAGACGCTCGACGCGCATCTGCGGGTTCGAGTGGATGACCGAGTAACCGACGAACACGCCGATTCGCTTGTGGATTCGGGAGCCGAACGCTTCGTCGAGAGAGCCGCGCAGGGATTCCTCGACCTGCCGCGCCTTGCGCTGGAGCCTCGAGAAGGCGTCTTCTCCCGTTTCCATGGTCGTGAAGACGTAGAAGTCCGAGCCTCCCGCGCGGTTGACGGCGACGAAGTCCTCCGTCGCGAAGACAGTGCCGAGCATGCGCCGGAGCGCCTTTCCGGTATGGCGGAGAAGCGCGTCGAACACTTCCCAGCCGTAGGTCTCCTCGATGTGGCTGTACTGCTCGACGTCGATGAACAGAACGCCGAGGTCCCGGTTGTCGAGAAGGCGGTCGCGCAGGGCGTCGATGATGATCGGAACCGTAGGGAGCTCCGTCACGCCATCGAACAGGAGGTTCTTGAAGCGGACCTCTTCGTTCTCGGAGGGGATGTACGCCGGCACATCCTCCCCGCGGTCGTCGAGCAGCCTGCGGACGGTCGAGAGGAGCTTGCGGCGCGTGAACGGCTTGGTGATGTAGTCGTCGGCGCCCACCTGCATGCCCGTGATCAGGTCCCGGATCTCGCTCTTGACCGTGAGCATCGCGATCGGGATCTGCCGCGTTTCCGGGGCGTTTTTCAGTGTGGTGCAGACCTCCCAGCCCGAGAGCTCCGGCATCATCACGTCGAGGAGGATCAGGTCGGGACGGAGCTCGAGCGCCATGTCGACGCCTTCGCGGCCATTGTGCGCCGTCATCGCCGAGTACCCCGCCGAGGCGAGGATCGTCTGAACGATGAGCAGAATGTCCTCGTCATCGTCGACGATGAGAATCTTCTCAGCGGCCATGTCAGGGTTCAATCACCGGCGGGCTCGTGCGATTGTTCATAATACCAGCACCGATCGGACCGGCCGGGGCTCGACCCGCGCTCGGCCACCGAGCGCAGCGAGCTCAATGAAGATCGAGATCCCGAGAATCTCCGCCCCGAGCGACTCCGCGAGCCGGCAGGCCGCCTCCGCGGTGCCCCCGGTTGCGAGCACGTCGTCGACGACCAGCACCCGCTCCCCCTCGGAACAGGCGTCGCGGTGGATCTCGAGCGTGTCGATGCCGTATTCGAGCCCGTAGCTCGCCCGGACGGTTTCGCGGGGGAGCTTGCCGGTCTTCCGCACCGGGACGAACCCGACCGACAGTTCGCGCGCGAGCGCCGCGCCGAACATGAACCCGCGCGCCTCGATGCCCAGGATCTTGATGGGCCGCGACGCCGTCCCCTTCCACGGGGCCGCCATCTCCGCGATTGCGCGCGCAAACGCCTCGGGCGAGGCGAGGAGCGGCGTGATGTCGCGGAAGAGGATTCCGGGCGAGGGAAAGTCGGGCACGTCGCGCACGAGCGCCCGGAGATCCGGATGGGCGATCGTGGACGTCACGGGCGGATCTCGAAGCCCTGGAACCCCTGCGCAGGAAGCTCGGCCTCGTCGATGTTCGAGACGCGTCCCACGAGCGGCCCCCGCCGCAGCTTCTCGAAGTAGCGCGCCACGGCGTCGACGCCGCCTTCGACCGCGGTCTCGACTGTCCCGTCCGGCAGATTGCGCACCCAGCCGCGCACGCCGGCGCTCTGCGCCGCGCGGCGCGCGAAGTCCCGGAAGCCGACTCGCTGGACTCGACCCGAGACGATGGCGCGGCGGGCGATCTCCGTCAACCCGGGATTCCCGCCCGGCCGAACTTCCCGACGAGCGGCACGAAGACGACGGCCTCGCCGTCCTCCTGGGCGAAGTCGGTCTTGCGCCGGCGCACGACGCGGATGCGCTGGAGCTCCGGCGGTCCGATCGGCACGACGAGGCGTCCGCCGACGGCAAGCTGCGCCAGCAGGGGCTCCGGCACTTCGTCCGTGCCGGCGGTGACGAGGATGCGGTCGTACGGCGCGGCGGCGGGATACCCGTACGTCCCGTCGAACGCCTTCACGGACACGTTCTGGCAGCCGAGCTCGCGAAGCAGCGCGGAGGAGCGCCGCGCGAGCTCGTCCAGGCGCTCGAGCGAGTACACCGTGCGGGCGAGGCGGGAGAGGACGGCCGTCTGGTATCCGGAACCCGTCCCGATCTCCAGGACCTTGTGGCCGGGCTCGACCGCGAGGCGGGACGTCATGAGGCCGACGACGTACGGCTGCGAGATCGTCTGGCCGTAGCCGATCGGAAGGGAGTGATCGCCGTAGGCCTTCCCGCGCAGCGGCTCGGGCACGAAGAGGTGCCGGGGAACTTCGCGCATCGCCGCGAGCACCCGCGGGTCGTCCACCCCGCGGGGGGCGACGTAACGGTCCACCATCTCGCGCCTCGCGGACTCCTCCCGCAAGTCGCCGGGAGACCGGACCTGAATTGGGGGCATCTGCCTCATTTTAAGGGCGGTTGCACCGGAAGAAAAGGAAGGATTTCGCCGAGGCCGCCGTTAGAATACGTGTTCCACAGGCGAGCGGAGGAACCCTTGACCGAACACACCGCGGAGCTCGATGCCGCGTCAGCGACGCGGACCGACGTCTCCCGCGAAGAGCTCAAGAAATGGTACGGCGTCATGCATCTCGGACGGGTGCTCGACGACAAGGCGCCGAATTACCTGAAACAGGGCCTCGGCTGGAGTTACCACGCTCCCGCCGCCGGCCACGATGCCATTCAACTGGCGCTCGGAATGACCTTCCGGCCCGGCCGCGACTACCTCTTCCCCTACTACCGCGACATGACGACCTGTCTGGCCGCCGGACTGACGGCGGAAGAGATCCTTTTAAACGGCATGTCGAAGGCGTCGGACGTGGCGTCCGGCGGCCGCCACATGTCCAATCACTTCGCCAAGCCCGAGATCGGAATCCAGAATGTCTCCTCGGCGGTCTCGAACCACGCGCAGCACGCGGCCGGCCTCGCGCGGGCGGTCAAGACCTATGGCGGCGACGCCATCGTGTACTGCTCGATCGGAGAGTCGTCGGCGTCGGAAGGGTATTTCTACGAGGCAATCAACGGCGCCTCGCGCGAAAAGCTGCCGGTCGTCTTCGTCGTGCAGGACAACGGCTACGGGATCTCGGTTCCGAAGCAGGATCAGACCGCGAACCAGTATTCGTCCGACAACTTCTCCGGCTTCCCGAACCTCCGGATCATTCACTGTGACGGGCTCGACGTCTTCGCGTCTTTTCGCGCGATGCGTGAAGCGGTCGATTACGTGCGGTCCGGCGCGGGGGCGGCGATGGTTCACGCGACCGTCGTTCGCATCCATTCGCACTCGAACTCGGACCGCCAGGAGCTGTACCGCACTCCGGAGGAGCTCGCCGCGGCCCGGGCGGCGGACCCGCTTCCCCGCTTCCGCCGCGCGCTGGTGGAGGGCGGGTTGGTTCCGGCGGCGGACCTCGAGGCGATCGAGGCCCACAACGAGCAGACCTACGAGGAGGCCGCCGACCGCGCGAAGCAGGCGGCGGACCCGGATCCGGCCACGATATTCGATTACGTCGCGCCGGACCCCTGGAAGCCCGAGTCGTGGCCCGAAGGCCTCCCCGACGGGACCGGGGAGCCGCAGTCCCTCGTTCAGGCGCTGAACGAGACTCTGAAGGCGGAGTTTCGCCGCAACCCGGACACATACATCTGGGGGCAGGACGTCGCCTACCGCGACAAGGGCGGCGTGTTCAACGTGACCAAGGGGATGCAGCAGGAGTTCGGCGTCAAGCGCGTCTTCAACGGTCCGATCGCAGAGGACTTCATCACCGGAACGGCAGACGGGTTCTCGCGTTTCAACGACAAGATCCGCATCGTGGTCGAAGGCGCCGAGTTCGCCGACTACTTCTGGCCCGCGGCCGAGCAGATGGTGGAGATGTCGCACGAGTACTGGCGGACGAACGGCAAGTTCGTCCCCAACGTCACCCTCCGGCTCGCGTCCGGCGGATACATCGGCGGAGGGCTCTACCACTCGCAGAACATCGAAGGGTGGTTGACCACGCTTCCCGGAATCCGGATCGTCTATCCCGCATTCGCGGACGACGCCGCCGGCCTGCTCCGCACGTCCATCCGGTCGCGCGGACTGACCGTGTTCCTCGAACCGAAGTTCCTGTACAACAACCCGATGGCGCGGGCGAAGGTTCCCGCTGAGTTCGCGGTGCCGTTCGGGAAGGCGAGACTGCGCCGCGAGGGGACGGACCTGACGATCGTCGCGTACGGCACGCCAGTTCACTTCGCGCTCGAAGCCGCCGAGACGCTCGAAAAGGAAGGCCGTTCCATCGAGGTGCTCGACCTCCGCTCGCTCGTCCCGCTGGACCACGACGCGATCGAGGCGTCGGTGAAGAAGACCAGCCGGGTGCTCGTCGCACACGAAGACAAGGTGCACGGCGGGTTCGGCGGCGAGATCGCGTCGCAGATCCAGGAGCGGCTCTTCCCCTATCTCGACGCCCCGATCGGACGCGTCGGCTCGACGTTCACGCCGGTCGGCTTCAACCGCATCCTCGAACGCGCCATCCTGCCGAGCGCGGAGAAGGTGACCGAGGCGGCGCGGAGAGTGCTCGGCTACTGAAGACGGGAGCCGAGCGACCTGCGGGAGCGAGACGGCCGCGGTACTCCGCGGTCAACTCGATCGGGAATCGGGAATCGGGAATCGGGAATCGGGAATCGGGAATCGGGAATCGGGAATCGAAAAGATGAATCAGATTCCGAGACTCTTCGCCACGGTTTCCAGCACTTCCAGCGAGCGATAATCGGTGAGATCCAGGTGCAGCGGGCTGATCGCGATCCATTTCTCGGCGACTGCCGAGATGTCCGTTCCTTCTTCGAGGTCCCCCTCCGGGATCGTCGACCCGATCCAGTAGTAGGGGCGGCCCCTCGGGTCGAGTTTCTCGATGACCGTCTCTCCATAGCGCCGCTTGCCGAGGCGCGACACGCGGACTCCGCGGATGGCGCCCGCGGGAACGTTCACGTTCACGAGCGTTCCCGCCGGCAGCGGCTCTTCCAGCAGCCTCCGCGCCATGCGCCGGGCGAAGTCCGCCGCGGCGTCGAAGGAAAAGCCCGTTTCGATCTCCTGCGAGATCGCGACCGACGGAATCCCGAGGATCGTGCCCTCGAAAGCCGCGGCCACGGTCCCGGAGTACGTCACGTCGTCGCCGAGGTTCAGTCCAAGGTTGATGCCCGAGAAGAGAAGCCCGGGGCGGTCGTTTTTGAGGAGATGAAGGACTCCCCAGTTCACGCAGTCCGTCGGCGTGCCGTCGATGGACCAGCGCTCGGGCCCTACGAGCTTCGCCCGAAGCGGGTGCTGGAGGGTCAGAGAATGTCCGGCCGCGCTCCGTTCCTGGTCCGGCGCGACGGTGACGACGTCGCCAACGTCCGTCAGCGCGGCCGCCAGTCTCTCGATGCCTTCCGAAAAGATCCCGTCATCGTTGGTGACGAGGATTCGCGGCCGGGTCACGGGGCGGCGGCGTCCGCCCGCGGCATCACGAACATGAGGATGATGTACGCGAAGATTCCAGGGAAGGCGGCCGACACGATAGAAACGATCACGTAGAGCACCCGCACGAGGGTGACGTCGAGGTCCAGGTATTCGGCGATGCCGCCGCAGACCCCGGCGATCATTTTGTGCCGGTTGGAGCGGGTCAGCCGGCGCCTTCCCGAGACCGGAGGAAGCGCGCTCACGCTCACCCGCGGTCCCCCGGTCCCTCGTACACCACCCGGTTCTTCGCCGTCTCGTTCAAACTCACACGCACGAGACGCCCGGGAGAGACGCGGCCCTCGAGCTCGCGCCAGATCGCGACGGCGATGTTCTCCGCGGTCGGATTGACGCCCGAGAGAAACGGCACGTCGAAATTCAGGTGGCGCCGGTTCACCTTGCGGATCACCGCTTCCTCGACGGTGCGTTTCAGATCGCCGAAGTCCATGACGTACCCGGTCTCCGGGTCGATGTCGCCTTCCACGGTCACTTCGAGCTCATAGGTGTGGCCGTGGCCGTTCGGATTGTTGCACTTGTCGAAGACCCGGCGGTTGGTCGCTGCGTCCCATGCGTCCCGGTGGAGCCGGTGCGCCGCGGCGAAGTGCGAACCCGAAACGAGGCGCACGCGCATTCCCGGAAGATAACAGGCGCGAGGCGGACCGAAAAGCGAGACGGACGCTTCGATTTCGGTTACTTTGCCCCCCGCATGCCCCCGCCCGAGGAACGCGTCGCCCTTCCGGTCCTCGACGCCGCCGCGGTGACCGCGTCATGGCGCGAGGCGCTTGCCGCGGCCCGCGAGCAGGTGGCGAAACTGGAGCGGATCCCTCTCGAAACCGTCACCTCGGAAAACATCCTGGATCAGTGGGATCTCGATTCGATGGCGCTCGAGGACGTGACGGGGCCGATCTCGATCCTGAACAACGTGCACCCGGACAGGAGTGTCCGCGACGCCGCCGACCCGGTGATGATCGAGCTGTCGGACTTCTTTTTCGAGGTGTTTCAGAACGAGAAGCTCTACGAAAGGGTCCTCGCCGTGCGGCCGGAGTCTCCCGTCCAGGCGCGGCTCCGGAAGGACCTTCTCGAATCCTTCGAAGACAGCGGCGTTTCTTTGCCTCGCGAGAAGCGGGACCGTGCGCGGGAGATTACGGACCGCATCACCGAGCTGTCCCAGGACTTCGAGAAGCACATCCGCGAGAACGAAACGAAGCTCAGGTTCACGACCGCGGAGACGGAGGGATTGCCGGCGGCGTGGCTGGAGCGCGTCGAGCGCGACGAATCCGGAAACGCGATCGTGGGCTTCGACTATCCCGAGTACGTTCCGTTCATGGCGAACGCGCACGATGAGTCGGCGCGCCAGAGGTACTACGTCGCGAACATGAATCGCGGCACCCCGGCGAACCTGGCGCTTCTAGACGAGATGGTGAATCTGCGAAAGGAGCTGGCGGGACTGTACGGGCTAGAGAGCTACGCGCAATACGTCACGCGCCGCTGCATGGTCGAAAATCCGGAGACGGTTCTTCGGTTCCTCGACGAAGTGCGAGGCGCGGTTGCCGAGGCGGAGCGGCGGGACCTGGCGGTTCTTCGGGCGGCGAAGAGCGAACGGACGGGGACGCCCCTCGAGGAAACCGCCCTTCATCGATGGGACCTCACCTACTACACGGAGCGCGTCCGCGAGACCCGGTACCGGGTCGATCAGGAGGAACTGCGGAAATACTTTCCCACGGAGAAGACGATCGACTGGGTTCTGGCCGTCAACGCTCGGCTGTTCGGCGTCCGTTTCGATCGGGCATCGGTCCCCGTCTGGCACGAGGACGTTCGCTACTTCGATGTCCGGGAGGAGGCAACCGGGAGCTTCATTGGAGGTTTCTACCTCGACCTGTTTCCCCGCGAGGGCAAGTTCAAGCACGCGGCGGCCTGGCCGGTGCGCGGCGTCAGCCGGAAGGCCGGGCGGAAACCCATTTCAGTCCTCGTGATGAACTCCGACCGCACCGGGTTTACTCAGGACGAGCTCGAGACTCTCTTCCACGAGTTCGGACACACGCTTCACGGTGTGCTCTCAGAGACGGAGTACAACCAGCACGCTGGCACCTCCGTCGAGCGGGATTTCGTGGAAGCGCCTTCGCAGATCCTCGAGGAATGGGCGCGCCGGTACGAAAGCCTGAGGACTCTGCGCGACACGTGTTCCGAATGTCCGACACTCGATCCCGCTCTGGTTGAGCGTCTCGACGCCGCGCGGCGGTTCGGCCAGGGGCTCCTCTATGCACGGCAGCTCCTCTATTCGGACTACGACATGGCGCTCTCCGGGGTGGCGCCGCGGCGGGCGCTGCCGACCTGGATCGAGATGGAAGGCGGCACGGCGCTCGGGTACGAGGAAGGGACCGAGTTTCCGGGGACCTTCGCGCACATCGCGGACGGCTACGCGGCGGGCTACTACGGCTACATGTGGGCGGAGGTCCTGGCGCTCGACATGCTCTCCGCCTTCGGAGACGACCTGATGAATCCCGAGGTCGGGCGGCGCTACCGCAGAACGATCCTCGCGAGAGGGGGCGAAGAGCCGGCGCGGCAGCTCGTCGAGCGGTTTCTGGGGCGGCCGGTCGACAGCCGGGCGTTCTTCGCGGAGATCACCGGAGGCAGGAGATAGGAGGTTTCGATGATCGACCGGCCCCTCTGGCCTGCTCTGGCCGCTCTGGCTCTCGCTTTTTTCTCCGCAGGTCTTCCCGCGGCGGAGAAGAAGGCCTTCACCGCGGAGGATCTGTGGGGCGTGCAGCGGGTGGCCTCCCCTGCGGTCTCACCGGACGGAACTCTCGTCGTCTACACGATCACGACCTACGACATGGAGGAGAACCGGGGCAACGGCGACCTGTGGATCGTTCCGGTGGCCGGAGGGCGGCCGCGTCGCCTGACCTCGAACAAGGCGTCCGACTCCTCGCCCGCGTGGAGCCCGGACGGCCGGCGGATCGCGTTCGTTTCGAAGCGCGAGGAGGACAAGAGGGCCCAGCTCTACGTGATCGCGGTCGATGGCGGCGAGCCGGAACGCGTGACCGACCTTCCGCTCGGGATCTCCGAGCCGAAGTGGATGCCGGATGGAAAGCGCCTCGTCGTGGTCTCCCCCGTCGTTAGCGGATCGGAATCGCCCGCCGAGACGAAAAAGGCGGTCGAGGCGCGAGAGAAGAACAAGGTCAAGGCGCACGTCACCGAGAATCGCCTGTATCGCTTCTGGGATCGCTGGCTGACGGACGGCGAGTTTCCGCACCTGTTCCTGATCAACGTCGAGACCCGCGCCGCAACCGACCTGACGCCGGGCTCCCGGCGGCTGTTCGATTTTCAGACCGGTGCCGGCTCGTTCGACATTTCGCCGGACGGGTCGACGGTCGTGTTTCAGGCGAACGCGAGCCCGGAGCCGTACGCCACGCTGAACGCCGACCTGTTCTCGGTTCCGACCGCGGGCGGCGAAGTCCGGAACCTGACGCTCGCAAACGCGGGCGACGACACGGACCCTGTCTTCAGCCCGGACGGACGGAGCATCGCGTACGGCCTGCGGGTCAGGGCGGGAGACTGGCCCGATCGCATTCGCCTGGCGATCCTCGACCTTTCGAGCGGGAAGACGCGCGTGCTCACAGAAGCCTGGACAGATTCCGCAGGGGCATGGCGCTTCACCCCGGACGGAAAACGCCTGCTCCTGCGAGCGGAAGTCCGCGCGCGGGGGAACCTGTACACGGTTCCGGTCGCCGGCGGAACGCCTCAGCTCGTCTACAGGGGCGGGACCGTGACCGCCGCCGAGCCGACCCGGGACGGCCGCGCCGTGATCGCCTCGAGCACCGTCTCGCGCCCGCCCGAGCTCGCCGTCGTCGGACTCGACGGAAACAACATCCGCACGCTCACGACGACGAACGACGCCCGTGCGGCGGGATGGGACCTCGGCGAAGTCAGGGAGCTCACGTTTTCCGGAGCCGGAGGCGACCCGGTGCAGATGTTCGTCGTCTATCCGCCTCGCTTCGACGCCACTCGGAAGTATCCGCTCGTCCAGCTCATTCACGGCGGCCCGATCGGAACCTTCGGCGACGCGTTCAACTTCCGGTGGAACGCGCATGCGTTTGCGGCGCCCGGGTACATCGTGGCGATGGTCAACTTCCACGGGTCCTCGAGCTTCGGCCAGCCTTGGATCGAGTCGATCCTTGGAGCGCACGCGGACAAGCCGTTCACCGACGTGATGCATGCGACCGATTTCCTGATCGCGCAGGGCAGCGTCGATCCGTCGCGCCTCGCGGCCGCCGGGGGTTCGTATGGCGGTTACCTGGTCGACTGGATCGCGGGGCACACGGACCGGTTCTCCACGCTGGTGAGCCACGCGGGGGTCTACGACCTGCTCGGGCAGTCCGCGTCGGACGACACATTCGGACGCCAGCACTCGTACGGTGGCTACCCGTGGACGAATCTCGAAAACGTGGAGCGCTGGAGTCCAAACCGCTACGCGGCGAACTTCAAGACGCCCATGCTGGTCATTCACAACGAGCGGGACTTCCGGGTGCCGCTCACCCAGGGGCTCGAGCTCTACGGCGTCCTCACCGCCAAAGGCATTCCGGCGCGGCTCGTGTCCTACCCCGACGAGAACCACTGGGTGTTGAAACCGCAGAATTCCAGGCACTGGTATAGCGAGGTGCTGGGATGGCTGGCGCGGTATCTCGGTCCCGACGCGCCGAAGCGAAATCCAGCGTCTCCCCGCGGCTAAAACCGGCGGGACCTCTCACGCGCGACAAAAAAGCCGTTCAGAAACTCGCAGACGGCCGTCTGCTGCTCTCAAATCCATTTCGACGCCTCCGTGCAGGTCCGCGCCGCCCTAAGAGACGGGGTTTGACCGGCGTGAGGAGCTTCGGCGGATCGGCGCGGGAGCTCCGGCCACGAATGAGAGGGGGAGAGCTACGTGGGACGAGCCCGACTCGCCGGGGTCGCTGTCCAAACGAAGAACGGCGGTCCCTCCTTGACCGACGTGGTAGGACCAGCGCCCCTCGGGGCAAACGCCCCGGCCCATCATCAGCACGACCGGCCACGCATGCCGCCTTGAAGCCGCCCGCTCGGCTCGCGCGTCTAAAACGAGAGCCGTGAGCTCCGCGTCGATCAAGAACCGTCTCCAGCGAAAGAAACCGTCCTTGAGCGAAGGTGCCTGGATCTCGGCAATAATTTTCGCGGAGTCATCGGAGATTTCCTGGGCGACGATATTCGTCCAGAGATCGTCCATGTCCTGAGGCGTCCATCGGCACAAATCGCCCTGGCCCACGGCTTCGGCGAGTCGCCGCACGACGCGCCCTCGGGCGCCCGCCTCGCCGGTCAGATCATCAGCATCTCCCCGCCAGAAGTCGTTCTGAATCGCGGCCAGGTAGCCCGCAAAGAGTCTTCCGTCACGCAGCCGATCCGCCCATCCCCACGCGGGTGAATCCACCTTTCTCAAAACTGCCGCCTGAAGTCTTGCGACGGCGGGCACGATCAGATGGCTGATCCATTCAGGACGATCGGCCAGCGACTCGTTGAGTCGCCACGACGCTTCAAGCGTCCGCAGAGCCTCGTCGGTCTGTCCCGCCCGGACATCCAGAAGCGCTCGACTCAAGAGGAGCTTTTGAAGCTGGACCTGCCCGAGTACGTTTGGCATCGGACCTCGAGCGCCCGGAGTGACGTCGATCTCCCAACGCGGTTCGCTCGAGAGGAGAAGGGACTTCACCTCGTCGAGGGTGTTCAGGTGCTCGGTAAAAAATTCCTCCAGAATGGCCGAAGGCGGCGAGATCCGTTCGTCGGCTCCTTGAGCTTGAGAGTCGACGTAAGCGCCGGCTCCAACGAATCGCGCTTTGGATTCCACCGTGGGATGGGCTCTGTTAGAGGCTCCGGCCGGCGCGAGGTCGATTCCGAGAGTGGCGGCCAGCGTTTCGAGCTGCAGAGCGGCCGCGTTCGCCCCGGCTTTGGGAAACTCCGCCTCGAACGCCGAGCGGAACGCGGCCGCGGAGGGCGGTTCGAACGCCGCGAGCGCGGTTGGAAAGACGAGGCAGATGCCGAGAACTATCCGGCCGGGCCGCCGCCGGGCTGCGGTTCCCATGATATTCCGATGGTCTCACGAGCCGCGAGCGCGCGGCCCTAGCGATCACGGCGAGGGTTCGCGGCGGCTCGACGGAAGGGCCGGGAGTCTCGGCTCGGCGAGACGGACCTTGTCGCGCTTCCAGCTGCAGACGTTGCAGAGGCGGCGCAGAGTGGCCCGTGCCTTCGTGGGGTTCAAAGGGCTTCCGCATTCCTGGCACGAGTGAACCCCTTCTTCCGCGCGCGACATCGCGCGATCGACCCTGGCGGATGTCGCTCCCGCCGACGGAGTCGGGATCCCGAACCGGCAGCCGAGCACCGCTCGCGAAACGGCGAGCGGCTTCGTCTCGCCGCTGCCGGACGCAATCCGCGAAGTCCCCTGAAAGAGAGTGCAGTACCAGAGGCCGCCCCACTCTTCGACGCGCGCCGACAACCCCTGCCGCGACAGGCGTCGAAGGAGCCTGTCCGAGGCGAGGGGGCTCGTCGAATAGGGCGGAGGGTTTCGCCGCGCCTCCCCGTTCAAGAGAAGAGACAGCGTGGTGTCGAGCTCTCGGCCGGGAGGCAGCACTGGCGAAAGGTAGAACGGCTCCGTCGGCATTTCGGTACGGGATCGTACAAGAGGGCCCACCGGAGGCAGGCAGGGCGAAGCCGGAACGAGGACGGATCAGAGGGCGGCAGGCTGCGCAATCCGGGTCTTTTTGCGCGGCATCGACACCCTTCCCATCCCCGCACCGACGGATCCGGAAGCAAACGAGTCCTGCCACCGGAACGCGCCGGACTTCGATACATTGACGGCATGAACGCTCCGATCGAGGTCGAGCGCGTCCAGACGGGCGTGCGGATGGAAAAGCGGATCCTGAAAGTCTTGAAGGCGCTGGCCGAGTACCACGACGTCTCTCTCGGAGACCTTCTCGAGGGTGTCGTGCTCCACGCGTTCGAAGGAAAAGCCGCGTTCAGCGCGGAAACCCGAGACCGCATCCGGGAATTGAAGAAGATCTACGGGCTGGAGCTCGACGCCTCCGCCAGTCACCGATTGAGGGAGCGCCCGGGAAATCGCTCAGGCGCTTCTCAGACCCGGCGTTGACCCGGAGCACGCCAGGGGCGGCCACCTGCCACCTGCCCGCGTCCCCTCACACCGACTCCTCTCCCTGAGCGCGGTGAGAGCGGGCAGAAAAGAGCAGTCTCTTTCCCGTAGAGAACGGTAGGGACGATCACAGTAGCGACGATCACGATCAGTAACCGAAGAGTCTCGGAAGGTAGGTCCCCAACAGGTACCCTCCCCCGCCCGTCAGGACTCCGACGGCGAGAACTTCGACGGCGCTGCTGAGGACGTTGATGCGCGCCAAGCGTCCGCGCGCGACGCCGACGGCGATGAGGGTCAGAAACGTGAGACCGATCGAAAGGGGCAGCGCCGTGCGGATGGGTTGGAAGAAATACGGCATCAGCGGAATGATCGATCCGACGAGGTAGGACACGCCGATCGTCACTCCCTCGCCGACCCGGACCGTCTTCGGCTCAGGATCCAGGCCGAGCTCCTTCTGAACCATCGTCGTCGAGAACGCGCGCGAGCTCGTCTGCAGCTTCTCCGCGATGATCCGCGCGTCCGAGGTTTTAATGCCCTCGTTCTCCAGGAGCAGCACCATTTCCTGGAGCTCGTACCCGGGGTTCTCGCGGATGCTCTGACGCTCGTCACGGATCTCAGCCTGTTGAACCTGGGCTTCCGCCTTCCCGGAAAGGTATTCGCCGGCGCCCATCGAGAGCGCTCCCGCGAAGGCTTCGGCGAGCCCCGCGATGACGACGGCCCGGGTGCTGCCGGTCCCCCCGGCCACGCCGCTGACGACCCCGAGAGGCACAAGGAGGCCGTCCATCGATCCGAAAACGAACTGCCGGATTCGCCCGCGCCTTTCGACGCGCGCTTTCTCGGCCAGCAGCTGGGCCCGGTCCGGCCTGCCGGAGAAAGCGGTCCCCGTCTCCACGCTCATGATTGAGACGTTCGCAATTCCGGGGCCACGCGCGCAATTCCGGGGCCAGACGGGCAAATCCGGGGGCCATCGCGCGAAGATCGCGTTCTCTCCCGGAAAGGGCTTGACGGCGCGTCTATAGTTCGATAGATTTCGATTTATGGACTCGACCTCTGAAATACGCCCGGCGACGGCGAGGGATTACCCGGCGGTGGCAGATCTCCTGTCGGGAGCCGGCCTTCCCATGGCCGGGTTGGACGAAACGCTCCCCCACGCGCTCGTCGCGGTCGCGGCGGATGGACGCGTGGCGGGCTGCGTCGTTCTGGAGCTCTACGGCGACATGGCCCTCCTGCGGTCGCTCGCCGTCGCGGCGGCCCTCCGGGGGTCGGGGCTCGGGAAGCGGCTGGCCGGCGAGGCCCTGCGGCTGGCGTCCTCCGCCGGCGCGCACGACGTCTATCTCCTGACCGAGACCGCGGCGGGTTTCTTCCCGCGGTTCGGTTTCATCCAGGAGGATCGGACTCTCGCCCCGGCTCCCCTGAAGGAGTCTGTCGAGTTCCGATCCGCCTGTCCCTCGAGCGCCGTCCTGATGCACCTGGCGGTGCCCGCGTGAAGCCGGACGTCGACATCGTCACCGTGTGCAAAGCGCTCGGGGACCCGACCCGTCTGAAGATCCTCGACCTCCTGAAGTCGAAAGGCCGCTCCTGCTGCGACCTCATCGGCCGCGAGGAACGCGGCTTGTGCGCCTGCGACATCGAAGAGGCGGTGGGCCTTTCGCAGGCGGCGATTTCCCACCACATGGCGCTGCTGCGGCGCGCGGGTTTAGTCCGCGCGGAGAAGCGCGGCCGCTGGATGTACTACTCGCGCAACGACGCGGCGATTGCCGGCATCGCGGAGGCGCTCGCCCGGGCCGTCTAAAAAAATTACGCTCATGCATCGAACTTCGTCGATGCATTATCAGGAGGGTTCCGTCATGGGTTCTTCCGTCCACGTCTCGCTCTTGGTGTCGGATCTCACGAAATCGATCGACTTCTATCGAGGGGTCTTCGGAGAGCCGAAGAAACACAAAGCGGATTACGCGAAGTTCGTCAACTCCGAGCCGGAGCTCCATCTCGCGCTGCGTCCGGGCCTCGCGGGGCCCGCTGGCGCGGGCGCTCTCAATCACCTCGGAATTCGCGTGGATTCGACCGAGGAGGTCCGCCGCTGGCGCGAGGAGATCAAGCAGCGCGGCGTCGTCTCCGAAGAAGAGAAACGAGAAGACTGCTGCTACGCGCTTCAGGACAAGTTCTGGCTCACGGATCCCGACGGAAACCGCTGGGAGGTCTACACGGTGATCGAGGACCGGGACGCCGTCGATCTGCCCGCCGCCGCCGCATGCTGCAGCCGCTGAAACAAACGGCGGACGCGCCGGCCGCCCCGAGAGGGCCGGCGCGTGTTCTGTTTCTCTGCACCGGAAATTCCGCGCGGTCGCAGATCGGAGAGGCGCTTCTCCGCCACATGGGAGGAGACTCTTTCGCGGTGTTCAGCGCCGGCAGTCAGCCGCGCGCCTCCATCCACCCTCTGGCCCGAGAAGTCGTTCGCGAGATCTACGGGATCGACATGAAAGGCCAGCATCCGAAGCGCATCGACGATCTCCCTGGGCCTTTCGACTGGATCATCACCGTCTGCGACCGCGCTGCGGACTCGTGTCCCCTCCCTCCTCCGGGCGGCGGAATCCTTCGCTGGAGCCTCGAAGATCCGGCCGACGTGCCGGGGAGCGAAGAGGAAAGGAAGGAAAGGTTCCGGAGGACCGCCCGCGAGCTCCACCGCCGGATCGCGGAGTGGCTCCAATCCGCCCCGAGCGCATGATGACGCATCTGGTCGAATCGCCCTCCGGGCTTGCGAGCGGCGCGCCTCGCCCCGCCCCTTCGCGATCGATTCTGAATCGCTCCGTCGCCGAAGGGGTCGGGACTTTCTTTCTCCTGATCGCGGTCGTGGGATCCGGAATCGCCGGCGAGCGTCTCGCCGGCGGAAACGCCGCCATTGCGCTTCTCGCGAACTCGGCGGCCACGGGCGCCAGCCTGGTCGCGTTGATTCTCGCGTTCGGGCCGGAGTCCGGCGCGCACTTCAATCCCCTGGTCAGCTTCGTGGAGGCCTCCTTTCACGAGCTTCCCGGGGGCGACGTCCCGTTCTACATCGTGGCGCAGACCGCCGGCGCCGTCGCCGGAGTCGGGGCGGCTCATCTCATGTTCGGACTCCCGCTCTACGCGGCATCCCGCCACGTCCGGACCGGCGCTCCCCAGTGGCTGGCTGAAGCGGTGGCGACCTTCGGACTCGTCATCGTCATTCGCGGAGCCGCGCGTCTTGGGACAGTCGCGGTCGCGATGGCGATCGGCTGCTACATCGCCGGGGCTTACTGGTTCACCGCCTCGACCTCCTTCGCCAACCCGGCGGTCACGCTCGCGCGAAGCCTCACCGATTCGTTTTCAGGGATCCGACCCGCCGATGCCCCCGGGTTCGTGGCCGCGCAGCTGGCCGGGGCATGGGCGGGCGCCGCGTTCTCGCGTCGAGTCTTCCTTCCTCCCAATTGAGACGATCCGCACAGCACCCGGGCCTTCGCCATCGCATCGGTCGTCGCGATGAGGTCCTCGGGATGGATCGTCCCGGCGCTCGCAGACACCATTTCGGGGTCAGTCCTTCTCTAAAGCGTCTCTGACTTGTCAAGCCTCCTCATGAACTCAACCGATGTGTCCTCCTTTTCGTTGCCGCGACGGGTCGAGGAAGGGGCAGTTCAGGCTTCTCTTCGTGGTCGCGT
>JBDTRB010000071.1:0-20840 GCA_039931865.1 Acidobacteriota bacterium | reverse complement strand
GCGCCGCCGCAACCCGCAGGGCGGACGGGCTTTTGCTCGGCGTGACGCGAGGAAGTGACCTTGATCAACAGGCACGTCGAAAGTCTCCGTGGTTCCTGTCGCCGATTGCAAAAGCCCGGACGCGACACCCGCATCCCTTTTTCCACGGGCTGTTAAGGGCCGTTGCGCTTTTCCGCCGTCACCGCGCTCCCCGCCGGGGGCCCGCCGTAGAACGCGATGAGAGCGGAGACGAGAGCGCGAGCCACGCGGTCCCGATACGCGGCGGTGACGAGCAGCTTGCGGTCCTCGGGATTGTTCAGGTTGCAGATTTCGAGCAGGACGCGGGCCGGGATGCGGTTGTAGCGGAGAATCGCCGGCACCCACTCCTTGCCCCCGCGGATCACGTTCCGGCGGATCGGGGCAAACGCGTGGAGGGGAAGACCCGCCGATCGAAACGCCGCCACGATCCTTTCAGCGAGGTCCCGGGAGACTCCCTCCGCCTTGACGCGCTCCCTGCGGGAAAACGAGGTGAAGGACGCCTCGCGGACTTCGCGCCGGCTCGCGTAGATCGAACCCATCCGGCCGAACCGGCCGTTTAAGAACTTCTCTCCGGGGATGTAAACCATGAGCCCTCGCACCGCGGGATGGAGCGAATCGGCGTGCAGCGAAACGAACACGGTGCGGTCCTCCGACCCGCCCTCCTTTTCTGCGCGCCGCAGGACCGCGTTTGCGAGATACCAGCGCAGGTTGACCCCCGCGACGGTGTCTTCGATCGGGTAGGGCGGGTGCGTCTGCACCTCCGCGGTGCGCCAGTCGACGACGGCCTCGGAGGCATGGATGCGGCAGGGGGTCTTTCCCGCGACGGTCAGGACCACCCGCGCCTTCGAATGCTGCCGCAGCAGGGATTCGACCCGGCAGGCGAGGTCGTAAACGTGCTTCGCCTCCTCCATCCCGTCGACCGACGCGCCCGTGTCGCGGCCGCCGTGCCCCGCGTCGAGCACGAACGTGACGCCTGAAAGATCCACAGCGCGGACCCGATTGGCGAACTGCGATGCCTCGAGGCGGGACTTCTCGGCCTCGATGCGCGACGGGTCGTCGGGGGGTCGATATTCCGCGGCGAGGTCCTCGACGGGAATCTTGATGGGAAAGTCGACCGGGATCGCCCGCACGTCGGCGATCCCGCTGCGGGCGGCGATCTCGATCGCCTTCGCGTTCACGTCCTCCGCGTGGACGCGCCCGGTGAAACGGACGATCACCGCGGAATAGAGCGCCTCGCCGCGGCGCAGCCGATAGAGCGCGAAGCGTCCCTGAGCGTCTTTCCCGTACTCGAGCCCGGCCTCCGGCGGGGTCGCGGGCGGGCTCGCCGCGGCCTCGGTCCGGAACGAGGGCAGCAGCAGGTTCGCCCGGATCCGTACGGTCTGACCGGCCTCCGTGACGACGGACCCGTCCGTCCGGATGTCCCGGTAGTGCGCGCCGCTTCCGGTAAACCACTCGGCGATGCGCCAGAGCGTCTCCGGTTTCCCCTTCGAGGAGCCGACCACGTGCGTCCATCCGGTGGGATCGCCGCGGTCGCTCGGAAACAGGGCCTCGATCGCGATCTTCTTGTAGCTGTCGGAGAGCAGGCGGTACGGAACGCGAACGAAGACTTCCCGGCGGAAGAGCTTCAGGTCCGAGTTCTGGGCCAGGATTTCCTTCTTCGTGCGGGGATCGTCGGTGAACCGTTTGATGAAGGCATCCAGATTCTCGAGCGGAAGGGGACGGGCAGAGAGAAACACCTCGTCTCCGGCTTCGATCGAGACCCTGATTTCCTCCGAGATCTGAACCGTTCGGAGGGCGCTTCCCTCATCCGCCGCCAGCGGCAGCGCGACGGCGAGTGCGAGGGCGAGGAGACCGACTCGTTCAGGCCATCCCAGAGGGCAGCTCCTGCGGAAACGCGAGCTCCCGCTCCAGGGCGCCCGCGGCCGCGAACAAAGTTTCCTCCGAAAACCGCGGAGCGACGATTTGAATTCCGAGCGGGAGCCGGCCGCGCGAAAGCCCGGAGGGGACCGTGATCGCGGGCAGCCCGGCGAGAGACGCGGGGACGGTGAAGATGTCGGAGAGGTACATGCTCAACGGGTCCTCGGTTTTTTCTCCGAGCCGGAACGCCGGCGTCGGAATCGAGGGACAGACCACCACGTCCACCCGGGAAAAAGCGCGGTCGAAGTCCTCCGAGAGGAGCTGCCGCGCGGACATGGCGCGCCCGTAGTAGGCCTCGTGGTATCCGGCCGACAGCGCGAACGTTCCGAGAAGGATCCGCCGCTTCACCTCCGCCCCGAACCCCGCTGTACGCGTTTCGACGTAAAGCGACAGAAGGTCCGACGCGGGCTCCCGCGGCCCGTACCGCACGCCGTCGAACCTCGCGAGGTTGGAGGACGCCTCGGCGCTCGCGATGACGTAGTAGATCGCAACGGCGGCGGACGCCCGGGGGATGGAGACGGTCGTGACGTTCGCGCCCGCGGCGCGGAACGCCTTGCGCGCCTCCTCGAGGTTGGCCGCAATCTCCGGATCTAGCCCCTCGGCGTCGGCTTCGGCGAGGAAGCCGACGGTCTTGCCGGCGAATCCCGTGCCCGCGGCGGCTTCCGGGTCACCCACGTTCTCCCCCGCGCTCGTCGAGTCGCGAGGGTCGTGGCCCGCGATCACACGATAGACCCGCGCGGCGTCCGGGACGTTCCGTGTGAGAGGGCCGACCTGATCGAGCGACGACGCGAACGCCACGAGGCCGAAACGGGAAACGCGGCCGTACGTGGGTTTGAAACCGACCACGCCGCAGCACGCCGCGGGCTGCCGGATCGAGCCGCCGGTGTCCGAACCGATTGCCGCGGGCACGAACCGGGCCGAAACCGCGGCTGCGCTGCCGCCCGAAGACCCTCCCGGTATCCGCGAGAGGTCCCACGGGTTTGCGGTCATGAGAACCGAGCTGTTCTCGGTCGAGGACCCCATCGCGAACTCGTCCATGTTGGTCCGCCCGACGAAGACGGCGCCGGCGCGGCGCAGCCTGGCAACCGCCGTGGCGTCTTCCGGAGGACGGAAACCGCGCAGGATCCGCGACGCGCACGTCGTCTGCCGGCCTGCGACCCAGAGGTTGTCCTTGACGGCGATCGGGACTCCGGCGAGCGGAAGCTTTTCTCCCGCGGCGACCCGCGCATCGACGGTGGCGGCTTCTTCCCGAGCGAGACCGGTCGTCACCTCGATAAACGCTCCGACGCGCCGATCTCCGGATTCGACCCGAGCGAGCGCCTCTTCCAGGACCTCGACGGCCCGGCGCCGGCCACCGTTGACGTCCGCTGCCGTCTCGCGGACGCCGCGCGCTTCCCCTTCCGCGGGGTTGCTGTTCACGCTGTCACCCGTTCAGCGGTCGCGCCGTCGTCACCCTCATGAGGTCAGGCTGCCGACGATCCGGGGAACGCTGCCGTAGCCGTGCACCGTCGACGGGGCATTCGTCTCGAGCGCGTCGGCGCCGTGGCCGGGAATCGGCTCGTCGGCGCGGACCGGTGTCGCCGGCAGAGGCGCTTCGGGCGCGATCGGCCGTTCCGGGATGCTTTCGAGCTGTCCGATGTAAGAGAGAATGCGTCCGAGCTGGCCCGTCCATGCGGAAAGATCGGTATCCGGAACACGCAGGCGCGCGAGCGCGGAGACTTTGCGGACCATTTCGGGCGCGACAGGCGACGGCGCGGAAGACATGCTCGGAATTGTAAGGCCACTCCGCTGATTTCCAATAAACCCGGGCAGCGCGACACGCGACGCGAACCCCGGGCCGCCGAACCTCAGTCCACCGGAGTCCCCCGGGCGCGCCTCGCGCTCGCCGCGGTGTGGCGGCGTCCGGTTCTCCGCGCTCTCAATCGCGTTCTCGCGCGTCGCGAGTCCGACGGCTGGCTCGTGGGCGGCGCTCCTCGAGACATTCTCCGGGGCCGCGTCTGTCCGGACCTCGACGTCGTGATCGCCGCCGATCCCTTCGACGTCGCGGCGGAGCTGTCGGCCGCGGGATTCGGCAGCGCGGTTCGGCTGTCGGAGAAGTCGCCGCGCGTGGCCCGCGTCGCGGGGTCCATCGAGCTCGATCTCGCGGAGTTGACCGGCGGCGGGATCCGCGAGGACCTCGCCCGCCGTGATTTCACGGTGAACGCGGTGGCGATCTCGCTTTCTCGAAAGGAGTGGATCGACCCGTACGGCGGAATCGAAGACCTCGCGAGAGGAACCCTGCGAATGATCTCGGAAGAGAACCTCCGCGACGACCCGCTCCGCACGCTCCGCGCGGCCCGGTTCATCGCCACGATGGAACTCGCGCCGGATCGCGCCACCTCCGCTGCCTGCCGGCGGACCGCTCCCCTTCTGGCGTCTGCCGCGCCGGAGCGAATCCGGGTCGAGCTCGAAAAACTTCTGGGGTCCT
Organism: Acidobacteriota bacterium; assembly: GCA_039931865.1. Lineage (GTDB taxonomy): Bacteria > Acidobacteriota > Thermoanaerobaculia > UBA5066 > Gp7-AA6 > JALYUA01. The sequence goes on along the minus strand of JBDTRB010000071.1, from coordinate 16,438 downwards.
CCCACGTTCTGCCGGCACTCGCCTGGGCGGCCCGCACCTTCCAGCTCGGAACCGCGCTCGGGCGCTTGCTCTCGCCGCATCGCGCCACGGGGCTCGTCCGGCGCGCTCCGCTCGACCACCCCGCGCTCGTGCGGCAGCCGCCCGCCCGGCGCGTCGAGTTGCGGCTGGCTCTTCTCGCGGCAGGACTCCGCCTGACTCCGGACGAGACGGCCGCCTGGCTCCTCTCCCGCCGCTTCTCCCGCGCGACCGCCGGCCGGATCGCGCTCCTCCTGCGGCTCGCCGGTCGAGCCGCGAGGCTCGACACAGCGGATGCGCGCTGGGGCTGGGTCCGGGACGCCGCGACGGAGGGCGGGGACGCGCTTCTGCTAGGGAAGCTGCTCTGTCCCGGGGCCACCCGGCCGCTATCGGCCGCGCGGCGAACACTCCGGGCCGCCAGAAAACCGCCCCGCGTGACCGGAAGAGACATCCTCGCATGGGTGCGGATCGCGCCCGGACCGCGCGTTGGAGAGATCCTTCGCGAAGTCGAGATCGAAGGCGTGCGAGGGCGCGTCCGCTCCCGCGCGCAGGCGAAACGCTGGCTCCTCCGCTCGATTTCCGCCGCAGCGCGCGCGGAGACATGACCGAAAACCCCTTGTCTGTTCTATAATTGCGTACCTTTGACTCTCGTCGAGCTCCTCAAGTTCATGGCCAAGAAGGAGGCATCCGACCTCCACTTGAAGCCCATGCGTCCGCCCCTCCTGCGGATCAAGGGAAAACTCATCCCGCTGAATACAGAGGCCCTCCAGCCGAAGGACCTCGAGACCATGCTCCGCGAGATCCTGACCCCGGCGCAGCAGGCCAAGCTGGACCAGAACCAGTCCGTCGACCTCGGCTACGGGGTCCCCGGCGTGGCCCGTTTCCGAGCCAACATCTTCATCCAGCGGGGCTCGTTCGCCGCCGTCTTCCGGCGGATCTCCTTCAAGATCCCCGAGATCTCGGAACTCGGCCTCCCGGAAGTCCTCGAGACATTCATCCACATCCCTACGGGCCTGGTCCTGATTACCGGCCCGACCGGTTCCGGTAAATCGACCACCCTCGCCTCGGTAATCCGGTCGACGATCGAGAAGCGCGCCGTCCACATCGTGACGATCGAGGATCCGATCGAGTACCTCTTCGCGGACGGCAAAGCGGCTGTCTCCCAGCGAGAGATCGGGACCGATACCCCGAACTTCAACGAAGCCCTCAAGAACATGATGCGGCAGGACCCGGACGTCATCATGGTCGGCGAGATGCGGGACTGGAGCACGATTCAGACCGTCATCACGGCAGCCGAGACGGGGCACCTGGTCTTCTCGACCCTGCACACGAACAGCGCGGCTCAGTCGATCGACCGCATCATCGACACCTGCCCCGCCGGCCAGCAGAATCAGCTGCGCGCGCAGCTCGCGCTCGTCCTCCGCGCCATCGTCTCCATGCGGCTGATCGAAAAGTCCGACGGGTCGGGGATGGTCCCGGTCTGCGAGATCATGATCAATTCTCCGAAGATCGCCAAACAGATCGAAGGCGGCGAGACGAAGGAGATCTTGGACGAGATCGAGTCCTCCGTCGGGTACTACCGGATGCAGACGATGAATCAATCCCTGATTGCGCTTCTCGTCAACGGGAAGATCACCTATCGCCGCGCGATGGAGCTGTCGACGGACCCCGAAGACCTGTCGCTCAAATTGCGCAAGCTCTTCCCTCAGATCGAGGAAGAACATCGAGGAGGATCTATGGCCTCGGACAACGACTTCTCCGCCATCACCCAGCTCATGGACGTCAAGCGGCTCTACGAGGAGCAGGAAGAGAAGTGGCGCCTGCGCCTGACGGAGAAGGAGGAGGAGATCGCCCGCTACGGCGCCGAGATCCAGAACCAGCGCCGCACCGTCGAGGGCCGCAGTCAGGCGGTCTCGGACCTCGAGGACGAGGTCCAGCGCCTGAAGAACGAGAACGATCGCATCGCTCGCGAGTTCCAGGGCAAGATCGGCCAGCTGAACGAGCGCATCAAGGAGCTCAACCAGCGCGTGATGTCGACCGAGCAGCCGGGCAAGGTCGCGCAGCAGGGTTTCTTCAAGAAATAAAACAACCGCGCCCCGGATTTGCTCGAAGTCGGCGATGCGGCTGAAAAATGGTAAAGCCTCTGAACAACCACCGGAGCCCCGCTTCACTGCCCCTCGAGCCGCTCTCGGGATCCTGACCCTCGCGGCCGTCACCGCCCTCACCGCCCTCACCGCCTTCGCCTGGCTCCCCGTCACCCCCTCCCCGACTGCCTCTGACCTGCGAGGCGTCTGCGCTCCCTCCGAAGGCGTCGCCTGGATCACGGGGGCCCGGGGTGCATGCCTGGTCACCAGCGACGGCGGGAGGACGTGGCGCACTCTTCCGATTCCGGGCGCGGAAGCGCTCGACTTCCGCGACGTCGAGGCATTCGGCCCGGAAGAAGCGGTCGTGATGAGTGCCGGCGGAGGCGCCGCGTCGCGAATCTACGCGACCGCCGACGGCGGATCCCACTGGTCGCTCGCGCTCCAGAATCCGGACCCGACGGGTTTCTTCGATGCGATCGCGTTCCGGGATCGGCGGCAGGGACTCGCTCTCGGTGATCCGGTCGACGGGCGTTTCGCGATTTTCGCGACGGAAGATGGCGGGCGCCGCTGGTCTCGCATGGAGCCCGCGAGAATCCCTCCCGCGCTGGCGGCTGAGGGCGCGTTTGCCGCGAGCGGCACCTGTCTGGCCTTCGATCGCGGCGGGCGGGCGTGGTTCGGCACCGGAGGGGCGGGGCGCGCCCGCGTCTTTCGGTCGGAGGACGGAGGCCGCACCTGGACCGTGGCCACTACTCCGATCCCGGCGGCAACGCCTTCTTCCGGAATCTTCTCGCTCGCCTTCGCGGACGCCCTTCACGGAGTCGCGGTCGGCGGCGACTACCGCAAGGCCCACGGTCCGGCCGCGATCGCGCGCACGGACGACGGAGGGGTCACCTGGACATCGGTCGCCGTCCATCCCGCCTTCGACCGGTTTCTGTCGGCAGTCGCGGTGGTGCCGGGAACGTCGCCTCCCATCTTCGTCGCCGCCGGAACCGAGATCTCCGGCTGGTCCTCGGATGGAGGAGCGACATGGACCGCCGGCGAGGGAGGATGGAACGCGATCGCCTTCGCCGGGGCGGCCGACGGCTGGGCCGTCGGGCCCGCGGGCCGGATCGTCCGATTCAATCCGCGGGACGCGAGCTGGCCGCGGGGAGCGCGGACGACACCCTCGGCCGGCGCGAAGAAGGGCCGTTGAAGCCTTCCGCGCGGAGCTGCTGCGGGAGTCGGTGTCCGCCAAAGACCGCTTCTCGATCGCATCCCCAGCGGCGCATCGGCCGAGGCGCGCGCCTGGGCAAGTGGTCGCCCCGCGAAGTGATCGGTCGCCTTAATCGACTCCGCCGCCAACAACCAGACGACCAACAACCAACAACCAACAACCAACAATCAACAACCAACAACCAACAACCAACAACCAACAACCAACAATCAACAATCACGGGTGCTTCGTCCGGGCGGAGCTCTCCGAAGCCTCGTTTTTCCCGGATACGAACAGGAAGGCTGGGTCCGCGGCCAGGGCGCACCGTGATGCACCTGCGGCCTCACCTCGAGCAGGTCATCGCCCTCCCCTCCGCGACCTGACGGTCAGGCGCGCGCAGCCGGAGCGGCGTTCCGTCCCGGGCGGGCCCGTCCCGAAGCCGCGGAAGCCGCGATCGCGCCGGCGCATGCGCCGATCGAGTCGAAGAGCGCATCGGCGGGATCGCATGATCGCCCGGGAATCCAGGTCTGGTGAACCTCATCGACCGTGCCGAGCGCGGCCATCGTCCCGACGATCGCGAGCACGCGCGCCAGGGAGAACCCCTCCCGTCCCGGCCAGCGCACGGCGAGATACAGAAGGAAGCCGGCAACGGCGTACAGCCCGAAGTGGACGATCTTGTCGAAGTTCGGAATTCCGGCCGCGAGCGGCACTTCGGGCGGGCTCGGCCACGAAGTCAGCGTCAAAAGAAAAACGCCCCAGGCGAACGCGGCCACGCGCGCTCGCCCGAGGCGATCGAATCGCCGCGAGAAGAACCGAATCAGTCCGTTACGCTCCGCGCTTGGACGGACCGGTGCGGCTCGGGCCCTTCTTCGGAGCGGGCTTCGCCCCCTTGGCCGCCTTGTCGCCGCGGCCCGGCTTCGGCTGCCGCGGCGCGGCCTTCCGCTCGGCCGCGGCTTCGTCTCCGCCTTCGTCTGATTCCGGCTTGTCCTTTCGGACGGTCTCGACTCGGCCCCCCGAGGCGCGGCGCGCGCGGTCGGAGAGAGACTCCTTCCGGGGCCCCTTCTCCTTGGGCTCGAAACGGTAATCGACAAACTCGAGGATCGCCGCCTCCGCCGCGTCCCCCTTACGGGAGCCGAGACGAAGAATGCGGGTGTATCCGCCCGGCCGGTCCACGAAACGGGGCGCGATGTTCTCGAACACCTTCTTCACCGTGGTGCGATCGGGGATCCACTGCGCCACCTTGCGGCGGGAGGAAACCATGTCCTTCTTTGCGGCCGTGATCAGCTTCTCGGCGAGGGGGCGCAACTCCTTCGCCTTCGTCAGCGTCGTCTGAATCCGCTCGTGCGTCATCAGAGAATCTAGCTGATTCGAAAACATCGCCATGCGATGAGAGGTCGTCCGCCGGAGCTTTCGCCCGGCCCGGTTGTGCATCATGATTTATTCGCTCTTCGCTTCGATCGGCTCGGTTTCCATTCCGAGCGACAGGCCCATGGGGCGCAGGATGTCGCGGATTTCGTTCAAGGACTTGCGGCCGAAGTTCTTCGTCTCGAGCATGTCCTTCTCGCTCTTCTGCACGAGGTCCCGGATCGTCCGGATCCCCGCGTTCTTCAGGCAGTTCGCGCTGCGGACGGACAGCTCGAGCTCGTCGACCGAGCGGTTCAGGTACTCCGCCAGGTTTTCCGGAAGCTCGCCGTCGCCGCCGCCGTCGAGCGCCGTCTCATGCTCCACGTTGATGAAGATCGTGAGGTGGTCCCGCAGGAGCGTCGCCGCGAGCCCGACCGCGTCGGCCGGCGTCACGGTGCCGTTGGTCCAGACTTCCAGCACGAGACGGTCGTAGTCGGTCGCCTGCCCGATGCGGGCGGCCTCGACGTGGTAGTTCACGCGCCGGACGGGAGAGTGGACCGAGTCGATCGGGATGTACCCGATGCCCATGTCCTCGTCGAAGTTCTTGTCCGCGGAGACGTACCCGCGGCCCATCGACACCCGCAGCTCCATCTGCAGCTTCCCGTTCTCGGAAAGCGTCGCGATGGGGGCCGAGGGATCGAGGATCTCGATCGAAGGATCTCCCGTCAGGTCCGCCGCCGTGATCTTCCCCTTCTTCTCGGTGTCGAGAGTCAGGATCTTCTCTTCCATCGTGTGCATCTTGATGGGAATTTGCTTCAGGTTCAGGATGATGTCCGTCACGTCTTCGACGACGCCCGGCAGCGAGGAAAACTCGTGCAGCACGCCCTCGATCTTCACGGCCGTGATCGCCGCGCCTTCGATCGAGGTCAGCAGCACGCGCCGCAGCGCATTTCCGACCGTTGTTCCGAACCCCCGCTCGAACGGCTGCGCGTAGAAGCGCCCGTAGGTCTCCGTCAGCGTCTCGCCGTCCACTTCGAGCCGCTTCGGCTTTTGAAATCCCTTCCAGAGAGTCATGTGTTCTTTCCTCCGTCCGCGGCTACTTGGAATACAGCTCGACGATCAGCTGCTCGGCAATCGGCAGCTTGATGTCTTCGCGCTTCGGCAGTTCCACCACCCGCCCCGAGAAAGTTTCCGGGGACAGGTCCAGCCAGCCCGGAACGCCGCGGGCGCGGGCCGTCTCGACCGACGCCTTGATCTGCTCGTTCACCCGGCTCTTGTCCTTGATCGACACGACCTGGCCCTTCGACACGCTGTACGAAGGGATCGTGACTTTCTTTCCGTTGATCGTGACGTGCCCGTGGCGCACCAGCTGACGCGCCTGAGGGCGCGACGCGGCAAACCCGAGCGAATACACCACGTTGTCCAGACGGCTCTCGAGCTCCGCTAAGAGGTTCGCGCCCGTAATGCCCTTCTGCCGCTCGGCGCGGGCGAAGGTCAGTCGGAACTGGCTCTCGAGGAGCCCGTAGATCCGCTTGACCTTCTGCTTCTCGCGAAGCTGAATTCCGTAGCCAAGCAGCTTCGAGCGCCTGCGCCCGTGCATTCCGGGCGGATAGTTCCGCCGCTCGATCGAGCACTTGTCCTTGAAACAGCGGTCCCCCTTGAGGAACAGCTTCATGCCTTCTCGCCGGCAGAGCCGGCAGACCGCCTCGGTGTGACGAGCCAAGTCAGAACCTCCCGGATCCCTAAAATGTGATTTACGTCCTTCGTCCCGGCCAGGGTTCCAACGCCGGTTTACGGACGAGATAGCTGTCAGCTATCAGATCCTGTTCGTGCCTTTGACCTTCGACTCTCCTCAAACGCGGCGGCGTTTGCGCGGCCTGCAGCCGTTGTGCGGAATCGGCGTCGTGTCTTTGATGGACTTGATGTCGAGGCCGTTCGCCTGCAGCGCGCGGATCGCGGACTCGCGGCCCGCCCCGGGCCCCGTCACGCGGACGTCGACCGAGCGCACACCATGTTCCTTCGCGCCCTCGACGCAGTTGGCCGCGGCGAGCTGCGCCGCGAACGGCGTGCCCTTGCGCGAGCCCTTGAATCCGATCCGGCCGGCCGAGGACCATGCGAGGATCCCACCCTCCTGGTCCGCGATCGAGATGACCGTGTTGTTGAAAGAAGCCTGCACCGTCGCGACGGCGTGCGGGATCGACTTCTTTTCCTTCTTCCCTCCGGCCCGGGCGCGCTTGCCCTTGCCCTTCGGGGCGGTCTTTTCGGGAGTCGCGGAGACGGGCGCCTGTTCTGCCATAAATGTCCTCGAGTTTTCTCTTCGTGTATCGGAGCTGAAAGCGGAGAGCTGACAGCCGCCAGCTCTTTACTTCTTCGTCGCCTTCTTCTTGCCGGCCACGGTACCCTTGCGCGGGCCCTTCCGGGTTCGGGCATTCGTGTGCGTGCGCTGGCCCCGGACCGGCAGGTTGCGGCGATGGCGCATCCCGCGGTAGCAGCCGATGTCCATGAGGCGCTTGATGTCCATGGAGGTGTCACGCCGCAGATCGCCTTCGACCTTCACGTCATCGGTGATCACCTTACGGATGCGGACGACTTCGTCCTCCGACAGGTCTTTGATCCGCGTGTCCGCGCGCACGTCGGCTTTCTCGAGGATGAAGTTCGCCTTCGGGCGCCCGATGCCGAAGATGTAGGTCAACCCGATTTCGACGCGCTTGTTCAAGGGCAGATCGACGCCAGCAATTCGTGCCATTTCGGATCCTTTAGCTATCGGCTCTCAGCTGTCAGCTCTCAGCCCGGTGACTGGAGCGTCGCGCCGATGCCTTTATCCTTGCCTCTGCTTGTGCTTGGGAATCGAGCAGATCACTCGAACGACCCCCTTGCGATGGACGATCTTGCACTTGACGCAGATTTTCTTGACCGACGCTCTGACCTTCATGGCTTCCTCGTGTTCTCTCGGTGTGTACTCGTTATTTGTAGCGGTAGATGATCCGGCCGCGGGTCAGGTCATACGGGGACAGCTCGACTAAGACCTTGTCGCCCGGCAGGATTCGGATGAAGTTCTTCCGCATCTTCCCCGAGATGTGCGCCAGCACCTGGTGCTTGTTCTCGAGCTCCACCCGGAACATCGCGTTCGGCAGGGGCTCGACCACCGTGGCCATGACTTCGATCGCCTCTTCTTTGGACATCAGATAACTTCTTTGGACATTACGAAGCCAGCGCGCTGCGCTCGCCCCGGCGCGAGAGCCGCCCGAGCCCGAGGACGACCGCGCCGTTCGCCTCGATCGCCACGGTGTTCTCGAAGTGTGCCGACGCGCTGCCGTCGCGGGTCCGGACGGTCCAACCGTCCTTATCGGTGCTCACCTCGGCCCGGCCGAGATTGAACATGGGCTCGATCGCGATGACCATTCCGGCGCGAAGGAGGCTTCCCCGGCCGCCTGGTCCGTAGTTCGGGATCTGCGGCTCCTCGTGGAGCGCGGTCCCGACTCCATGCCCGACGAAGTCGCGGACCACCCCGTAACCGTGCGGGATTGCGACGGCCTCGACCGCCGCACCGATGTCCGAAACGCGGTTGCCCGGCTTCGCAGCGGCAATGCCGGCTTCGAGCCCCTTGCGGGTGACCTCGAGAAGCTCGGCCTTTTCGGGATTGATCGACCCGACCGGCATCGTGCGGGAGGCGTCCCCGAAGTAGCCGCCGACGATCGCGCCGCAGTCGACCCCGACGATGTCGCCCTCTTTCAACGCGCGCCTGCCCGGGATTCCGTGCACGACCTCGTCATTGACGGAGGTGCAGAGGGTCTTCGGGTAGCCGCGGTAACCCAGAAATGCGGGTTTCGCGCCCCGGCGCCTGATCTCCGCCTCCGCGAGACGGTCGAGCTCCTCGGTCGTCACGCCCGGAAGGACCGCCTTCTCGATGAGGTTCAGCGTTTCGAGGACCACGAGCGACGCCTCTTCGAGGAACGCTAGTTCCTTCTCGCTGCGGATCGTGATCACGCGCGGCCCCCCGCCTGGCCTGCGGCCGCTGACCGGGGCACCGAAAGCGCCTGGTCGATGCGTTCTGAGATGTCCGAAACGTCGCCCATGCCGTCCACGTCCGTGAGGAGCCGCCGGGTCCGGTAGAAATCCGCCAGAGGCTCCGTTTTCTGGTGGTACACGCGCAGCCGCTCCAGAATGGTGTCGGGACGGTCATCCGCCCGGCCTTCTTCCCTGGAGCGTCCATGCAGACGGTCGACGATGACCGCCTCGGGAACCGAGAGATTCAGAACCAACGAAAGGCCCGGGCCATTCCCCGTCAGGAGGCGCTCCAGGGCCTCCGCCTGCTCGACGGTCCTCGGGAAGCCGTCGAGAATGAACCCCTTCGACGCGTCGTGCTGCGCGATGCGGTCCCGGATGAGGGCGATCATCAGATCGTCCGAGACGAGATCCCCCGCCTCCATGGTGGCTTTGGCCTTCAGCCCGAGAGGGGTCCCCGCCCGCACAGCGCTCCGCAGGATCTCGCCGGTCGAGATCGCCGGAATCTGGAGCCGCTCCGAAAGCAGCTTCGCCTGCGTGCCCTTCCCGCTGCCGGGAGGGCCGAGAAAAATGATCCGCATCAGACCCGCCGGCCCCGGATCCGGCTCTTCTTCAGGAAACCGGTGTAGTGGTGCTCGACCAGCTTGGATTCGACCTGCTGGACCGTGTCCATCGCGACGCCGACCACGATTAAGAGGGACGTGCCGCCGAAGTAGAAGTTGAACCCGAACCCCTGCGTGAAGAACCGGGGCAGCAGGGTGTCGAGCCCGGGACCGATGAACGGAATGCCCTGGACCTTGAAGCCGCTCGCCAGGAACTCCGGCAGGAGCGCCACGAAGGTCAGGTACACCGCGCCGACGAGCGTCAGCCGCGAAAGGACGATGTCGATGTAGTCCGCGGTCTTGCGTCCGGGCCGGATGCCCGGGATGAATCCGCCGTACTTACGCATGTTGTCCGCGGTGTCCGTCGGATTGAAGACGATCGACGTGTAGAAGTAGCAGAAGAAGAGAATCCCGACGGCGTACAGGATCACGTAGAGCGGCTGCCCCTGAGACAGCGAACCGGCCACGCGCTTCATCCAGTCGGCGCCGATGAAGTTCGAGAAATAGTACGGAATCTGGATGATCGAGATCGCGAAGATGATCGGGATGACGCCGCCGGTATTGACGCGCAGGGGCAGATACGTGTTCTGGCCGCCGTAAACCTTCCGGCCGACGACGCGCTTGGCGTACTGCACGGGGATCCGCCTTTGAGCGCGCTCGACGAAGACGATGAGGGCCACGATCCCGAACATGAAGAGGAGGACGAAGAGGATCGTCAGGATGGAGATGTTCCCGGTGCGGATCTGGTCGAACAGGGTGAAGATCGCGCGAGGCAGTCCGACGACGATGCCCGCGAAGATGATGAGCGAGATCCCGTTGCCGATGCCGCGCTCGGTGATCTGCTCGCCGAGCCACATGATGAAGATGGTCCCCGTCGTCAGAGTCAGGACGGTCATCAGGAGGAACGCCCAGCCGGAATGCGGCACGAGGTGAGCTCCGCCGGGCGCGGTCTGCTTCTCGAGCCACAGGCCGATACCGGTGGCCTGTACCAGCGAGAGGAGGACTGTTCCATACCGCGTGTACTGGGTAATCTTCTTGCGGCCCATCTCGCCCTCTTTCGAGAGCTTTTCGAGGTAGGGCCACACGACCGTCAAGAGCTGCAGGATGATCGAGGCCGAGATGTAGGGCATGATCCCGAGCGCGAAAACCGACAACCTCCGCAGCGCTCCACCGGAGAAGATGTCGAGGAACCCGAACAGCGAGCCCGCCGAGGCCTTGAAGAACTCGTTGATCGCCGTCGGATCGACGCCCGGCGTCGGGATGTGGGCACCTAGCCGGTAGATCGCCAGCATGAGGAACGTGAACAGGACCCGCTTGCGCAGGTCCGGCACGCTGAAGATGTTTGCGAAACTCTGGAGTGCGCTCAATTCGAGATCACCTCGCAGCGGCCGCCCGCGGCTTCGATCTTGGCCTGGGCGCTCGCCGAGAATTTATGCGCGGAAATCGTCAGCGCCTTCCCGACGTCCCCGTCTCCGAGGATCTTGATCCGCCTGTTCTTGCGCGCGAGGCGCAGCGCGGCCAGGGTCTCGGGGTTGACCGCCTGCCCGGCCTCGAAGCGGTCGAGGTCGGAGAGATTGACGATGTCGTATTCCACGCGGAAGATGTTGGTAAAACCGCGCTTCGGCACCCGACGGTGCAGCGGCATCTGGCCGCCTTCGAACCCGCGCTGGTGCCGGTAGCCGCTTCGCGACTTCTGGCCCTTGTTACCGCGCCCGGCCGTCTTGCCGTGTCCGCTGCCGGGGCCTCGGCCGAGCCGCTTCTTGTAGTGGGTGGATCCGGGAGCCGGACGGAGGTCATGAATGCCGAGCGCCGCGGGACGGTTGTCCGACGCCGCGACCGCCGGGCGCTCGCGCCGGGGCGGACGAGCCGCCGCGGGCGCGGGAGTCCCCGCAGCTTTCTTCTTCGCGGGGGCAGCCGCCTTCGCGCTCTTTCCGCTCTTGCGGCTGCCGGCCTTCGCCGTCGTCTTCTCCCGGACGGGAGAGGCGGGTGGCTTCTTCGATCCCTTTTTCTCGACCATGTCTCAGCCCTTTACGATTTCAACGAGGTGCCTGACTTTGAGGACCATGCCCCGGATTGAGGCATCGTCCTGGCGCTCGACCTGCTGGCCCATACGGCGCAGCCCGAGGCTTCGGAGAGTCGCCTTCTGATCCTTCGGAGTGCAGATCCCGCTGCGGACGAGCTTCAGCGTGAGTCTCTTGTTCGACTTCTCCGCGGTCTTTTCGTTCTTGCTCCCGGCGGTCATGACGCTTCCGCCTCCAGCTTTTCGCCTGCTGCGCCGCGACGCTTCTTCATTTCGTCGGCGTTGCGCAGCCGGGTCAGTCCGTCCATCGTCGCCTTGATGACATTGTGGGGATTCGTGGTGCGCAGCGATTTCGTCAGAATGTCGGCGATGCCGACGGACTCGAGCACCGCGCGGACCGGTCCGCCCGCGATGACTCCGGTCCCCTTGGCCGCGGGCTTCAACAGGACGCGGCCGGCTCCGAAGCGCCCGATGATGGCGTGCGGAATCGTCGATCCGCGCAGGCTGATCGCCTGCATGTTCTTCTTCGCCATCTCGATGCCCTTCTTGATCGCCATCGGGACTTCCTTGGCCTTCCCGGAGCCATAGCCCACGCGGCCCTGGCCGTCTCCGACGACCACGAGAGCGGAGAACGAGAAGTTCTTGCCGCCCTTGACGACCTTGGTGACGCGGTTGATGTGGACCACGCGGTCGATCAGCTCGCGCCCCTGGGCGTCGCGCTCCTTTTCCCGCTCGCGCGGCGGGCGCGGGCCGCCTCCCCGGTTGCTGCTCATCGGATTTCCCTCATTTCTAGAACTCCAGACCGCCCTTGCGGGCGGCATCGGCGAGGGCGCGGACCTTGCCGTGGTAGATGTACCCGCCTCGATCGAAGACGACCTTCAGGATGCCCTTCTCTTTGGCGCGGGCGGCGACGAGCTCGCCGACGCGCTCGGCGGTCGCGACGTTCGCGCCCGCTTTCGGAGCCTTCCGGAGATCCGCCTCGACCGAGGACGCATGGGCAACAGTGTGCCCGCTCGCGTCGTCGATCACTTGAGCGTAGATGTGACGCCCGCTTTTGAAGACCGCCAGCCGCGGGCGGGCGCCCGAGCCTTTGACCTTCTCGCGGATCCGCACTCGCACCCGGCGTCGCGATTCGATTCTCTGTTGCGCTTTCATGGCTTACTTTCCGCCCGCCTTTCCGACCTTGCGCCGGATGACCTCGTTCGCATATTTGATCCCCTTCGCCTTGTAAGGGTCGGGAACCCGCAGCTTCCGGATCTCCGCCGCCGTCTGGCCGACTTTCTGCCGGTCGGCGCCTGAGACCGTGAGCTTGCCGGCCTTCGCATCCAGGTTCACCGTGATCCCGTCCGGGATCGGGAAGTTCACCGGATGCGAGTATCCGAGCGAGAACACGATCGACTTGGGCTTCACTTCGGCCTTGTAGCCGACGCCGACGATCTCGAGCTCCTTGCTGAAGCCCTTCGTGACCCCTTCGACGTTGTTGGCGACGAGGGCGCGGAGAAGACCGTGGAACGCACGCTGCTGGGGCTCGTCATTTGATCGGGAAAAGCGGATCTCGCCGTTCTCGATCGCCACCGTGACCCCCGCGGGCACGCGCGTCGTCAGGTCCCCCTTGGGACCTTTGACCCGCACCGTGTCCCCTTCCGCCTTCACATCGACCCCTTTAGGGATCACGACCGGCATTTTTCCTACGCGTGACATCGGATCTCTCTCATTTCAGGATTTGGCATTTCCAGATCGAGCGTTACCAGATATTGCAAAGGATCTCGCCGCCGAGACGCGACTCGCGCGCCGCCTTGCCGGTGACGATTCCTTTCGACGTGGAGACGATCGAGATTCCGAGTCCCCCGAGCACCTCGGGGATCTCCTTGGCCGCGGAATAGACGCGCCGGCCGGGGCGCGACACGCGCTCCAACCCGGTCACGATCGGCTCGCCTTCCGGGTCGTACTTCAACCCGACGCGCAGCCAGGGACGGCCCTTCTCGTCGACACGGCGGTAAGAGGCGATGTACCCCTCTTCGGCCAGGACTCGGAGCAGGTCTTCCCGGAGCCGCGACGCCGGCATTTCCACGCGCTCGTGGCCCGCGGTCATGCCGTTGCGCAGCCGGTTTAAGAGATCGCTGATTGGGTCTCCCGTGGTGGTCGAGACCTTTCGCGCCTTCACCATGACGCCTTCCTCACTCCCGGCAGGTACCCGAGATTCGCGTTCTGCCGGAAACAGATGCGACAGAGCTGGAACTTGCGGAGCACGCTCCTGGCGCGCCCGCAGACCCGGCAGCGCCGCACGGTCCGCGTCATGAACTTCGGCTTCCTCGCCGCCTTGACTCGCATCGCCCTTCTCGCCATTGGTCGCCTTTCTAAAACTCAGATACCTGGGCGCCGGGGGTTCGGGGGACCGCAAGGTCCCGTGCCGGCTTGAGGGACCGCAAGGTCCCCTGCTTCATGCTCACTTGCCAAACGGCATACCCAGCTCCTTCAAGAGCTGGCGGGCCTGGTCATCCCGGCCGGCCGTGGTCACGATCGTCACGTTCAATCCCTTCGATTTGTCGGTCTTCGCATAGTCGATTTCCGGGAAGATGAAATGGTCCTTGATTCCGAGCGTGTAGTTCCCGCGGCCGTCGAAGGCCTTCGTGGGGACCCCGCGAAAGTCGCGCACGCGCGGAAGCGCGATGTTGATCAGTCGGTCGAGAAACTCGTACATGCGATCGCCGCGAAGCGTCACGCGGGCGCCGATGGGCATGCCCTCGCGCAGCTTGTAGGTCGCGATCGACTTCTTCGCCTTCGTCAGCACGGCCCGCTGTCCGGCGATCGACGACAACTCGTCGACGGCGCCGTCGAGCATCTTGGGGTTTGCGACGGCCTCGCCGAGCCCCATGTTCAGGACGACCTTCTCGACGCGAGGGATCGCCATCACGTTGTCGATCCCGAGCTCCTTGCCGAGGCTCGGGGCGACTTCCTTTTTGTAGCGTTCTTTCAGTCTGGTTGCCATGCGACTTCTTCTCAGTTCTCGGTTATCGGGTTATCGGTTATCGGTTTGTCTGTGTGGGTTTCGGCTCGGTCTAGGCGAGCGCCGCGCCGCTCTTCTTGGCAAACCGCTCGGGCGTTCCATCCTTGTCGCGCCGGCGGCCGATCCGGGTCGGCACGCTGCGATCGGGGTCGAGCAGCATCACGTTGGAGATGTGGAGAGGGGCTTCCTTCTCCGAGATCCCGCCCGCGATGTTCTTCGACGGGTTAGGCCGGGTATGGCGCTTTATCATGTTGACTCGCTCGACGATCACGCGATCGGCAGCCGGGAGAACGCGCAGGACGCGCCCCTGCCGGCCCCGGTCCTTGCCCGCGATTACCACGACCACGTCGTTCTTTCTGAGCTTGGTCTTTTTCTTCATCACAGCACTTCCGGGGCGAGCGAAATGATCTTCATGAACTTCTTTTCACGCAGCTCGCGGGCGACCGGCCCGAAGACGCGCGTCCCGACCGGTTCTCCTTCGTTGGAGATCAGGACGGCGGCGTTGTCGTCGAATCGAATGTAGGAGCCGTCCCGCCGGCGGTGATTCCGGCGCGTGCGGACGATGACCGCGCGCACGACGCGCTTCCCATGCTTTTCGACGAAAGGCGAGTCTGGAGCGGCTTCCTTGACCGACGCCGTGATGACGTCGCCCAGGCCCGCGTAGCGTCCCGCCGAGCCGCCGCGCATCCGGATGCACGCGATGCGGCGCGCGCCGGAGTTGTCCGCGACCTCGAGGATTGTGCCCATCTGGATCATTGGTGCCTCCGGCCGTGAATCGGGAAACGGGAATGGGAAATCGAACGGAAGTTCGCAACCGGGTTCGATTCCCGATTACCGATTACCGATTCCCGTCCCGTCTTCACGCTTCCGCCTTCGTCAACACTTCGAGGAGGCGCCACCGCTTCTTCTTGGACAGCGGGCGGGTTTCCTCGATCCGGACGCGGTCGCCCGTCTTTGCGGTCTGGGCCTCGTCGTGCGCCAGGAAGCGGCTCGTCCTGCGGATCGTCCGCTGGTAGCGGGCCTCCTGAACGCGGCGCTCGACCTCGACCACGATCGTCTTTTCCATCTTGTCCGACACGACGCGGCCCACTTTCGTCTGCCGGTCGAGCGCTTTTTTTTCTGCCTTCTCTGCGGCCTGTTCCATTACTTCTTCTCCGCGAGCTCGAGCGCCCGCTCGTACGTCCTGACCCGCGCGATATCGCGGCGGACCACCTTCAACCGGCTCGGGTTCTCGAGCTGGCCCGTGGCTTTCTGCAGCCGCAGCTTCCAGGACGCTTCTTTCAGCTGCTTCGCCTTCTCGGCGAGCTCCGGCGCGCCCTGGCTCGCCAGCGTCTCGCGTTCCTTCTTCTTCATAGAATCTCCATCTCCGTGTCGCGGGTCACAAAGCGCGTGCGCAGCCCGATCTTGTCGGAGGCCAGCGAGAGCGCCTCCCTGGCGGTCGCAAGATCGACCCCTTCCATCTCGTAGAGGATCCGGCCCGGCTTGACCACGGCGACCCACCCTTCCGGCGGGCCCTTGCCCTTGCCCATGCGGGTCTCCGCCGGCTTCTTCGTGTACGGCTTGTCGGGGAAGATCCGGATCCAGATCTTTCCGCCGCGCTTGACCGCGCGAGTCATGGCGATGCGGGCCGCTTCGATCTGGCGGGCAGTGATCCACCCGGGCTCTAAGATCTGCAGGCCCATGTCGCCGAAAGCGAGCGTGCTGCCGCGGTACGCCTTGCCGCGCATGCGACCGCGCTGTTGCTTCCGGTATTTGACCTTCGAGGGCATTAACATAATTGGCTCGCTATGGCTCGCCGGCGGAAATCGGGAATCGGGAATCGGGAATCGACCCGATACCGTTCACAAATCCAACTGGCTCGTCTATAGGCTGTCTCCTTCGATTCCCGGTTCCCGATTACCGATTCCCGTCTTACCCGATTTCCGGCTCAGGCGGTCTTCCGTCTGTTCTTCGCCTTGTGCTGCTCGCCGCGGTAGATCCACGTCTTCACGCCGATCTTTCCGAACGTCGTGTTCGCTTCCGAAAACCCGTAGTCGATGTCCGCCTTCAGGGTGTGCAGGGGAAGCCGGCCCTCCTGGTACCATTCCGCCCTCGCGATCTCGGCGCCGTTTAACCGGCCCGCGCAGCGGATCTTGATTCCCTGGGCGCCGAAGCGGAACGCCGACTCGA
>JBDTRB010000070.1:0-20865 GCA_039931865.1 Acidobacteriota bacterium | reverse complement strand
GTCGAGCCGACAGGCGAGCCGCTGGCCGGCGCGTGAGCGCGTCCCGGAGAGAGCGTAGGCGACGGTAAGCGGTCGAGCCGACAGGCGAGCCGCTGGCCGGCGCGTGAGCGCGTCCCGGAGAGAGCGCAGGCGACGGATGGCGACGGTATAGTTCCCCCAATTCCTCATGCATCCGACCAGACGGATCGGCGAGGTTCTGCTGAAAGTCGAGGAGGTGTCGCTCTCCTTCGGCGGCGTCTCGGCATTGGCGGAGGTGAGCCTCGAGGTTGCGAGCGGCGAGATCTGCGCGATCATCGGCCCGAACGGCGCCGGGAAGAGCTCGCTCCTAAACGTCTTGAACGGCGTCTATCAGCCGCGCCGCGGCGCAATCACCTTTCGGGGACAGCGGCGCCGGCGGATGAAGCCCGAGGACGCCGCGCGCCACGGAATCGCCCGGACCTTCCAGAACATCGCCCTCTTCAAGGGGATGACTGTGCTCGACAACATCATGGCCGGCCGCAACCTGAAAATGCGAACGGGAATCCTCCTTCAGGCGCTCTACTGGGGTCCGGCGCAGCGCGAGGAGATCCGCCACCGCCGGCGCGTCGAAGAGATCATCGATTTTCTTCAGATCGAGGCGATCCGGAAGGTCCCGGCGGGCCGGCTTCCCTACGGCCTTCAGAAACGGGTCGAGCTCGCGCGCGCGCTCGCGGCCGAGCCCGTGCTGCTGCTGCTGGACGAGCCGATGGCCGGGATGAACGTCGAGGAAAAGCGCGACATGTGCCGGTTCATCCTCGACGTCAACGAGGAATTCGGTACGACGATCGTCTTGATCGAACACGACATGGGGGTCGTGATGGATCTCTCAGACCACATCGTCGTTCTGGACTACGGGCGCAAGATCGCCGACGGGACGCCCGCCGAGGTGCGTGGAAATCGCGCGGTCATCGACGCCTACCTCGGCGTCGCGAGCGCCTAGAGCCTCATGGACTGGTCTTTTTTCGCGGAGGTGCTGACCGGTGGGCTGCTAGCCGGCGTCATGTACTCGCTGGTCGCGCTGGGCTTCGTCCTCATCTACAAGGCCTCGGGTGTCCTGAACTTCGCGCAGGGCACGATGGTGTTCTTCGCCGCGCTGATCTTCGTCAGCCTGCGCGAAAAGGGATGGGGGCTCGTGGGGGCCGGCGCCGCGGCGATCGTCGCGATGATCCTGCTCGCATTCTTCGTCGAGCGGTTCGTCCTGCGGCCGCTCGTGAACCAGCCGCCGATCGCCCTGTTTCTCGCGACGATCGGGCTCGCCTTTCTGCTCGAAGGTGTCTCGCAGGGACTTCTCGGCGCCCAGGCGCACGGTCTCGAGATCGGGATCCCCGACGTTCCGTTTCAGCTGGGCGCGGTAAACGTCAGCCAGTTCGACCTCTTTGCCGCGGGGGTCGCGGGGCTCCTCGTCGCGCTCCTCGCCGTGTTCTTCTCGAGGACCCGGATCGGGCGGGCGCTGCGCGCGGTGGGTGACGATCACCAGGCGGCGCTCTCGGTCGGGATTCCTCTCGAGCAGATCTGGGTGATCGTCTGGTCGGCGGCGGGATTCGTAGCCCTCGTCGCGGGCATCCTGTGGGGGTCGCGAACGGGTGTCCAGTTTTCCCTGACGTTCATCGCGTTGAAGGCGCTTCCGGTGCTGATCCTCGGCGGCTTCACTTCCATTCCAGGCGCGATCGTCGGCGGTCTCGTGGTCGGAGCGAGCGAGAAACTCGCGGAGGTGTACCTCGGGCCGCACATCGGCAGCGGCCTCGAGAACTGGTTCCCGTACGTTCTGGCGACACTCTTCCTGCTGGTGCGGCCCGAGGGGCTGTTCGGGGAGAGAAGGATCGAGCGGGTTTAGTGAAGACGGGGGGAGGGTCGAACGGCGAAAGGGAAAAGGCGATCGAGGTCAGGGCCCGTCACCTTGCGCCCTTCGCCCTGCGCCCTTCGCCCGCGGGCACGCCGGCATGATCTACCGCGAAGCCGGCCGGTTTCACGCGACGTACGAGGAGGATCAGCGGATCTTTCCGATCCCGCTCGACCGCGTCGCCATCGCCGGCATCCTGGCCGTGGCTTTCGTCGCGGTCCCGTTCGCCGGAAACGACTACTGGTTCAGCGCGATTCTGATCCCGTTTCTGATCCTGTCGCTCGCGGCACTCGGGCTGAACATCCTGACCGGTTACGCGGGACAGCTCTCGCTCGGGTCGGCCGGCTTCATGGCGGTCGGAGCGTTTGCCGCCTTCAATCTGATGCTGCGCGTCCCGGGGATACCGCTGCTCGCGGCGTTTTTCCTGGCGGGCCTCGTCACCGCGGCAGTCGGCCTCTTCTTCGGGCTGCCGAGCCTTCGGATCAAGGGGTTCTACCTCGCGGTCACCACCCTCGCCGCGCAGTTCTTCATCGAGTGGGCGCTGACGAAGTTTCCCTGGTTCTCGAACCGCAACCCCTCCGGCGTCATCAGCGCCCAGAAAATGGTGATCTTCGGGTACGTCTTCTCGAGCCCGGTCAGCCGTTACCTGTTGACGCTCTCGATCGTCACGGTCCTCGCGATCGCCGCCAAGAACCTGGTGCGCAGCCGGGTCGGCCGCGCGTGGATGGCCGTCCGGGACATGGACATCGCCGCCGAAGTCATCGGCATCCCGATGCTCCGGACCAAACTGCTGGCTTTCGCGGTCAGCTCTTTCTACTGCGGGATAGCGGGCGCGCTCTGGGCGTTTGCGTATCTTGGCTCCGTCGAGCCGCAGGCGTTCGACCTGACGCGGTCTTTCCAGATCCTTTTCATGATCATCATCGGCGGCATGGGAAGCGTGCTCGGCGCCTTTCTCGGAGCGGGGTTCATTACACTCCTTCCGATTCTGTTGAACGTCGGAGCACACACGTTCTTTTCGGGACGCGTCAGCCAGAGCCTGCTGTCGAATCTGGAGCTGATGCTGTTTGGGGCGCTCATCATCCTGTTCCTCGCGCTGGAGCCTTACGGGCTCGCCCGGCTCTGGCAGATCGGCAAGGAGAAACTTAGGCTGTGGCCCTTTCCGCACTGAGTCAAACGGATATTCGTCTCCAACCAACATCTCAAAAGGAGGTTCGCGCATGAACAGATCGGCCGGAATCGCCCGCAACGCGGCTCTGATCGGACTCGCCGTCCTGGCCGCCGGGCTCTTCGCCCCCGCCGCGGCGCCCGGGCAGGAGCAGTTCATCCCGATGGCGAGCTATCGAGTCGGCCCCTACGCCGCCGGAGGCAGCGGGACGTTCGGGGGGTTCATCGACTACCTCGACATGCTGAACCGCCGGGACGGCGGGATCAACGGCGTCAAGCTCACCTGGGAAGAGTGCGAGACCGAATACAAGAACGACCGCGGCGTCGAGTGCTACGAGCGGCTGAAGGGGAAGGGCCCGACTGGCGCGTCGATGTTCAACTTCGTCTCCACGGGAATCACCTACGCGGTCATCGAGCGCGCCACCGCCGACAAGATCCCTATCGTCTCGATCGGTTACGGACGCGCCGATGCCTCCGACGGGCGCGTGTTTCCGTACGTCTTTCCGATGGTCACGAATTACTGGAGCCAGAACACCGCGAAGATCAAGTTCATCGGGATGAAGTCGGGCGGCATGGACAAGTTGAAGGGCAAGAAGATCGTCAACCTGTACCACGGCTCGGCGTACGGCAAGGAGACCATCCCGATTCTCGACCTGCAGGCGAAGAAGTACGGATTTATCCTCACGCACATCGAGGTCCCGGCGCCCGGCAACGAGCAGGAATCGCAGTGGCTGCAGATCCGTCAGGCGAAGCCCGACTGGGTGATTCTCCGCGGGTGGGGCGTCATGAATCCCGTCGCGCTGAAGACGGCGGCAAAAGTCGGGTTCCCGAGGGACCACATCGTCGGAGTCTGGTGGAGCGGCGCGGAAGAGGACGTCATCCCCGCGGGCGACGCCGCGAAAGGGTTCATCGCGGCGGGATTTCATCCGTCCGGAACCAACTTTCCGGTGTTGAAAGACATCCAGAAATACGTGTACTCGGGCGGGCACAAGGGCAATCTCGAAGACGTGTCCCGCGTCGGCAGCATCTATTACAACCGTGGCGTCATCCACGGGATCTTAAACACCGAGGCGATCCGCACCGCGCAGGCAAAGTTCGGGAAGAAGTCTCTGACCGGCGAGCAGATCCGGTGGGGACTCGAGAACCTGAACATCGACGAGAAGCGCCTGAAGGAGCTCGGCGCGGTCGGGCTGCTGCAGCCGATCAAGCTGTCGTGCACCGACCATGAAGGCGGAGGCGCCGTGAAGTTCCAGCAGTGGGACGGGAAGAAGTGGAACCTGATCACCGATTGGATCAAATCGGACCAGTCGATCGTCCGGCCCCTCATCGAGGAATCCGCCGCGGGGTACGCGAAGGAGAAGGGGATCACCCCGCGTGACTGCTCCAAAGAGTGAGGCGGGGGGCGAAAGCCCCTTCCTCGCGATCCATAACATCGAGGTCATCTACGACCACGTGATCCTGGTCCTGAAGGGGGTGTCTCTCGACGTCCCCCGGGGCGCGATCGTGGCGCTGCTCGGGGCAAACGGCGCCGGCAAGACGACCACGTTGAAGGCGATCTCGAACCTCCTCGCGTCCGAACGCGGCGCGGTGACGAAGGGTTCGATCGAATTCCGCGGAGAGCGCATCGACAACCGGACTCCGCGGGACGTGGTGCGGCTCGGGATCGTCCAGGTCATGGAGGGCCGCCACTGTTTCGAGCACCTGACGGTCGAGGAGAACCTTCTGACCGGAGCATTCTCGCGCCGGGCCTCCCGCTCCGAGATCCGCGACGACCTCGAGAGGATCTACGGGCACTTTCCGCAGCTCGCGGCGCGGCGTCGGAGCGTCTCCGGCTACACCTCTGGAGGCGAGCAGCAGATGACGGCGATCGGGCGGGCCCTGATGGCGCGCCCGCGCGTGGTGCTTCTGGACGAGCCGTCGCTCGGGCTCGCGCCGTACCTGGTCGAAGAGATCTTCGAGATCGTCCGATCTCTCCACGCGGAAGGCGTCACGTTCCTTCTGGCCGAACAGAACACGACGGTGGCCCTGCGATACGCCGACTTCGGGTACATCCTCGAGAACGGGCGCGTCGTGATGGACGGCACGGCGGCGGAGCTCTCGGGCAACGAGGACGTCCAGGAGTTCTACCTCGGGATCGCCGGCGACGGCCGTCGGAATTTCAGGGAGGCCAAGCACTACCGCCGCCGGAAGCGGTGGCTCGCCTGACGGCGGAGAGACGGACCGAAAGAATCATGGCCCACTACGACAAGCTCGAGACCCGCGACCCCGAGGAACGGGAAGCGGCGCTCTTCGCCCATCTCCAGCAGTATCTCGAGACGACGCGGGGGCGGGCGCCCGCGCTCGCGAAGCGCCTCGAAGGGATTCCGAGCGGCGAACTCACGGACCGCCGTTCGCTCGCGCGCATCCCGGTCCTGCGAAAGTCGGACCTCGCGCGGCTGCAGCAGGCCGACCCTCCGTTCGGGGGCCTGGCGGGAGCACCGCTCGGCCAGTGCGGCCACGTTTTCGCCTCCCCCGGGCCTCTTTACGAGCCCGCGTCGCGCCGATCGGATTACGGCGCGTTCGCGCGGCCGCTCTTCGCGGCAGGGTTTCGCCCCGGCGACCTCGTCTACAACACGTTCTCGTACCACTTCACGCCCGCGGGCCTGATGGTGGACTCAGCCGCGCAGGAGCTCGGGTGCGCCGTGTTCCCCGCCGGCGTCGGCCAGACGGACCTGCAGGTCGGCGCGATCGCGCACCTCCGTCCGCAGGGTTACGCCGGGACGCCGTCTTTCCTCAAGATCCTGCTCGATAGGGCGGCCGAAACCCGCGCCGACGTGTCGAGTCTCACGAAAGGCCTCGTGAGCGCGGAGGCCCTCCCCGCTACCCTTCGGGTGCTGTTCTCCGAACGCGGGATCCGAGTGCTGCAGTGCTACACGACGGCGGAGCTCGGGGTCATCGCATACGAGTCGGAATCCATGGAGGGTCTGATCGTCAACGAGCGCGTGATCGTCGAGATCGTCCGTCCGGGCACCGGCGATCCGCTTCCCGACGGCGAAGTCGGCGAAGTCGTCGTGACGAACATGGCGTCGCCCGAATACCCGCTGGTCCGATTCGGCACCGGGGACATGTCGGCCGTCCTGCCGGGAACGAGCCCCTGCGGCCGAACGAACATGCGCATCCGTGGGTGGCTCGGCCGCGCCGACCAGAGCGCGAAGGTGCGGGGGATGTTCGTCCATCCGGGGCTCGTCGCGCAGGTCCTGAGGCGGCATCCCGAGGTCCTGCGCGCCCGGCTCGTCGTGCGCCTGGAGGCCGACGCGGATGAGATGACGCTCCGCTGCGAAACCGGGCCCGCTCCCGGTCCGAGCCTGGCCGCCGACGTGGCGGCTTCTATCCGGGACGTGTGCAAGGTTCGCGGAGAGGTCGAGCTCGTCGCGTCCGGCTCCCTCGCCAACGACGGCAAAGTGATCGACGACACGCGGCCGGTGCCCTGACCGCCATGATCACCGACTCTCACGTCCACCTGCTGCCGGAGCGGCTCGCGGCGAAGATCCGCCGCTTCTTCGAAGTGCGGCGCGCGCCGCCTCTCCTCTATCCTTACGCTCCGGACGCCGCGCGGCAGGCCCTCGTCTCCGCCGGAATCGGGCGGTGCTGGACCCTCCCGTACGCGCACCGCGGCGGGGTGGCGTCCGGCCTGAACCGCTGGATGGCGGAGACGTTCGGGGCCGATCCCTTCGTCGTTCCCGGAGCGACGGTGCATCCGGACGACGATGTCCGGGGCGTCGTCTCCGAGGCCATGAACCTGGAGCTGCCGGTCTTCAAGCTCCACTGCTCCGTCGGAGCGTTCGCCCCGGACGATCCGCGCCTCGACCCGCTCTGGGAGGCGGTGTCGGAGGGAGGCCAGCCTGTGGTGGTTCATGGAGGGAGCGCCCCGGAGGGCACCGCGTCTCCCGGTGAAGTCGCCGCGATCGGAAAGACAGCTGAGCGGTGGCCGGACGCGCGGATCATCGTGGCGCATTTCGGCTCTCCCTCGGAGCGCGACACTCTCGATCTCCTCGCGCGGTCGCGTTCCGTGTTCGCCGACACGACCCCGGTGGTCGCGGATCCGATACGCGTGTCGGGAAAAGAGATCCGCGGCTTCGAGGACCGGATCCTGTTCGGGTCCGACACGCCCACGGTGGCGGTCACGATCGAGGACTCTCTCGCGCTCGTGCGCGGCTGGGGGCTTTCTCCGGCGGACGAGGCGCTGATACTCGGAGGCAACGCGGAACGGCTCGTGCCGGGAGCGCGCGTTGTCGCGCGCCGTGCCGCCGGGCCCGCCGGGCCCGCCGGACTGTGACGTTTCCGAGGGGGACGGACCCCGGGGCTGCCGCCGA
Source organism: Acidobacteriota bacterium (assembly GCA_039931865.1). Taxonomy (GTDB): domain Bacteria; phylum Acidobacteriota; class Thermoanaerobaculia; order UBA5066; family Gp7-AA6; genus JALYUA01. The sequence continues at coordinate 13,491 of JBDTRB010000070.1, read as the reverse complement.
TACCGCACTCGACACGTTTCCGAGGCTCATCCTCCACCACGCGCGCATCCGGCCGCGACGCCCGGCGATCCGGGAGAAAGACCTCGGGATCTGGCAGACCTGGACCTGGGAGGAGGTCGCTCGGGAGGTGCGGGCCCTGGCGTGCGGGCTGGCGGCCCGCGGCTTCTCGCGAGGGGAGCGCATCGCGATCATCGGGGACAACCGTCCCCGCCTGTACTGGGCCATGGCGGCCGCGCAGAGTCTCGGCGGGGTGCCGGTGCCGCTGTACCAGGACTCCGTGGCTGGCGAGCTCGTCTACCCGCTCGTCGAGGCGGACATCCGCCTCGTGGTGGCGGAGGATCAGGAGCAGGTCGACAAGCTGCTCGAGATCCGCGGCCGCTGCCCGGCGCTGGGCGGCGTCGTGTACGACGATCCGCGGGGCCTGCGGGATTACGACCCCGGGTTGCTCGCCGGGTACGACGAGATCCAGGAGCTCGGGCGCGCCTGGGACCGCGCTCATCCCGGATATTTCGACGAGCAGGTCGCGGCAGGTGCCGGAAAAGACGTGGCCATCATCCTCTACACGTCGGGAACGACCGGCCGTCCGAAGGGCGTGATGCTCACCCACGACAACCTGATCATCACGGGCCGCAACGGAATCGAGCGGGAGGGTCTGACGGAGAACGAGGAGGTCCTGGCCTACCTGCCCATGGCGTGGGTCGGCGACAACCTCTTCTCCTACGCGCAGTCGTGCGTCGCCGGGTTTTGTGTCAGCTGTCCCGAAAGCGGCGAGACGGTGCTGGCGGACCTGCGCGACATCGGCCCGACGTACAACTTTGCGCCGCCGCGGGTCTACGAGAACATGCTGACCTCGGTCCTGATCCGGATGGAGGACGCGTCTGCCGTCAAGCGGCGTATGTTCGACTTCTTCATGCGAGTCGCCCGCCGCGCCGGCGCGAACATCCTCGACGGGAGGCCTGTCTCCCCGCGGGACCGGCTCCTCTACGCGCTGGGACGCCTGCTCGTCTACGGCCCGTTGAAAAACGTCCTCGGCCTCTCCCGCATCCGGCTCGCATACACGGCGGGCGAGGCGATCGGGCCGGATCTGTTCGGGTTCTTTCGATCCCTCGGCATCAACATCAAGCAGCTCTACGGCTCGACAGAAGGCTCCGTGTTCGTCTGCGTACAGCCCGACGGCGGGGTGAAACCGGACACCGTCGGAACGCCTGTCAAAGACGTCGAAGTGAAGATCAGCGAGGCCGGGGAGGTCCTTTTCCGCGGGCCCGGAGTCTTTCACTCCTACTTCAAGAACCCGCAGGCCACGGAGGAAGCGCGGGCGGCTGACGGATGGGTCAAGACCGGCGACGCCGGCTTCTTCGACGAGGATGGCCATTTGAAAATCATCGACCGCGCTCACGACGTCGGCCGCTTGAAAGACGGGACGCTCTTCGCTCCAAAGTACCTCGAGAACAAGCTGAAATACTTTCCGTGGATTCGCGAAGCGGTCGCGTTCGGAGACGGCCGGGAGCACGCCGCCGCGTTCGTCAACATCGACCTTCAGGCGGTCGGAGACTGGGCGGAGCGCCGGAACCTCGCCTACAGCGGCTACATCGACCTCGCAGCGCAGGAGCCGGTCGCCGAGCTCATCCGCGAATGCATCGAAAAAGTGAACCGGGACCTCGCCGCGGACGCGAACCTGTCGGGATCGCAGCTCAGGCGGTACCTCATCCTCCACAAAGAGCTCGATGCCGACGACGGAGAGCTGACCCGCACGCGCAAGGTGCGCCGCAGCTTCGTGGCGGAGCGGTACGCCGAGCTGATCGAGGCGCTCTATTCGGAGCGGGAAACCTGCAGCGTCGACGCCGCGGTCCGGTACGAGGATGGCCGCGAGGGCCGGATCCGCGCCGACGTCCGCATCCGGGAGGCCGCCGTGTACCCGCCCGAACCGGATGATAAGTTCGCGGGCGCGAGATGAGCGACTGCCTGTTCTGCCGGATCGTCGCGGGCGAAATCCCCTCGGCGAAGGTGTTCGAGGACGATCGGATCTTCGCGTTCGAGGACATCCTTCCGCAGGCGCCGACCCACGTCCTCGTGGTCCCGAAGAAACACTACGTCAACGTGCACGATGCCGCGGAAGACCCGGCGCTCTTAGGAGAGCTGGTGGTGCGAAGCGCCGCGATCGCGCGCGAGAAGGGCGCCGCCGACTTCCGCCTCGTGACCAACAGCGGAGTCGAAGGCGGCCAGGCGGTGTTCCATCTCCACTTCCACGTGCTCGGGGGTCGGCACATGCGCTGGCCGCCCGGTTGAACGAATGAAACTGAAATGAGGAGGACCCATGGATTCCAGAAAAGTCGCAGACTGCCGCCGTTTCCCGAGCGAGAAGGGCTGCTCCGTCACGATCTCCGGGCCGGAGAGCGAGGTTCTGGAGGTGGCGGTGCAACACGCCGTCGCGAGCCACGGCCATCAGGACACGCAGGAGCTCCGCCAGCAGCTCCGCGGGATGCTGAAAGACGAAGACGAGAAGCCGGCTTGACGGGCCGGCCCCCGCTCGACAGCTCTATTGCGGGATGCGGGTCGACGGCGCCGCGCTGGCGGGAGCGGCGGAAAGGGGGCGCGGCGGAGCAGGAAGCGGCACGGGCGCGCGGCCTTCGCCGATCGGCAGAGCGATCTTGTAGATCGCGACGCGCGCGCGCTGACGGATCTCCCTCATCCACTTCTCTGCCTCTTCGTTGAAAACGCGCTGCTGGGAGCGGCGGCGCATTTCCTCGGCGACCGCCCCGAAGGGCTCGACAGGAGCGCCCGCCGCCTTGCGCTCCTGCACGTAACGCGTGTCGTACTCCTCGCGCGCGCGCTCCTCGTCCGCGATCGCGACGGGCCGGAAGCGTTCCTGAAGGTAGTTCTGCACCACGAGCTGCCGCTCGATCGCCGAACGGACGTCCTGCGGGGTCATGCCCGCGTCCGCGAATTCCGCCGCCGGATCGCGGCCCTCGCTCCGTAGCCGCTCCTGCAGGGATTTCAGCGCGGCATCCACTGCCGCCGCGTCAGGCACAGCCGGCCCGAATCGGAGGGCTTCGCGGTACTGAAGCCGCTGGTCGATCAGCGCGTCCAGGACACGTCTGCGGAAGGCGGCCCGCTCCTCCCCCGTTTGGGGGCGCAGCGCGGAGAACGCGATCGCCTTCCGGACGTCGCTCTCCGGAATGGCCACGTCGTCGAGCGTCGCGGCGATGCGATCGACGATCACGGCCGCCGCGGACGCGACCTCCGCCGACATGAGAGCGACGAAGAAGAGAAGGACTCGTCCAGGGGAGAGCATCCGGCCATGATAACGGCTGAAAACCACATGGTATTTTCGGACGCGTGGGTTCCGAAAGACCGCGCGGAAGCCTCTGGATCGTGGGGACCCCCATTGGCAACCTCGAGGACCTCTCCGCCCGGGCGCTCGAGACCCTGTCCCGCGCCGACGCGATTTTCTGCGAGGACACGCGAGTCACCGCGAAGATCGCTTCGCGGTTCTCCATTTCCGCGGCCCGGATCTCCTGCCCCGCTCCCCGTGAAACCGCGCGGGTCCCGGACCTTCTCCGCAGGCTCGAAGCGGGCGAGACGGTGGCGCTCGTGTCCGACGCCGGGATGCCCGCGGTCTCCGATCCGGGCCAGGGGCTCGTCGCCGCCGCCGCCGAAGCCGGCTTCCCGGTCTTCGTCGTCCCGGGGCCTTCGGCGATCTCGTCCGCGCTTGCCCTCTCCGGGTTGCCGGCGGTGCCGCACACGTTCCTCGGATTTCTCCCCTCCCGGGCGGGCGAGAGGCGGCGGCTTCTCGAGGCGCGGAGCGCGTCGCCGGACACGCTCGTATGGTTCGAGTCCCCGCACCGGATCTCGGACTCCCTGGCGGACGCGGCCGCCGTTCTCGGCCCGAGGCGCGCGGTCGTCGCCCGGGAGATCACGAAGCTCCACGAGGAGGTCGTTCGGGGAAGCCTCTCGGAGCTGGCGGCGACGTTTGCGGCCCGCGGCGCCGGACGCGGAGAGATGACGGTGGTCGTCGAAGGCGCGGCGCCGTCGCGTCCTGTCACCGCCGACGAAGACCTCGACGCGGCGATCCGAAACGCCCTGGCGCAAGGAACAGACAAGCGATCGATCGCGCGCGATCTCGCGACACGCTGTGGTCGCGCCGCCCGGGAGATCTATGCCCGAGCCGTGGCGCTCGCCGGAGAGGGGCGGGATCCCTGACGCTCACGGTCCCGCTTCGAGCGCCTGACCGCTAAGCTCGCCCTTCCGGCGTCTCCTTGCGCGTACTCGCAGTGAACTCGTTCAAGTCGATCGCCGCCGAGTCGAGGACCGCGAGCTCGTCCTTCGCGATGACGTCGCTTTCGGCCACGATCAGCTCCGAAGGGTCGGGCACCTCTCTGCCGTCGAAGAACCGCTGCTGCCGCGCGAGCTCGATCGCGAGCGGCTCGTAGATCGCCCGCGCTCCCCCCATGTCGGCGTAATCCCAGAGGCCGTTCGTACAGTGTCGGTCGTCCTCCCACCCGGGGTGATTCACGATCGGATACAGGCAGATCCCCTGGACCGGCGCTCCGAGACGGATCGCGGCGCGCGTCTCTCTGCCGATGTACCGTAGCCATTCCGGCCGGGCGTCCCCTTCGATCCCGGTCTCCGCGATGAAGAGCGGGCGCTGATACCGAAGCCACACTTCGCGCATCATGTAGCGGAGCGGAAGGTGCTGCGGATGCGACGGAATCAGCACGTTCCCGTTGTGAATCCACTGGTTCTGGACGTAGTAGTTCATTCCAATGATGTCGAGCGCGTCCTCGCTGCCCCCGAGGTCGGGACGGGCGCGGCCGGCGATCATGTCCCAGGCCTGGAACTGCGACTGCCGGTAGTTCTCCGCCACCAGCCGGTCCTGCGGCCGTGTCGGGTGCGCGATGATGTCGATGACCGGCTCGGGCTGGATCATCCGGGCTCGCGGAGCGACGGCGCGGATCTCGGCCGTCGCCGCCAGCACGGCGCGGACGAACTGTGCCTTCAGGTCGTCACCGCGGCCGTGGACGAACGGGTTGAAGAAGGCCGCGTCCCCTCCGGCAAATGAGAGAAATGAGATCTCGTTGACCGGCGCGACGAACAGCGTCTGGTCCGTCTCACTCGAGGCGAGCTTCGCGAACGCGCGGGCGAAGTTCCGGAAGCGTTCGATGAAAGCGGGTGAGAACACATCCAGCCCTTCTGGAAAGCCGAAGTGAAGAAGGTCCCAGACAACGGTGGTCCGCGTCTCCCGCGCGGCCCGCAGCATGGAGGCGACGCTGCTCCAGTCGTAGGAGCCGCCGCCCCGGTCCACCCGGTACCACGGGACGCCGTCCCGCGCGCCGGCGATTCCGACGGAGTGGAGCCGCCGGTAATCCTCCCGGGCGAACCGTTCATGGCCCGTGGAAATTGCGAGATCCAGTCGCTGCCGGTCGCGTCCCCTCAGGTGGGTCGAGCACTCGAAACCGGCGAGGAAGAAGCTTCCTAAGAGAGGGGGCGGCGTGCTCACCGTCCCGGTCTCACCAGTCACCAGTTCATCCGCGCCAGGATTCCGGCATAGAGCTCGATGCCGTCCCAGAGATTCTGAATGCGCAGGTTCTCGTTGGAGGCGTGCTGATTGTTGTCGTGGTTCGCGATGGGAACCCCGACCGTCGAGGCGCCGAGCTTCTCCCGGAACACGTACATCGGGATGCTGCCGCCGAGCATGGGCTGAGCGACGATCGATCCTCCGACGGCCTCCTCGACGACGCGAACGATGGCGCGGGAAGCCGGGAGATCCATCGGCGTCCGCGACGCCGGATAGCCGCTGCCCCACACGACTTTCGCGAGCCGCACATTTCCCCGGCGCGCCGCCGCGTCCGGGTTCTCGCGCAGGATGGTGAACCCCCTTGCGCGAATGTGGCTCTCCACCGCGGAGCGAACGCTTTCCGGGGTCAGGTCGGGGACGAGGCGGAAGTCGATCGCCACGGTGGCTTCCGTCGGGATCGAATTGGTCGATCTCGCCCCGGTCTCACCGCCCGTTATGCCGTGCACGTTCAACGCGGGCCGCTGGATCGATTCGATGAGCGATTCCCCGTTGCCTTCGGGCCGCCCGATTCCGAGCTCTTCCTTCAACGCCTCGTCGACGTCGGGCGCGGCGGCGAGCGCGCGCCGCTCCAGCTCTCCGAGCGGCTTCACCGCGTCCGAGAACCCGGGGATGGTGATGCGCCCTTCCGGATCCCTCATGCTCGCGATGAGGCTCGCGATCTGCGCGGTCGGATTCGGGGCCCAGTTCCCGTAGTGGCCGCTGTGAAGCCGCCGCGTCGCGCCATAGAGGGTGATCGAAACGTCCGTCACGCCGCGCGCCCCGAAGAAGACCTGCATCCGTCGCGACGGATGCACGGGACCGTCGAACAGGATCCAGAGGTCCGACTTCAATTTATCCCGGTAGCGGTCGAGGACCTCCGCGAGATGAGGCGAGCCCGCTTCCTCCTCGCCTTCGAAGAAAAACTTCAGGTTCGCGGCCGGCTGGATGCCCCCGGCCCGAAGCGCGTCGAGAGCCGTCAGGAGCCCGACGACCGGGGCCTTGTCGTCGCTCGCCGAGCGGCCGTAGAGCCGCCACTCCGGCGGGATCGGCGCGCGGAGGGTGTCGAGGCTGACGTCGCGTCCGCCCGATTCGACCGGCGCGTCGCGCAGCACCGGGCTCCACGGATCTCCCTTCCACTCGGCCGGCACGACCGGCTGCCCGTCGTAGTGCGCGTAGAGCACCAGAGTCCGGCGCGCGCCCGGTGCCGCGAGCTCTCCGTATACGACCGGAGGCGCGCCCGGGACCCGGAGAAGCTCGGGGCGAATCCCGCGCTTCTCGAGAAGCGACGCGACCGCCGCGGCGCTCTTTTCGATGTTCTCGGTGTCGGACGCGACGTTCGGACGCCCGAGCAGACCTGCCAGCTCGCGCACGATCGCGACCTCGTGCGCCTCCCGGTAGGCGCGCACGCGCGCGGTCACCGGGCTCATCGCGGCGGCGGGCAGGACTCTCGCGGGCCTGACTTCCGCGGGGCTGACTTGCGCGGGCGTGGCCGCCGGACCGGAAGCCGCCTCGAGAGGGCGCTCCGTTCCCGCGAGGAGAATCGCAAGGAGGAGAGCGGCGGCCACGCGGCTCACGGCGCGAGCTCCAGGTCGGGCGGCGCGGGCGCCGCCGGGTCGGGCGGGGCGGGCGCGGCAGGTTGCGGGACGGACACGGACGGCTCCCGGGCGCCGGTTCCGATCAGCGCCGCCACGGCCGCAGCGAGGAGGACGAGTCCCGCGATCCCGGCGAACCGGTCGGGGGCGGCAGGCTGCGACAGAAGACGAGCGGCCGCGGACCCACCGAAGGCCGCCGCTCCGAAGACCACCCACGCGGCGACGTGGTCCTTCAGGAGGACGAACGCGCAGACCGCCATCCAACCGAGAAGGACGACCGAGCCCCCCATCTCGCCGACGAGCTCTACGGCGGAATGCGGCGACGCGGGCAGGAAGGCGACGAGCAGGCCGAGCACAAGCGCGATCCGGGTCGAGGGCCGGCGCAGAAACGCCTCCCGTGAGCCCAGAGCCGTGGCGGACGCAACCGAGGCCGTGCCGAAGGTGGCGAGCGCGGCGGCGGACAGCACCGCGATCGCGGGCACCGCGAGGTCGAGCGCTCCCGGAAGAGACGGGTCCGGGCGGAAAAGGTCCGGAACTGAGCGAGCGGCGACGGCGGACCATCTCGAGATCCCGGCGAGCCCGCCCGCCGCGATGGCGGCCCGTAGCAGCGCGTCTCCCAGGCTCCCCTGCCGCCGGAGCGCGCGGCGCCAGCCCGGCCGGGCAGACGAGAACAGGATGTACGCGATGGCCGCGCCGCAGGGGATGAGCAGCCACAAGATGACTAGCGAGAGCGTCGCTGAGAAGCGGAAGGTCGAGAGGGGAATCTCGGTGCGGTACTGGCGCAGCAGTCCCGGAACGCGATTCGCGAGAGCGGCGGCCGCGAGCAGGGCGACCGGCACGAGCGGCCGGAGGAGTCCGCGCCAGCGCACGTCCGGCCGCCGCACCGCGCGGAGAAAAAGGACGATCGCGAACCCCAGAAACGAGCCGAGTGCCACGACTCGCAGCCCGAGCAGCAGCCAGTCGAGCGCCGTGCGGCGCCGCTCCGACTCGAGGTACGACTCCGGGACGTGGATGGTGGGATAGAAAGCGGAAAGGCGGCTCCCCTCGAATACCGCGGTCAGGCGCGGAGCCGCGTCACCGAGATCGACCCGCCGCGATTCGAGGGTGACGGTGGTGTCGACGCGCTTTGGCCGCGCGCGGGTTCCGACCTCGAGGACCCGATAGTCCGCCGCGGGATATCCGAGCGCGGCAGCGGCGCCCATGGTCCGTTCGCGCGCCCGGGCCTCCGAAGGCGGCGCGCCGCCCGGCGCCGCTTCCTCGCGCGGATTCAGGTATCCGATGACGCGGGCGCGCCGCGGATCGATGAAGACTTTCCACTCCTCCTTGTGTCCCGGTTCCAGGAACCTCGCCACCCAGAAATTCACGGGCAGAAATCCCGAGGCGAGCTTCTCGAACGCCGCCGTCCCGCCTTTCGTCACGACGTATCGCGCCGCGGCGTCCGAAAAGCCGGGCATGCGGCCGGACTCGACCGGCTCCTCGCCGCGCGCGTCGGCGTCGAGAGCAAAGCCGGTCCCTCCGTAGGTGACGGAACGGTAGCGGGCCGGATCGACGCGGTTCGCCCGGAGAAAAGCGCGCGCGATCGACTCGGCGCGCGCGCGTCCGACCTCGTCACGCCCGAGGCGCGGGGACCGCGCGGGAACGAGCCAGCCGGCGAGCAGCACCGCGGCGGCGATGCCGGCGGCCGTCAGCGCCCGCCGCGAGACGCGCCGGACGGGAGCGGAGGGCTCCGCGCTGATCGCGCGGGGAGCTGGAGTCGGGGCGGTGCCGAGGTCCGCGTTGGTCACGCCGGCTTCCGGCGCAAAGCCGCCATGCTTCCAGGCGAGAAGGATCGAGACCGCCAGCGGCACGAGGAGAATCCCCGCCGCGACCGCGCCGGAGACGACGTAGTAGCCGTTGTGGGACCGGAGCATCACGAGCGCGGTGTAGAGCGCGTCGACCGTGAAGTGCCAGACGAGCAGAGGCAGGACCCCATAACGCAGCATCACGAGCCCGATCACGACACCGGCCACCCCGACTTCGATTCCGCGGATGTAGAAGGGTTGGTTCGGATACGCGGCGTGCCCGAACCCCCAGATGAATGCCGGGACCACCACCGCCAGGAATCGTCCCGCTCCGAGCCCGTCCAGGAACGAGATCGAGAACATCCGGCTGATCCCTTCCTCCGACACCGCGGGGAAGAAACCGACCAGCAGGACCGTCGCCCAGGGGAACGCCGTGCTCAACATGTCGCTGTACGGGACGTCGGCCGGCGACCACGCGCCGAAGCGCGCCGCGACGACGTAGAAGACCGCCTGGTACGCGAAGAAGAACGCGACGAGCGCGTAGCCCAGGAGAACCCCTCGAAAAAACCGTTTCGTTCGCAGCCCCCGGAGCGAAAAGATCCCTGATAGCGAGAGCTGCCCGGGGAAACGTGCCCGATACGGCGGCTCCGCCGCGGCGATCACGCACGCGATGCCGGCGCCGGCCGCGAGCGCGCCCAGAACTCCGAGGACGAGATGGTTGGTGAGATGGCTCGAGAGCGGGCTCGCGGTGTCGTACTCATAGAGCGTCAGCGGCAGGTTGTTCAGCGTCGAGAGGAGCGCCAGCACGAAGCCGGTGAGGCCGAACCCTCCGACGACGCCCCAACGCACGTCCTTCCGCGAGATGCGGGCCAGAAGCACGCCCGCCATCGCGAGAACGGTCAGCAGCAGGCCGAAGGTCGCCGCCTGCCCCGCCGCCTCGTTCTTCGACCGCAGCGTGCGGTAATCGCGCTGCCACGCCTCGGGCACGTGGACGAACTCGTCGAACGCCACGACCTCTCCGCCGGCGACGATCGTCCGGTATCGGACCGTCGCGTCCTTCATCCGAAAGCCCGGGCGCTCGTCGACGAACGTCCAGTCGGTGCGCTTCGGGCGTTCGGTCGGAAATGACTCGATCGGCGTCAGCGCGGCCGCGTTCAGGCCGCGGTGCGAGAGAAACGCGGCGGCCAGCGCGCGCGCCTTCTCCCGCGGCAGCCGTTGCCCGGGCGCATCTTCCCGCCGGACCGACTCCCATGAGACGAGATCCCCGAGCGGTGTGACCGAGACCCGCTCCTCTTCCTTCACGGCCGAGCGGAACCACCGCATGTCCCAGCGCCAGATCTTCGCCTCGCGGCCGTAGAGGCGCGACGCGCGGTCGAGTCCGAGCTCACGCTCCAGGTAAACCTTCGGCTCCTCGTCCACCCCGAAGCGGCCGGCGAACCGGGTCCCGGCGGTCGGGCGAGCGCGCTCCTTCAGAAAGCGCTCCGCCTGCGCGCGCGCGGCGTTCCGAGGCACACGGAACTCGATCGCCGCCTCGGGGAAGGCCTTCCGGAAGAGCGCGGACGTGATTGCCGCCCCCGCGATCAGGATCCCGAGGCAGGCGATGACGAAGCGCCAGTCGCGGCGGTCGAGCTTTTCCATGATGTTCGCCGTCAGCCGGCGAGCACGCTTCCGCCGTTGACGTTCACGACCTCTCCCTGCAGATGTCTCGCCAGCTCCGAGACCAGAAAGAGGACCACCCCCGCCACGTCTCTGGCCGAGGCGACGCGTCCGACCGGGATCGAGCGCTCGATCTCCGCACGCGTGGCCGGGTCGGCCAGGGTCGCGGCGGTCATCTCCGTGTCCACCCATCCCGGGGCCACGCAGTTCACTCGGATTCCCTTCGGCCCGAGCTCCGCCGCGAGAGACTTCGTGTACGCGATCAGGGCGCCCTTGCTCGTGGCGTAGGCGGAGTGGCCGGCCTCGCCGCGCTGTGCCGCGGTAGACGAAATGAAAACGATCGAGCCGCCGGTCTTCGCGAGATGCGGAATCGCGGCGTCCGTCACGAGGAAGCAGCCGCGGACGTTCACCGCGAGGGCGCGGTCCCACACCGCGAGGTCTCCGCGGCCCGCCTCGTCGGCTTCCCAGATGCCCGCATTGTTAACGACGATGTCTAGGCGCTCCCAGGCGGCGACCACGTCCCGCACGAGCTGCCGCGCTTCTTTGGGATCAGCGACGTCGCCGGCGAGCGCCATCGCCTCCCCGCCCGCCTGCCGGAGATCCCGAACGAGGCCGTTCGCGGCGCCCTCATCCGACCGGTATCCCACCGCGACACGGGCGCCGGCCAGGCAGAGCTGCTCGGAAATCGCCCGGCCGATTCCGCGGGAGCCGCCCGTCACGAGTGCGGTCCGGGGCGCGAGATCGAGAGTGAAGCGGTCGGCCAACTTGGTGCGTATATTAGTTGAGAGACGTTGACGCACCAGCAGCCGGGCGGGCGCCCCGAAGGTGCGAAGCCGCGACGCCCGCCTCCCGCTCTACAAACGGCCTGTCTTCCTATCGTCCAGCCAGCAATCCTCCGATCCATGACGTCAGCGCTTCCAGGGTCGGCGTCGAGTTCTTCAACTGCACGTCGACTTCGGCGGCCCGAGCGAGCGCGCGGGCGAGCTCTCGGACCGTGTACCGCGACGCGCGCTGCGCCGCCTTGAACCAGAGGTACCCGGCGACCGACCCCCCGCGCGCGGCGAATGGAGAGCGGCCGAACGCGGCGACGGGCTCGGCGAGACGAGGAAGGACGCGGGCCTGGAAGACGGGGTACGACATGTTCCGGTCGAACGCCGGCGCGCCCGGCTCGGCGAGCGCCGCGCGGATCAGCAGCATGTGGCGGATCTCGCCCGTGGTCATCGAGAGGAACTTGAACTGCCACTGTTCGTCGGTGTCGATCTCCCGCTCGCCGGCGCGCACGGGCCGGTTGGAGAACAGCCGGCCGAGCCTCTCGAGCGCCTCCGCGGACTCGCGGCGCCCGATCGCGTCGAAGAAAAGGTAGAGGTCTTCCGACGCCGCATCCTCGACGGTCTGGCGCACCTCCTCCGCGCGGACCCGCCCCCCCGGGCCCGCAACGTCGAGAAGCTTATCGAGTTCGGAGACGAACATCGCCGGAGCGAAGTCCGTCTGCACGAGGAGCCGCTGGAGGGCGTCGGGATCGACCGTCACCTCGCGCTCCTTCGCCCGCGCCCGCGCGAGACGCTGCAGCTCGGGCGCCGCGGAGTCCCGTTTGTCTCCGATCTGGATCTCGAGAACCAACCCCTGGCCCGCGATTTCCGCCAGCAATCCTCCGGCGGGTGGCGATGTCGCGGTGACGACCGCCACCGTCCCGTCGTTGCCCCGCTCCAGAAGCAGCCGGAGCGCGCTCTGGAGCGCCGCGGAGCCGCCTTTGCCCTCCGGGAGCTCGCGGAGTATCTCGGTCAGGATCGGCGCGTCGTCCCTGCGCCGCGTCTTCTTCGCGACGGCGTCCGCCGTTTCGGCCGGATCGGCCCCGGCGGACAGCCCGAGCGCGGATAACACCGCGCGCATGTGGCGGAACGCCTCTCGCCGGCCCGCCGGCGTTCCGTGGCCCCAGGCTTCCGCGGCTTTACCGGCCAGGACTCCGGCCGAATCGGTGCCCAGAATGCGCCCGATGTCGAACGTGACGACCCGGCGGGGAGAGAAGAGAGAGCGGTTCAGCAAAGCGTCGGCGATCGAATCCGCGGGAGCTTCGTCGCCGAACCTGAGCGCCTCGCCGTCGGAGCCCGCCAGCTTTTCGGCCGCCTCCTCCGCCCGCTCTTCGACGAAGAACGAGACGTCTCCGGTGATCGCGATGACCGCAGGCGAGTCGGAAAAGGCGGGGACCGCGTCGGGAGAAAACCGGGAGCGCGACAATCAGTGGTCAGCGGTCAGCGGTCAGCGGTCACGTCAGGTTTCGCCGGCGACGAGAGAGCGGCGCCGGACGCGCCCGGCGCCGTGTCAACCATCGCGAACCCGATCAGCCCTCGAGCAGTCCCTTTTCGGCGAGCTCCTGGCATTCGACGCAGTGAGGCGCCCAGGGGACGGCGTTCAGACGCTTCTCGTTCATGGTCGTGCCGCAGTTCAAACAGTTTCCGTAGGAGCCGTCGTCGATGCGCCCCAGCGCCTGGTCGATCAGCAGCAGGGTGTTGCGGTCGTTGTCCGACAGCGAGTAAAGAAACTCGCGCGTGTATGAGGAAACCGCCTTGTCGGCGATGTCCTGCGTGGCTTCGTCGCCGGTCTCTTCTTCCGCGTTGCGCGTCTTGGCGAGATCGGCCGAGAGGCTCGTTTTCTTCTCGGTGAGGAGGCGCCGAAACCGCTCGAGATCCTTCTTGGCCATCTTGACGGGCCGGGGCGTTGTCGTCGCCATCGGTTCCTTCTCTTTCTCCCCGCGCCCGGGGGCGTGGGTTCGATTTTGAACGCGAGATCATACCCGAGAATTCCGTCGCCTCCGCTCACTGCGGGAGCTGCGGCTCCCGCTTAGCCACCAGCTCGACGGAAGCGCAGCTCCACTCCCTCTCCCGGCGGGAGAGGGTTGGGGTGAGGGGTG
>JBDTRB010000069.1:0-21204 GCA_039931865.1 Acidobacteriota bacterium | reverse complement strand
GTTTGTAACCGACGAGCCCCCTGGATCGTCTTTCCTTGTGCCTGTGCATCGGAAGAACCAACGGGCCGGCTCATACAAAGGAGTTCGCAATGAAACGGATCGCCTCGGTTCTCGCCTTCTCGATCATCACGACGATCGCTTTCAGCGCCCCGAGCTCGGCGCAGGATCTCCGTCCGTCCGGCCGGCCGCATCCGCCGGGCTCCGGGTTCGCTCTGAGACACCTCCGCCATTGTCTGTCGGCCGTCGATCTCACGGCAGAACAACAGTCGTCGATCGAGACCATCCTCTCGGGAGCGCGGGCATCGCTCCAGGCGCAAGCCCAGTCCGTGAAAGCCGGGCGGCAGAAGGTCAAGTCGGACCTCGCCGCCGGAGCCGACCCGTGCGTGGTCGGCGCCGACGTGGTCGCTCAGCAGGCCGGCGCCACGAAGTTGCGCGCCGACGCCGCCGCGGTTCGCGACCAGGTGCTCGCGATGCTCACTCCGGATCAGCTGAGCGAGGTCCAGGAGTGTTTCCAGGAGCGCCGGCACCGGCGCTGAGACGCCTGTGGGGGTACGTCCGGGGAGAGGCGGGAGGCCGTCCTCCCCGGACCGCTGTCGCCTCCGGGAAGACTTCGAGCCGCCGTGCGCCGTCGGTGTGATTCACTGAGGCGGTGACGAAGGACCTGGGGGACTTCGAGCGGCAGCACGAGACGGTCCGGGCGGAATTCACGCGACAGGCCGCGAGCTGGGGCAGAGACGTCATCTCCGACGACCTGCGCTGGGCCGTCGACCGGCTCGGCCTCGAACGCGACGACGACGTGCTCGACGTGGCCGCCGGAACCGGACTCTTGAGCCGCGCTATCGCGCCCCGCGTTCGTTCCGTCGTGGCGCTCGACCTGACCCCCGAAATGATGGCCGAAGGCCGCCGCGCGGCCGACCGCGAGAAGATTTCGAACGTGCGTTTCGAAAAGGGAGCCGCCGAGGACCTCCCCTACGACCCGAGCTCGTTCGACATGGTCGTCACGCGGTTTTCCGTGCACCACTTCCAGAACCCCGGCGCGGTGCTCCGCGAGATGGCGCGCGTCTGTCGGACCGGCGGACGCGTCGCGGTGATCGACATCGTCGCGCCGGAGGACACGGAGCTCGCCGCGCACTACAACCACCTGGAGAGACTGCGCGACCCCTCGCACACGCGCGCGCTTTCGGCCTCAGAGCTCGACCGGCTCGTCCAGGAAAGCGGAATCCGGATCAGCGGCAAATTCCTCCGCGATGTGGCGAATTCCCTGGAGGAATGGCTGGACCGGACGGCGACCCCCGTCGCGGCGCGCGAGCAGATTGTGCGCGACCTGCAGACCGAGCTCGACGAAGGTCCCTCGACCGGGATGCGCCCGTATCTGCGCGACGACCGACTCATGTTCCTTCACACCTGGAGCGTCGTCGTCGGCGTCCGCAGGCGAGAGCCCGGAGAGGCGAGAAGGTAACGGACGAGCTCATCCGGTAGAAAAGTCCGGCAGCAGAGCCGGCTCCCTCTCCCGGCGCTCGGGGAGAGGGTCGGAGTGCGGCGGCTGGCTCCCGACGTTTCGCGAACGACCGGGAAAGTCGGGTTACCTCAGCATCGAGCGCAGACGCTCGATCGTCTCTTCGGCTTCGCGGACCAGGCGCAGGACGATCTCTGCCGCAGGCTCCAGCGCGTCGATCAGGCCGGCCTCCTGTCCGATGAAGAGGGCTGCGCCCGAGGCATCCCCCTCCTGAAAGGCGCGCACCATCGCGGCGCCCGCTTCGGAGCGATGCGCCCGCAGCTCCGCCTCGCGCCCTGACCACGTTTCGATGAACCGATTGCGGACGACGCGGGACCACGCTCCCGGCCAGACGCGGCCCCGCGCGATGTCGGGGATCTCGGTCAGCAGAGTGTCGTGTCCGTCGGACGCGAGCACCGCCTGTTTGAAACCGGCTGCGACCGGCGCCTCGGGTGTCGCGAGAAAACGCGTCCCGAGAAGCGCGCCCTCCGCTCCGAGCGCGAGCGCGGCGGCGAGGCCCTGCCCGGTGGCGATTCCCCCGGCGGCGAGAACGGGAACGGGCGAAACCGCACGGACCACCTGCGGGACGAGGGCCATCGTCGCCATGACTCCCACGTGGCCGCCACCCTCGGTTCCCTGCGCGACGATCGCGTCCGCGCCCGCCTCGGCGGCGCGGCGCGCTTCGGACACGGTCGAGACCATGTGGAGCACGAGAGCGCCAGCGTCGCGCGCTCGCGAAAAGAAAGGGCGCAGGTCCTGGTCCGGCCAGGGCCATCCCGTCGAGAACACCCGAGGCCTCGCCTCGAGCACGGCGTCGAAGGCGGCGGCGTCCACCTCGAACAGCAGAAGGTTCATTCCGAAAGGCCTCTCGGTCTTCGCCCGGATGCCGCGCGCCGATTCGAGGATCCACTCCCGCGAACGCCCCGCGCATCCCACGATCCCGAGTCCCCCGATGGCGGAGACGGCGGCGACGAGGTCCGCTCCCGTCGCCGCGCCCATTCCGCCCAGGAACACCGGGTGGTCGATCCCGAACAGCTCGGTGGCGCGCGTCCGGATCATGAACCGCTCACCTTCAACCGCTTTGACCCCGAACCATCAGAGGAGCGGCGATAGACCAGGACAGGAACTTCCTCATGCGTCCTCCTCCTGTCGTCAAACGACTCCGAACACCCGGCGGGGCGGCGCGGTGGCATTGTAAAGAAATCCGGGCGCGGTCGCACCCTGCGCGCTTTGCGCGAAGTGCGCTACGGTCGGCCTTCCTGAAACTGAAAAAGGAGGCTCGCATGAAACGGAAAGCATCGGCGGAATGGAACGGAGACCTGAAGTCCGGGAAGGGGGCGATCTCGACCGATAGCGGCGTGCTCTCGGCGACCCCCTACTCGTTTACGACACGCTTTGAAAACGGCAAGGGGACGAATCCCGAGGAGCTGATCGCGGCCGCCCACGCGGGCTGCTACACGATGGCGCTCTCGGGGGAGCTCGGCAAGGCTGGACTGGTTGCGGAAAGCCTTCGCACTTCCGCGACGGTCACCCTCGAGAAGCTCGAGGTCGGCTGGAGCGTCACCGAATCGCATCTCGAAGTCGTGGCGAAGATCCCGGGGGCGTCAGCGGAAGCCTTCCAGACGGCGGCCCGCGCGGCGGAAACCGGCTGCCCGATTTCGCGACTGCTAAAAGCGAAGATCACTCTCGACGCGCGCCTTGAGGCGTGACGGGTGGCGGGTGACGGCGCACGGCTGACGGCTGACGGCTCAAACTGACGGACCGCGGGAGTCGGGGAGCCGGCGCGGGCGACGACGCCCTCGCCCGGCTTTTCCCCGCTCCCGGTTTTATTTCATCGAGCGGCGAGGTTTCGAATCCGTATCGTCGTGTCCCGCAGCACCTGTATCTCTCCGCGGCTTTTTCCCGCGGCCCTGCCCGCACGTGAGTCGTCCCGAGACAGAGCTCGGATCGTAATGACCGCGTCGTAGAGAATTCAGCGCCCGGATCCTCCCGGATCGAAACATTCACTCCGAGCAGTCGTCTCATTCTCCGAAGGTCGGCGCGTGGCTCATCACAAAAAACTCTGCCACTCGCGACAGGAGGACACATGAAGAGACATTCGCTCTCACTCGCATCCGGACTTCTGCTGCTCGCGGCGGCCCGCTGTGCGAGCACGGCGAGCTCCGACTCGGTGACGATCACGAAGAACGAGGCCGCCGTTTCCAACTGCTCACGCGTCGCCCAGGTCGACGTCCCATCCGGGATGCCGGACACCGGGCGCAACTTTGCGCTCGCGGACGCGGCGCATCGAGGCGGCGGGAACACGGTGCTGGTCACCTCCGACGACGCCCGCACGGGCGTTGCCTACAGGTGCAATCAACCGTCGCTTGCGGGTCGGTGAGGGGGGCAGCCCCCAGCAATCGGATGCGCGTTTCCTATTTGAGGAATTCGCGCGGAATCGTCGTCGTGGGACTTTCGTCTCTCCAGGTTGCCGAGGCGATCCACCACCGGGCGCCGTCGAAGAAGAGCTGAAGGCTGTTGATTCCCCGATCGATCACCGGGCCGTCGGGGGACCTGCGGCTCTCATAGGTGCTGAACACGCTCGCGATCTCGCCGAAGCGGAGGACAGTCCGATGCACCTCGCGCTCGTCGAATCCTTTCGAGACCAGCGAGAGGTCCGTCTTGTCGACGTAATCCTGGTGGTTCATGACGCTCGGAACGGTTTTCCCGCCGGGTTTTTCTTCCACGGAAACAAACCGCACGTCCGGGATGTAGAGCGTCCGGTCTCTCGCCCATTGACGCGGCCGTCCGGCGGGGCCTGAGATCACGTCGTAATACGCCTTGACGATCCCGTCGATCGTGGCAACGTCCGAGGGAAGCGCCTCGGCCAACGCGACCGGGACATGCGCGGCACGGCCGGCTGGCGGCCTTGTTGGCGCGAGAGATTGCGCCTGCCCGGAGGCGCTGGGGGCGAAAGCGAAGCCGAGCGAAGCCATCGCAATCCATTTCCGCATGGGTCCCCTTCTCCGCCTGGCCGAACAACCTGGACAGCTCGCCAGCGCGACGCTCCCCGTTTTTACCAGATGCAGTTGTGAAAAACCTGCCCCACGGTCGACGCCGTGGGACAGAGCTTGTGGGCCTGATACCCGAACACTCCCGCGAGAACCAGGACGAGCGCGAAGGGAAGCACCGTGGCTTTGAGCGCGCTTCCCATCCATCCGGGCTCGTGCGCTCCGCGCGCGGTGCGGACCAGGCCGCCGGCGAGCAAGGCGTGGAACGCGGTCTCCGAGAGGATGACCGGCGCCTGGTAAACCAGGTAAGCCCCCGCTCCGAAGACGGCGACGACGAGCAGAGCGAACAGAATCAGCAGGAGGAGACCGTCGCCATCCCCGCCTCCGCCTCCCCCGCTTTTGCCCCCGCCGCCGCCGCCGTGCCCTCCGCCCTTGCCGCTCGAGAAAAACGAGAGCGGGTTCGACGCGCGCGGCGCCGTGCCGGCCGCGTCGCCGAAGCTGCCGGACGAACCCGCGCCGCCGGAAGATCCTCCTCCACCGGAGAACCCTTCGGACGCACCGCCGGAGCTCCCGGAGGATCCGAACGCATCGTCCAGGAGGCCGCCGCCGGACGAACCGGATCCGCCCGCCCGCTCAACCCGGCGCGGAGCGAAACCCGACACGGAGCAGACGTACGCCACCCAGAGCCGCACGAGCCCGAGGAAGACGGCATAGGAGAAAAGAACCGCGATCGGATATCGCACTCCCATGTGCGAGATCCCGGCCCGGCGCATCGCGCTCCCGGCCACGACCCCGGAGAGGAGCACCAGCGCCAGCATCACGCTCATGTGGACCCGGATGAAGTAACGGTGCGTGATCGCGCCGCAGAAGCGGGCGTGCAGGTCATTCACCCGTGGCGAGACATCCATCAGTTCATCCTCGAGGAGAAGGTCCTGGAATTCTAACGTGCCGCTTCCATGGGTCCGCCCTGGAGAAATCGTCTAAGCTGAACCCTCGCCTTCGCTGCTGTGGGGTAGTTGAACTGGTACAACAACCGGCTGTTAACCGGTAGGTTGGGGGTTCGAGTCCCTCCCCCACAGCCAACACGTCGCCTCCGCTACGCGAGCGATCTGCCCTTCGGGCACCGGCGTCCGGCTCGCGCGGACGCGCGCTCGACCGGACGTCTGATCGCTCGCTCCGCTCCGGCTCCCGCCGCGTGAGCCTCCTCCCTCCCTTCGGTCGGGAGACTACTCACGCGGCGAGCTTCAGTTTCTGTTCGTTGGGGCGACCAGTTGCCGGAAGAGAGAGCCGCGGGTGCCAGGGGTCCGCCCAGGCGGCTTCGTCTCGCCCCTTCGCCTCGCGATCCGACGTACGTCGGTAGTTCTTGTTCCAGAGGCGTTAACCCGGAAATGTTTTCTGCCGTTATCCTTCTCTTCGCACCTCGCAACGAAGGAGGCTTTGTCAATGATGAATCAGAAGACGCATTCATTGCTGGTTTGCGCGGCGTGGCTCCTGGCCGCGTCTCTTTCCGCCGAGGACCTGACGGTGCAGTCGAAGTTCACGATGGGGAACTCCGAGTCGCCGATGACGCAGTACATCGGCTCGGAATACGCCAGGTCCTCGTCCGCCAACGGCGACACGATCGTTCACTTCCCGAGCGGGAAGATGACCATGGTCGACCACAAGAAGAAGCAGTACTGGGAAGCCACGGTCGAGGACATGGCCGCCTACTGGGAGAAAATGGCGCGGGACATGCGTGGGACGCCGCTCGAAGCGATGTTCGGCGTCCGCGACGACCCGAAGCTTACGAAGCTCCCCGGCAGGCAGAAGTTCGCGGGCTTCGACTGCGAGCGCTACTCCCTGGAGATCGGGGACGTGGTCGAAGTGGACCTGTGGGCGGCGCCCGGCCTTGCGCCGCCGCAGCGGTATTACGACGGCCGCAAGATGTCGATGGCGGCGATGGGGCCGATGGGACAGCTCTTCCAGAACGTCTATGAAGAGATGAAGAAGGTGAAGGGCTTTCCGCTCTCGACCGCCATCATCATCCGCACGCCCATGTCTCGCACGCAGACGCTCGAAGAGGCGGTCGAGGTGAAGAAGGGCCCGATCCCGGCCTCCACCTTCCAGGTCCCCGAGGGCTACAGGAAGGTTAAGTCGCCGTTTGCGAAGTAGAAGGAAGGAATTAGGATGCCGCGCATGAACAGAAGAACATTTCTCCAGGGCGCCGCGGCCGGCGCGGCGACACTCGCTCTGCCTTCCCGATTTCTCGGAGCGGCCTCCGGGCCGGATCTGCGCCCGATCCTGTCCGAGGTCGAGAAGCACCACGGCGAGGCGGTGAAGAGGCTTCAGGACTGGATCCGACAGCCCTCGATCGCCGCGGAGAACCGCGGGATGTCGGAAGGCTGCGAGCTGCTGATCCGCATGCTCAAGGACGCCGGCTTCGGGCGCGCGGAGAAAGTCGCGACCGACGGATCGCCCGGCGTGTTCGCGACTCTCGACGCGGGCGCTCCGAAGACGATCGGCATGTACTTCATGTACGACGTCAAGCAGGTCGATCCCGCGGAATGGTCCTCGCCGCCATGGGACGCGGCCATTATCGACAAGCCGGGCCTCGGCAAGGCGCTCGTCGGACGCGGCGCCGTGAACCAGAAGGGGCCGGAAGCGGCGTTCCTGGCGGCGCTGCACGCGTTCCGGAGCGCGAACCGGAAGCTTCCGGTCAACCTGGTGCTCGTCGCCGAAGGCGAAGAGGAGATCGGCTCGCCGCATTTTCCGCAGATCGTGAGACGTCCGGACATCCAGGCCGCGCTCGCGCGCTGCTCCGGGGTCTTCATGCCGTTCGCCAGTCAGGGTCTCGACGGGCAGGTGACCGTGACTCTCGGCGCGAAGGGCGTCATCGAGCTCGAGCTGACCTCGACCGGAGAAAAGTGGGGCCGCGGGCCGAAGCTCGACATCCACTCGAGCAACAAGGCGCGCGTCGACAGCCCGGCGTGGCACCTCGTGCAGGCGCTCAATACTCTCGTCTCAGAAGACGGCAACACTCCCGCGATCGAGGGGTTCATGGACCGTGTTCGCCCGCTGTCCGCCGCCGAGAAGGCCATGATCGCGGAGAGCGCGCGGCGGCTGGACGAAGCCTCCCTGAAGAAGCAGCTCGGCGTCGCCCGGTGGTCGAAGGACGCGACGTTCCTCGAATCGCTCGAGCGTCTCGCGGGCGAGCCCACGGTCAACATCGAAGGGCTCGTGGGCGGTTACACCGGGCCGGGCGGCAAGACGATTCTTCCCCACAAGGCCGTTGCGAAGATCGACATGCGCCTGGTGCCCGACATGACAGCCGCCGGCGCGCTCGACGCGCTGAAGAAGCACCTCGCGAAGAAGGGGTTCGGAGACCTCGACGTCAACATGACGGGCGGCTACGACCCGACGAGCACCCCGGGAAACTCCGCCCTCATCCGCGCCCAGCTTTCCGTGTACAAGCGGTCGGGCATCGACCCGATTCTGTGGCCGCGCCTCGCCGGATCCTGGCCGGGATACGTCTTCACCGGCGAGCCGCTGAAGCTCCCCGCAGGCCACTTCGGAATGGGGCACGGCAGCGGCGCGCACGCCCCGGACGAGTACTACGTCATCGAGTCGTCGAACCCGAAGATCCAGGGGTTCGACGGTGCGACGCGTTCGTACATCGAGTATCTCGGAGAGCTCGCGGCGACCGCGTAGAAAGCGGCTCTGAGAGACGAGCGTCGGCTATGCGAATCCGAAGAAGCGAGCAGGCGGATCTGCCGCGAATCCTCGCGATCGTTAACGACGCCGCGCGGGCCTATCGAGGAGTGATCCCGGCGGACCAGTGGCACGAGCCTTACATGGCGGAAGACCAGCTCTCCAGAGACATCGCCCGGGGCGTCGTCTTCTGGACGGCCGAGGACGAAGGCGGCCTCTCAGGCGTGATGGGAATTCAGGACAGGGGACCCGTTGCCCTGGTGCGCCACGCGTATGTCGCCTCGACCGCGCAGAGAGAACCGGCGTGGGAACGAAGCTCCTGCACCACGTCACGAGCCTGTCGCACCAACCGATCCTGATTGGAACCTGGGCGAGCGCTTCCTGGGCCATCTCGTTCTATCAACGGAACGGATTCACTCTCCTGCCGGACGGCGTGAAGGAGAGCCTGCTTCGGACGTACTGGTCGATCCCGGAGAGGCAGGTGGAGACTTCCGTCGTCCTGGCCGATGGACGATGGCGATGGACAGAATCGCAGCGGCCGAAAAACGAATGACCTGATCGCGCCTGCGTCTTCGTCGCGGCAACGCCGCCCGGCGGAACGTCGGTCTTCAACTGTTCATCTGACGAAAGATTCCGTCGAGCTCCTCTCGCGACGCCCGGCTGGCCTTCTGCGAAAAACCGTACGCGATCTCCCGTTCGCCCCGCGCGATTCCCTCCATTGCGGAACCGACGAAATCCGACACGGGCACGCCGAAGGTGTGGAGCCCCGGGCCGCCGAGATCCGTATCGACCGCCGGTGGCACCAGCTCGACGACTTCGATCGCCTCTCCGAGCTGGCGACGCAGCGACAGGGTGAACGAGTGCATTGCCGCTTTGGTCGCGCTGTAGACGGGCACGCGGGCCAGGGGCGAAAACGAGAGGCCCGAGGTCACGTTGACTATTGCCGGATCGGACTGCCGCTTCAGGTGCGGAACGAACAGCATCGCCAGATGAACGGGCGCCTCGAAGTTGATCGCGATCTCTTCAGCGGTTCCCGGCCACTCCTCCGGCGCGTCGAGGCGAAACGAGCGCTGGATTCCGGCGTTGTTCACCAGGACATTCAGATGCGGGAACTCCCGGACGGCCCACTGGAAAAGAGAGATTCGCTCGGACTCGCGCGCGAGGTCGCAGACGCGAATGGCGAGTTTCGGATGCGCGGCTTGGGCGCCGCGCAGCTTTTCCTCTCTGCGGCCGCAGACGATGACGCGGCTTCCGGCGCCGAGAAATCGTTCCGCGAGCGCGTATCCGATTCCCGACGCTCCTCCGGTTACGAGTACGGTGCTCGACTCGAGCTTCATGGGCGATCTCCTCGGAAGGATCAAACTCGAATCGCGTTTCGTTGTCCATTGTCCACCGCCCGATCAGGAAGACTTCGGCGGCCTCGCCTCGCCACCTACCGTCGCTCCGAGCTCCTGGGAAACGGCCAGGCGATCCCCGGGCTACCCGTTGGCGGGCAGCTTTCCGGCGGCTCTCGGGTTAAGGTACCGGCAATGAAACGACTGGTCGAGCTGACGGTCGCCGATCTGGCGGCGACGGCCGTCTGGCGATACGAAGGCGGCACCGGGGACCAGGCGATTGTCGTCCCGGCGGACCGCTCATCCCTGTCGATCAGCGACGACGAGGTTTTCCTCGCGCGAACGGAATTCACGCTTCCCGACGGGAGCCGGCATCCGGGCTTCTGCTTCCCCGTCGACGACACCGGCGTCGACTACCTCCAGCCGGTCATCGTGACGGAGGCGGGCCAGGTCCGGTTCTGGTTCGAAGGGCCCGTATCGCCCGCGGCTCTCGCCGGACAGTGGGCCTATCTCGGCCGCGGCGTCGAAGAGATTTTTCCTGTCGGTTTCCGCTGTCTCGTGCCGGTCGACGACCGAACGGTCGCGGGCGTCATCTCTCAGGTGGAGCACTCTCCCGACGTCGCGGCGTCCCCCGGTCCGCCCGGCGCGCCGGGTTCCGACGCCGGCGAGGACGAGGCCGACTCCCCGAAAGGGACGTCGACGGGAATGAGGCGCGCGAACGGCTCCTTCCTCCTCGCGCGGCCGGTCCGCGCCAGGCAGTCTCCGAAGGCCCCCGAACCGGGAGAGAAACGAAGAGGGCCGCGGCATCCCGTCGAGATGACCGTCGATTTCTCCCACGACTCCTCACAGGGGACCGGCGTGATCTCGAACATGTCGCGGGGGGGAATGTTCGTCCGCAGCCCCCGCGTGCCGAACACCGGGCCTCAGCTCCGGCTGACCGTCCACCTCCCGGACGGCCGCACCCTCCTGCTGAAAGGGAAGGTCGTTCGAAGCGCCGCCGCGGAGCCCTCGCCGAACATGCCGGGCTCGGGCTTCGGCGTCCGCCTGGCCGCAGATTCGCCCGACTACGCGAAATTTCTCTCCCAGCTCCAGAACAAGCCGCACAAGAACTAGCGCAGTACGCGTCCGCCCGCGTCCCGCATTCCCGCTCGGCCGGGTGCGAGACGACTCCCCGCCGCCGATGTCGATCCTGGCGTGGATGCGGACGCTGACGCCGATGCTGATAAAAAGGCGGGGTGCGGATTGATGCCGTCTCGAAAGTAACGGCGAGAGGAGTCCCGAAAGTGCCGGCAAGAGGAGTCCCGATGCGCCTGCTTCCCGTTTCCGCCCTTCTCGTTCTTCTCGCGCTTCCCGCGACGGCGCGTCCCGCGGAGGACGCCGCCGCGCAGGTGGAGGCCCTGGAAAAAGAGCTCGTCGGAGCCATCGCGCGAACCGACCTTGCAACGTACGACCGCATCGTCGCGGAGGACTACGTCGCGATCGAAGCGTCGGGCAAGGAGAACCTGAAGCGCGACATCATCGCGGCCTACCGGGCCGGCACCCGCGGGTACACCGGCCTCGAGATCTTCGACGTGCGTTCCAGGGTCTTCGGGGACACGGCAATCGTCGGCGCCCGCACGAAGGGATTCCGCCGCGAAGGCGGCCGCGACATTCCAAACAACGTCCACTACATCCGGGTGTACGCACGCCGGGACGGACGCTGGCGGGCCGTCGCTCAAAAGTCCTCGCCCGTCCCCGAACCGACACCTTAAACGCCGCCGCCCGCAGGTCCGGAGACCGGCGCCGCTCTCGACGCGGACGGCAGGAATTCCAGTCCGATGACCGGGTGCAGCTCGAGCCCGTTGTTGCGCCGCCCGTGGCGGTGGTAGTCGAAGAACCCGACTCCGGTCACCGAGACGAGGCCCCCGCGGGCGGGCAGGTGGCCGCGAACCGACTTGCGAGCCGCGGCGAACTGACTCTGGAAGCCGCTTCCCATCGAGAAGAGCGGAAGAGGAATTTCCGCGATGAGGACGCGGGAAGGGTCCGCGGGATCTGCGAGCACGAGATGCATGTCGCCTTCGGCGCCGTCGAACACCCGGGTCAGCCGCGCCCGCACCCGATACACGGTCGTCTCCTGCGGGGCCATGCGGGCCCTTCCGCGAAAGGCCGAGTCGGGCGGACGCGCGACGCGCGTGAGAGCGTCAACCGTCGTGTCGACGGGGGTGAGCCGCACCAGGAACCGGTCCGGGTCCCGGAACGTCTTGACCGGCCAACGCATCAGGCCGACGTCGATGAGACCGCCGGCCATCAAGAGGAAGACGCCGCCCGAAAGTACGAGAAGGGCAACCAGCGTCTGTCGAGATCGCGTCACGTCCGCTCGCCGAGGGTCGAGTCACGATCTCGACGGGAGCGCAGCTCTTTCCCCTCGCCCCGCGCGGGGGGAGACGGCGAGGCTGAGGGGCGCCGGAGCAAAAAGCCGAGCCTGTCAATGTTCAAGCTCACCTCTCCGGACGTCGCAACTAATCTTGATCGCCAGGCGCGCTTGCGGGCGCGACGCCGCGCTTCGCGAGATGCTGACTCTCGGTGCTCCCGATATACCGGTGCCCCTGGGATCCTCCGCACCGGCCCTGATGCACGCGGAGCTCGGGGACACCGAGGAGGTGCTCGGGTGGCTCGAAAAGGCGCTCGCGTCGCACACGCGCGATCTGATCTACGTCAACGTCGAACCGGCATACGATTCCATTCGGCGGGATCCGCGCTTTGCGGCGATCATTCGCCGCATCGGGTTTCCAGGTTGAGACCGACTTCGTAAGGAGAAGCCATGAGGGTCATCGTGGTGGGCGCGACCGGAACCATCGGAAGCGAAGTCGCGCGAGCGTTCGACGCGCGGGACGAAGTCGTTCGCGTCGGACACAGCCGCGGCGAATTCCACGTCGATCTCGAGAACGCGAAGTCGATCCAGGACCTGTACCGCGCTGTCGGTCCTTTCGACGCCCTCGTGTCGGCGGCCGGCCAGGCTCGGTTTGCGCCGCTCGAGGCCCTCACCGAAGAGGATTTCCGATTCAGCCTCGGACACAAGCTCATGGGACAGGTCGACCTCGTGCGGATCGGGCTCGCGACGATCCGGGATCGCGGGTCCTTCACCCTGACGAGCGGCGTACTGGCCTCGGAGCCCGTCCCGGGAGGCACCGCGATCAGCGTCGTGAACGCCGGGGTAGAAGCCTTCGCGCGTGCGGCGGCGCTCGAGCTGCCCCGCGGTATCCGGATCAACGTGGTCAGTCCGCCGTGGGTCTCCGAGACCCTCGCCGCCATGGGACGGGATCCCTCCGAAGGCATGCCGGCCAGAGAGGTCGCGAAGGCCTACGTGCGGTCCGTCGAAGGCGGCGGGTCGGGCGAAGTGCTCGATGCCCGGAAATTCGGGTCGCCCGCCGGGAGATGAGACGGGTAAGGCGTGACGGGTTAGGGGTTAGGGGTTAGGGGTTAGGGGTTAGGGGTTAGGGCCGGCGATAACCCAGATCCAAGCTCCGGGCATCCCCTGCCGCTCGACACACCGGGCCTTGTGGCTTCGGCCCTCGCCCTTCGCCTCGCCTGCCGCGCAGCTCGACACGACATTGTCATGCCTCTCTAGATTGTATACAGTAGTCAGTATGCAATCACTCGCCTCTCCGCCCCCCCTCGACCGCCCGAACATCAGTGAATCGGTCGCATCCGCGGTGCGCGAAATGATCGTCGACGGACGCCTCCCCGCCGGAAAGCGCCTGAACGAGGTGCACCTCGCGGCGCGCCTCGGAGTGAGCCGAACGCCGCTGCGGGAAGCTCTCGGGAGGCTGGTTGCGGAGGAAGCGATCACGAGCGTGCCCCGGTTCGGTTTCTTTGTCCGGCCGCTCACACGCGACGAGTTTCAGCAGATCTACCCGATGCGCGCGATCCTCGACCCGGAGGCGCTCCGACTCGCGGGGCTTCCGTCCGGGGCGAAAATGGCGCGCCTCGAGACGCTGAACCGGCGGCTGTTCCGCATGCGTGACGCGGAAAAGGCGATCTCGCTCGACGACACGTGGCACCTCGAGCTGATCGGCGACTGTCCCAACCGCGTCCTGATCGGCCTGATCGAACAATTCATGCGACGCACCCGCCGGTACGAAATTGCCTTCATGCGGGAACGGCGGCACGTCCGCTCAGCGACCGACGACCACGCCCGAATCCTGACGGCCCTTCGGGCCCGCGACCTCGAACGGGCAGCCGCGGCGCTCAGGAAGAACATGCGGACCGGCATCGAGCCGGTGCTCGCGTGGCTCGACGCGCGAACCGAGACGCCTTCTGTCGCTTGGGGAGGGAAGCCATGAGATCACGCCGGAATCTCATTCTGGCCGGACTCGCGCTGGTCGCCACCGCCACCGGCGCCCCCGCCCTGTCGATGCCGGATACCGGCGCTGCGGCCGCCGAGCTCGCGGGACTCTGGGAAGCGAATCAGCGGCTCGGGCCGGACATCCGCGGTCCGCTCCGGATCGACCGGACGGGCGGAGAATGGCGCGCGGAGATCGCCGGTCTCAGTGCTCCCGTCCGGGTGACCGGGGACACTGTCGCGTTCGAGATGCCATCGGGGAAAGGCCAGTTCCGTGGCCGGTTCGAGCGCGGGCGCGAGCGGATCGCGGGATTCTGGACCCAGCCGAAGACGCGGGAGTTAGGGACGCGTTTCGCGTCGCCCGTGATGCTCGCCCGCTCCGACAGCGGGACATGGTCGGGAGAGGTCGTTCCACTGGAAGACCAGATGCGTTTCTATCTGATGATCACCGCGAAGCCCGACGGGTCGCTCGGCGCATTCGTCCGGAACCCGGAACGCAACGCCGGGCGGTTCCTGAACGTGGACCATGTTGAAAAAGAGGGCGAGCGCGTGCGGCTGGTCGGCAAGGGGGAGGCCGCAGGGAAAGGCGAGGTTCTCGCGGAGGGCTTCCTCCACGACGGGACTCTTTCCATGCAGCTCCGCGGCTCGACGTTCGACTTCGAGCGGGTCGCCGCGGGTCAGCCGAGCGATTTCTATCCGCGAGGCCTGCCCGCCGCGTCCTACCGGTACATGCCCCCGCCCGCCGGACCCGACGGCTGGCCGACCGGCACTCTCGAAGAGGCGGGCATCTCCCGGGACGCGATGGAACGGTTCGTCCGGATGCTGATCGCGACGCCAATGGATTCGGTGCACGCTTCCGAGATCCACGGCGTCTTGATCGCCCGTCACGGCAAGCTCGTCCTCGAGGAGTATTTTCACGGCGAGCACCGCGACAAGCCGCACGACACTCGTTCCGCCTCGAAGAGCCTGACATCGACGCTGGCAGGCGCGGCGATTGTTGCCGGGGTGCCGATCGCGACGTCGACTCCCGTCTACCGCGTGATGAACGGCGGCTCTTTTCCACGGGACCTCGACCCACGCAAGCGAGCACTGACCGTCGAGCACCTGCTCACCATGTCCTCCGGGCTCGACTGCGACGACCGCGATCCCGACTCGCCCGGAAACGAAGACGTGATGCAGAACCAGGAAAAGGAGCCCGACTACTACCGATACACACTCGACCTGAAGATGATCCGGGACCCCGGGCAGAGAGCCGTCTACTGCAGCGTGAACTCGAACCTCCTCGGTGGAGTCCTGGCCAAGGCCGCGGCCCGACCACTGCCTGAGCTATTCGGCAAGCTCGTCGCCGCGCCGCTCGAGATCCGCCGATACTTCCTGAACTTGACGCCGACCGGAGACGCGTACATGGGAGGAGGCGTCAGGTTTCTGCCGCGCGACTTCATGAAGCTCGGGCAGCTCCTCTTGAACCACGGGACCTGGAAGGGGCGCCGCGTGTTGAGCGCGGAGTGGGTCCGCCGCGCGGCGTCGCCGCTCGTCGAGCTGCGCGACATGCACTACGGATACTTCTGGTGGGTGACGGAATACCCGTACCAGGGCCGCCACGTCCGGGCGTTTTTCGCCGGCGGAAACGGCGGCCAGGTCGTCATGGGCATCCCCGAGCTCGACCTGCTGATCGCGTTCTACGGGGGCAATTACAGTGATCCGGTGCTCTACGTCCCGCAGCGGGTGTATGTGCCGGAATGGATCCTCCCCGCCGTCAAGTCGCCTCCGCCCTCCCGCTGAGCGCCCGCGACCTCCCTCTCCCGGCGCTCGGGGAGAGAGTCGGGGTGAGGGGTCCGCTGGCAGGGGATGCTCGGGACGCTGGCAGGCTGGCAGGCTGGCAGACTGGCAGGCTGGACGCCGATCTCGCGCCGCGGCTGACCGAGCCCTCGCCTATTCGCTCCGAAGCGCCTCCGAAGGCTCCACCCTCGCCGCTCTCATCGCAGGCACCGCACTCGCGATCAGGGCAACCGCCAGGAGGACTCCCGCGACGGCGGCAAACGTGGCCGGATCGCGCGGCGCTACCCCGTAGAGAAGGCCCGACATAAACCGGGTGAGACAAAGAGCGATGAGCAGTCCCGCGCCGATGCCCGCTCCCGCCCACGTGAGTCCGCGTCCGAGGATCAGTCGCAGCACGTTCGCGCGGGTCGCACCGAGCGCCATGCGGATTCCGATCTCCCGGCGCCGGCGAGTCACGAGATAGGCGAGCACTCCGGAGACGCCGACCGCCGACAGGACCAGGGCCAGCAGCGCGAAAATCGAGAGCAGCGACGCGGTGAGGCGCGGGGCCGCGAGCGACCCCCCCACGACGGCCTGCATCGAGCGGACGTTCGCGACGGGCAGGGCGGGATCGAGCGCCCGGATCGCCGCGCGGACCAGCGAGGCGAGCGCGAGCGGATCGCCGTCCATGCGCACGACCAGCGTCATCTCTCGAGGGGAGTTGCCCGTGGAAAGAGCGAACTGCGAATGCGGCGCGTAAAACTTCGGCTTGATCACCGCCGTGAGCCCGTTGTGCCGCACGTCCTTCAGCACGCCGACGACTGACATCCAGGGGGCCCTCGCGTCGCCCATGCGCACGCGCTTGCCGATCGGATCGCGGCCGGGCCAGTAACGGCGGACAAACGCTTCGTTGACGAGCACGACCGGAACGGACGTCGCGGAATCAGACCGCCGGATCGGACGGCCGAGCACTACTGTTTCCCGCAGCGCCTCGATCGCCCCTTCGGAGAGGACCTGCCAGTCCGCGGCGGCGTTTCCACCGGGCGGCGGGACGAAACCCTCGACGCTCAAACCCCGGTCGCCGATCGGGCTCGCCAGGGGAAGGGAGCGGACCACGCCCGCGGCGCGGACACCGGGCAGCTGCGCCACGCGGTCGACGAGATTACGGTAAAGCACCGCGACGTTCTCCGCTTTCGGATACGCGACCGCGTCCGGTCGCAGTCGAAGAGTCAGAACGTGGTCGGGATCGAATCCGAGATCGATGTGCATCAAGGCCTCGACGCTGCGGATCATCAGGCCCGCCCCGAGCAGCAGAACGACGGCAAGCGCCATCTGGGAGGCGGCGAGAGTGCGCCGGAGGCGCTGGCCGGCGACCCCGGCCGAAGTGTTCGGCGCGGACTCGCGGAGGGACTCGTTCAAATCCGGGCGCAGCGTGCGCAGAGCCGGCGCGAGACCGAAAAGGAGCGTCGTCACGCCCGCGAGAACGGCCGCGAACAGCAGCATCCGCGGCTCGATCCCGATGGGAGAGAGAGTCGGAAGTCCGGCGCTTCCGTGGGCGGCGATCAGGCGGACCCCGGCCCAGGCGAGCCCGATCCCGAACACGGCGCCGCCCGCCGCGAGGACCAGGCTCTCCGTCAGCAACTGTCGAACGAGACGCCCCTTTCCCGCTCCGATCGCGGCCCGGATCGAGATTTCCCGTTGCCGGCCTTCGGACCGGGCGAGCAGAAGATTGGCGACGTTCGCGCACGCCATGAGCATCAGAAAGCCGACGGCCCCGAACACCAGAAACAGAGCCCGGCCGGCGCCGCCCCGGATCTCCTCCTCGACCGGCACGGCGAAGGCTTCGAAGCGCATCGAGACCGGATAGACGCCCTGACGCGTCAGGTTCGCGGTGACGGACTTGAGCTCGGCGGTGGCCTTCGCGGCGCTCGCGCCGGGAGCGAGACGCGCCGCGGCGTAATACCCGTGCGAGCCGTGCGTCATCTCCGCCGGGTCGAGCTGCAGTGGAATCCAGAGGGACGTCGGTTCGGCGGCGTCGACCGTGAAATCGGTCGGCAGGGCGAAGCCTCGCGGCATCACGCCCACGATCCGCCGGGAAACTCCATCCACCCGGATCGACCGGCCGACCGCGGCCGTGTCGCCGCCGTACCGCGCCTGCCAGAGCGCGTAGCCGAGCACCGCCACGGGCGCGCCTCCGACGCGGTCCTCCTCCGCGGTGAACCCCCGACCTGCCAATGGCCGCGCGCCGAGCGTGTCGAACGTGTTCCAGGTGACGCTTCCGACCCCAAGCCGGACAGGATCGCCCTCGCCCTCGTCAGTGACGTTGGCTTTCCCCGGGTCCCACGCCGCCACGGACTGGAGGCTCGGGCAGAGCCGGCGATAGTCCTCGATCTCGCCATCCGCCACCCAGGTCTTGTCGAACGCGCTCCAGCGACTCCAGATCATCACGCGCCGTTCCGGCTGGTCGTAGGGGAGCGGCGAAAGGACCACCGCCCGGATGACGGAGAAGATCGCGGTCGTCGCGCCCATTCCGAGCCCGAGCGTGACGATCGCCGCGATCGCAAAGCCGGGGGCGCGTCGAAGACTGCGGAACGCGTATGCGACATCCTGGAAAAAAGTGTTCATGCCGCCGTCCTTTCGGGAAACCCTGCGGGTGATACGCGAGCGCGGGGAAGAGGTTACGCCTCGCTCGGACGCGAAGAAATGGCGCGGCGTCGGCGGGAGACGGCGACGCGATGGCACGGTAGCCGCCCTGCCGTGGCGGCCCGGAAGGGGCGGGGGAACTCTCGCGGGCAAAGGCCGTATCTTCCCGCGGAGGATCGCCATTCGCCTGCACCCTTTTCCGCGACAAGGGTCCTTCGGACTTCTTGCCGGGTTTCTGCTCCTGCCCGGGCTCGCGGCGGCGGCCGCTCCCCCGCCTCCCGGAAAGATGGTTGACCTCGGCGGGCACCGGCTGCACGTCGACTGCCGGGGCCGGGGCGCTCCCACGGTTGTGGTCGAGAACGGCCTCGGAGACTTCTCCTTCGACTGGGTCCTCGTGCAGTCGAAGGTGGCCGCGCAAACGCGGATGTGTACGTACGATCGCGCCGGGTACGCGTGGAGCGAACCGGGCCCCCTGCCGCGCACGTTCGATCAGCTGAATTTCGAGCTGCGCGAGGCGCTTTCGAAGCTCGGCGAGAAGCCTCCGTTCGTTCTCGTCGGGCATTCGTTCGGCGGACCGGTGATCCGCAATTTTGCGGCGCTTCACCCGTCGGAAGTCGCCGGCATGGTGCTCGTCGATTCCGTTTTCGAGAACCAGCGCGTGGCGATAAAGGGGAAGGCCGTCCGCTTGCGGGACGGGGCGACGGGCAAACCGGTTCCGCCGCCCCGGCGCGACATGAAATCGCGCGCCGTGAAAACGGGAGACCGGCCTTCGCATCCCGCCGCGGCCGCAGAGGCCGGGAAATCAGGCCCCTCTTCGCTCGATCCGCTGTACCGGCGGCTCCCTCCGCGGGAGCAGGAATACCAGGTCTGGGCACAGTCTCTTCCCGGGCTCGGTGACGCGGAATCCAGTCAGAGGGAGTGGTCGACCGAGTATTTTGCCCGCCTCTACGCGAACCCCTCGGCGGGAGCTCTCGGTGCCATCCCGTTGGCCGTCCTCACCCGGGCCCGGGGCGGATACTCGGACAAGCTCGACGTTCCCGCTTCGGAGCTCGAAAGCGAGCGGCTTGCGGGACAGGCCGCGCTCGCCCGGCTGTCCAGCCGCGGCCGGCAGACCATCCTCCCGTGCGGGCACAACATGGAGCTCGAGGCGCCGGACGAGGTCGCAGCCGAAATCCTCCGGGTGGTCGACGAGGCGCGGAAGACATCGGGCGCTTCACGCAGCCGCTGGAGAGAGCCTGGTCTCGAAGGCTCGAACCGGGTCGAAACGAAACGAGGCGCCGGGTTCGTGGGAACATCTCTCAAATGACGGACGCCCAGAGAGCGAAGGCGGCGAGGCTCCTCGAGCTTCATCGGCCCGGGCGGCCTCTCGTTCTCGTCAACGCCTGGGATGCGGCGAGCGCCCGGATCGTGGAAGACTCGGGGCTTCCCGCGGTAGCCACGTCGAGCGCCGGGATCGCGTTCGCGTATGGCTACCCGGACGGGCAGAAGATTCCAATGGAACTGATGCTGGAAGCGGTCGGCCGAATCTGCCGGGCCGTCTCGGTCCCCGTCACGGCAGACTTCGAGGCGGGATACGGCGCCTCGTCCGACGCGGTCGGCCGCGCGGCCGCCGGAGCGTTCGCGGCGGGCGCGGTCGGGCTGAACCTGGAGGACGGGACCGGGGCGCCGGAACGCCAGCTCGACAATCCCGAGCTGATGTGCGAAAAAATTCACGCGATCCGGGACGCGGGCGCCGCGGCGGGCGTCCCGGCGGTCATCAACGCGCGGACGGACGTCTATCTCGACCAGGTGGGGCCGCCGGAGGGGCGCATGGAAGAGGCGATCCGGAGAGGGAAGCTTTACCGCGCGGCGGGTGCGGACTGCATCTTCGTCCCCGGCGTCACGGAGAAAGCGGTGATCGAGACGCTCGTCGTCGAGCTGTCGTGCCCGGTCAACGTCCTGGCCGTCGCCGGGAGCCTCTCGGTCGCAGCGTTATCGGAGGCGGGCGTCGCCCGGATCTCCCTCGGTTCGGGCCCGATGCGCGCGGCGCTGACGCTCCTGCAGCGAATGATCCGGGAGGTTTCGACGCAAGGAACCTTCCGGGAGCTCGAGGGGATCATTTCGCACGCGAGCTTTAACGAGACACTCCGCCGGCGTCTGCCATAGCATCCCGCCATACCGGCAATTCCGCCGCCACCACGACAGGAGTCCCATGAGAAAGCTTTCCGCTCTCGCGCTCGCGTTCACACTCGCCTCTGCCGTCGCCGCCGGTCAGGAGCACTCCGCAAAGCCGAATCCGGCCGCCGCCATGAAGCCGATGCACACGATCATGAATTCCGCCGACATCACGTGGGGCGATCAGCCTCCCGGCCTGCCGCCGGGCGCAAAGATGGCTCTTCTCGCCGGCGATCCCTCGAAGCCGGGACTCTTCATCGTGCGGATGAAGGCCCCGGACGGATACACGATCCCCGCGCACTGGCACCCGACCGCCGAGTCCCTGACCGTCATCTCCGGAACCTTCAATCTCCAGACGGGCGACGGTGCAAACCTGGGGCCCGCGACCGCGCTGAAAGCGGGCGGCTTCGCCTCGATGCCCCCGAATATGCGCCACAAGGCGGTCTGCCAGGGAGACACCGAAGTACAGATCACCGCAATGGGGCCGTTTCAGATCACGTACGTGAACCCGGCCGACGACCCGCGTAAGCCGCTGGGCAAGTAAAGCAGACGTCCCGCACGAAATCAGACTTGTCTCATCGACCTTCACGGCATCGCTCTCTGACTCGAGGGTCGTCAGGCTCAAGGTTCCCCCCTCACCCCAACCCTCTCCCCGGCGCGCGGGGAGAGGGAGCGGAGCTGCGCTTCCGCCGAAACGGTGGCCAGGCTCGCATCGAGAGGAGTCTCCTGACCGAAGGGAAGGAGGAGCCTCTCGATGCGGGAGCCGCAGCGAACGGAGCGAGCAGGCCGGCGGTCGAGGCCGCATCCGGCCGAGCCGCCGGC
>JBDTRB010000068.1:0-21620 GCA_039931865.1 Acidobacteriota bacterium | reverse complement strand
CGCATCCGGCCGAGCCGCTCGCCGGTGCCGTTCGCGGCGCGAACGGCACGTCCCGGAGAGAGCGGAGGCGACGGGGAGGCGACGGTTACGCGCCGCGGACGGCGCGCCGAAGGCGCTCTGAGAGGTCGCCGAGCGATTCCGCCAGGGACTCCCGAAGGCGGTCGAATTCCTGCGAGAGGCGCTCGTCATCCGCCCCGCGCTGCCCGTGAGCCTCCAGAAGCGGCGCGAGCTGGCTGCGGATGTCTTCAGCCTCGCGGCGTCCGTGCCCGATCCGCTCTTCGATGTCGCCCCGGAGACCCTGTAGCTCCGCGCGGATGTCGTCGGCCTCGCGGCGGCTCTGGGACGTCTTCTCGCGAAGCGCCGCTTCGAGCACTTCGACCTGCTGCTGCATTCCCGAGACCTGCGCCTGGAGCCGCTCGTGCCTCTCCGCGATCCCGGCGATCTGGACTGAGAATTTTTCTCCGCGCTCCCCGAAGCTGCGGAGCGAAATGGACACGTCGTCCTCGTACGTGCGCTGCCGCTTCTCGGAGAGTGAGAGCCGGTCGTGGGCCTCGCGGACCCGGCTTTCCATGTCCTCCCGGCCTTCGAGCGAGGAGGCCAGAGCCGCGAGCCGCTCGGTGAAAGACGTGTGGTTCTCGCTCGCTGTTCTTCCGGAGTCCCGCGCGGCGCGTTCGACCGCTTCCAGGCGGGTGGCCAGAGCCGCGGCGTCGTCCTCGGTCCGGGCGCGCTCTTCGCGCTCGCGCGCCAGAACGGCGAGAGCCTCTTCGATTTTCGCTTCGAGCCCCCGGATCCGCGCGTCGGTCTCTTCCGCGTGCGCGGCCGAGGTGGCCGCCCGGTCGGCGGCGGTCTGGTTCAGCTCCGCCGGCTGCGAGAGAGGAGCGACGGGTGCATCGGGCATCCGGAGGGCGGCCGGCGGCTCGAATTCGGCCCGGGCTGCCGGCGCCGCGTTGAGGGTCTCCGCGAGGGTCTCGGGCGCCGATGCGTCGATGGACAGCTCGTCCGGACCAGCCGCTCGCGGGGCGGAATCTGGCCCGGCGGACACGAGCTCGGGAAGCGTCGGAAGCGAAAGCTCGGGGAGCGCACCCGTCGACCAGGCCGCCGAGGAGGGCGGCGGGGGAGTGCCGGGGTCGTGCACGGTTGGCACCGCGGTATCGGCAAACGGGGCGTCCGACTCGGAGACTGCCGCTTCCGGGACGGCGTCTGGCGCGTCTTCGGTTTCGAAGGGGGCCTCGTCCGGAAGAGAGGGCACGAGCGCAAGTGGCCGCTTGGCGGCGGACGGGGGCTCGGCCGGGGGGGTTGCTTCGCGCGCCGCCGCCGGAGGCGGGGGCGGTGGGGCCGACGCCGACGCGGCGCGGTTCAGGAGCGAATCCTTCCAGGAGAGCAGGTCGTCGGGCTCGCGGCGCGAAGGAATTGGACCGGCTTCTTCGGGCTTCCGGCCCTGCAGCCGCCGGAGCAGGTCCACAAACGTGAGCTTGGAGATCAGCTTGAAGGTCTCGGTGACTCCGCGGCCGGCGCTCGCCACCGCTTCGACGAAGGGGTAGGACGACAGCCCGAGCGCTTCCTGGAGCGCGTCGACCGAGAGGATGTCGCTCAGGTCGCGCTTGTTGTACTGGATGACGACCGGGATCCCCTCGAAGGAGACGCCGTTCGCCTTGAGGTTTTCCTTGAGGTTCTGCCAGCTCTCGAGGTTTTTCGGGAGCATGGTCCACTGGGAGTCGGCGACGAAGACGATGCCGTCCGTGCCCTTCAGCACGACCCGGCGGGTCTCGTTGAACGCCGTCTGCCCGGGCACGGTCGCGAGCTGGAACCGGATCTTGTAGCCCTTGATGTCGCCGAGCTCGACCGGGAGGAGGTCGAAGTAGATCGTCCGATCGGTCTGGGTCGCGAGGTTTAAAAGCTTTCCGACCGTCGCGGGCTCCAGGCGCTCGTGGAGCAGGTGAAGGTTGGTGGTCTTGCCGCCCAGACCCGGACCGTAGTACACGATCTTGGCCGTCAGCTCCCGGGTCGCCGCGTTGTAAATAACCATTCGATTTTTGTGCAATTATAAATCGGATTTCGGGGGGGCCGGGCACTTTCGGCGGACTTTTCGAGGGTGTCCTCTCCTTGACGGAGGGGAACATCGCCCATAGACTGCCCCGACGTTGGCTGAAACGCTCGTAAAAAAGGCCCGAATCCTCGACAGCGAGCGCATCCGCCGCATGATCGACCGCATGGCGCACGAGATCGCCGAGCGCCACAAGGACCTCCCGGACCTGGCGTTCATCGGCATCCGGACCCGGGGAGTGCCCCTCGCCAACCGGCTGGCGGCCCGGCTGGGAGAGCTCGTCGAACGACCCTTTCCGGTCGGCACCCTGGACATCACCCTCTACCGCGACGACCTGTCCCTCGTCGCTCCCCAGCCGCTGCTCAAGAAGACCGAAATCGACTTCGACCTGAATGGGAGGACCGTTCTTCTCTGCGACGACGTCCTCTACACGGGCCGGACGATCCGCGCCGCGCTCGACGGGATCATCGACCTCGGGAGGCCGCGGGCGATGCGGCTGGCGGTCCTGATCGACCGGGGCCACCGCGAGCTTCCGATCGAGGCGAATTACGTCGGCAAGAGCGTTCCTACGGCCGGACGCGAGGTCATCAAGGTGATGTTCCAGGAGACCGACGGCGCCGACGAGGTGTGGATCCTCGAGAAGTCGGCGTGATGGAGCAGGGCGCCGGGCGCCCGGCGCCCGACGCCACATGGATCGCGTCTCCTCTTTCCGCGACGGCCCCCGCCTGACGCCCGTCGCGCGCGCTCCGGTGGCCACCCTTCATTCCAAAGATCTCCTCGGGATCGAGACGCTCTCACCGGACGAGATCACCCTGATCCTCGACACGGCCGAAGCGATGCGTTCGATCGGCCAGCGCCAGATCAAAAAGGTCCCTGCGCTTCGCGGCCGCATGGTCGTCAACCTGTTCTTCGAGGCGTCGACGCGCACGCGCTTTTCATTCGAGACCGCGGAGAAATGGCTCTCGGCTGATTCGCTGACCTTTGCGGCGAAAGGAAGTTCTGTCGAAAAGGGCGAGTCCCTTCTCGACACCGCGCGAAACCTGCAGGCGATGTCGCCCGACCTGATCGTGATCCGGCACGGAACCCCCGGCGTTCCGCACTTTCTCGCGCGGCACCTGAGAGCGGGCGTCGTCAACGCCGGCGACGGAGCGCACGAGCATCCAACGCAGGCGCTTCTCGACGCGCTGACGATCCGTCGCCACTTCGGCGCGCTCGAAGGGCTCCGCGTGGCGATCGTCGGCGACCTGGCTCACTCCCGCGTCGTCCGCTCGAACATCTGGCTTCTAACGAAGATGGGAGCGCGGGTCGTCGTCTGCGCGCCGCCGACACTTCTGCCCCCGCGCATCGACGCGATGGGCGTCGAGGCCACGACGGACTTCGACGACGCGCTCGAAGGCGCCGACGTCGTGATGATGTTGCGCATGCAGCTCGAGCGGCAGGGCTCGTCGCTGTTTCCCTCGGCGCGGGAGTACTTCAAACGGTATGGGCTGACGGCCGGGCGGCTGGCGCGGGCGAGCCCGAATGCCGTGGTGATGCATCCTGGCCCGATGAACCGCGGTGTCGAGATCTCGTCCGAAGTCGCCGACTCGCCCCGTTCGCTGATCCTCGAGCAGGTCTCCAATGGCGTCGCCGTGAGGATGGCCGTGCTCTACCTGCTTCTGACCGGCCACGGCTGGGAGGGCGAGGGATGAAACCGCGGTCGGCGAAGAAATCCGGTTCCCCGAGCCCCCCGCGTTCCGCGAAAGCAGCGCATTCCGGGAAATCGGCGCCTTCGACCGAGCCGGCGGATCCCGCGAAAACACCTGCGACACCTGTCGGGCGGCGCCTTCTCATCCGCGGCGGCCGCGTCATCGACCCGCGCGCCGGGGTCGACGGACTGGTCGACCTGCTCCTCGATGCCGAGTCCGGAGTTGTGGAGCGCGTCGGCAAAGGCCTGCTCGCCGAAGACGCGAAGGTGATCGACGCGGAGGGCCTCTACGTCTTTCCTGGGTTTATCGACCTGCACACGCATCTGCGGGAGCCCGGCCGCGAGCATGCGGAGACGGTCGCCTCGGGGCTGAAGGCCGCTGCGGCGGGGGGCTTCACCGCCGTCTGCGCGATGCCGAACACCGATCCGGTGATGGACAACCGGGCGATCGTCGAATACGTGGTGTCGAAGTCGCGCGGCGTGGCGGCGACGCGGCTCTACCCGGTCGGCGCGATCACGCGGGGGCAGCTCGGAAAAGAGCTTGCCGAGTTCGGCGAGATGCGGATCGGCGGCGCGGTCGCGCTCTCCGACGACGGGAAATGGCTCGCGGACGGGGCGCTTCTACGGCACGCCTTCCAGCACGCGAGCTTGTTCGGGATGCCGATCGTGCAGCATTGCGAAGACCCGACGCTCTCCGGCGGCGCGCCGATGCACGAGGGCGCCGTCTCGACGCGCCTCGGCCTCTCCGGCCAGCCCGCCATCGCGGAAGCCGCGGCGGTGGCGCGCGATCTCTTAGTCGCGGAGCTCGTCGGAGGAAGACTCCACGTCGCGCACCTCTCGACGCGACGCGCGCTCTCCATCGTCCGGGAAGCGAAGAGCCGCGGCCTCGCGGTCACATGCGAGGTGACGCCGCACCATCTCGTCCTGACGGACGAAGAGGTGGCGCGCTCCGGATTTTCGACGAGCTCAAAGATGAACCCGCCGCTGCGCGAGCGCGAAGACCTCGAGGCGCTGGCCGCCGGCCTCGCGGACGGCACGGTGGACGCGATCGCCACGGACCACGCCCCGCACCACGAGGATGAGAAAGCGGTCGAATTCAACGTGGCCCCTTTCGGCATCGTCGGGCTCGAAACGGCGGCGTCTCTGGTCTTCGACGGGCTGGTGCGTACGGGCCTCCTCTCGCTTCGTCGTTTCGCCGCGCTCTTCTCCGCCGGCCCAGCGGCGGCGTTCGAGCTGCCGGGGGGCGGTCTCGAAGCCGGGTCGGTGGCGGACGTGACGCTCTTCGATCCGGAGGCGCGCTCGACGGTCGATCCGGCGCGATTCGAGTCTCTCTCGCGGAACACCCCCTTTGCCGGGCGGGAGCTCGTCGGCGCTCCGGCGGCGACCATCGTGGGAGGCCGCGTCGTGTGGAGGCGCGGTGAGGCGTGAGGCACGAGACCGCCCGCCGGGTCGAGCTGGCGGGGCGGCTTCTCGCCGCGGGTGTCATCTGCGCCGCCTCGTTTGCGGCCTGCGGCCAGACCCGCGGTGATTCCGCGCAAGGGGCGGCGGTTCCCCGCCCTCAGAGCGGGGTGACCGCTTCGGCGAACGCGCCGGAGAGGACCCGACGGATCGCGGTCCGCGCCGCGGAAGGGGTTCTGACGGCCGCGGAGCTCGACCGGATGGCGGGATGGGCGGGGCGGCAGGGCATCGAGGTTCGGACCGGCGGCGAAGGCGATCCTGTTCCCGCCGGATGGGAGACGTTGCGCGTCGCGGTCGCCCCGGCGTCCGCGGAGTTCTCACGCCGCCTGATGCGATTCGGAGTCCGCACGGAGGCGAACGGGTTCCTGTTCGACGGCCGGACGTACCGCGCGCCCGAGGACGCCATCGCCGTCCGCGATCCGGCGATTCCCGCCGAGACGCTCCTGTTTGCCAACGCCCGCCCGGCCGTGCCGCGTCTGGCCGGCCGCCGCCTCTTCTTCCGGGAGGGGCCGGAGTCGGACTACCTCGTAATTTCCGGCGACCTCGTGAAGACGGGCCGTTTTTCGGCGGGCGCCGGCGCGGGCGCGCTCGCGATCCTCCGAGCCTCCGACCGCGACGAGATTCGCGCCCGCGAGGACCTCCTGCACTCCTTCGTGACCGTTGAGCGCGAGGGGGCGCGATGGGAGTTTCCGGAGACAGAGCGCGCCGCGGTCGAGCGGCTCGAGCCGATGCTCGCGCATTTTCCGCGGAAGGCCGGCGGGCTTCCGCTCGTGGTGCGAATCTTCCCCGACGCGACCGCCAAGGCGCGGCTGACCGGCTCCTCGCGCCCGGCGGACGTGAGCCTCCGGGCGGGCGCCGTTCA
This sequence comes from Acidobacteriota bacterium, assembly GCA_039931865.1. Classification (GTDB taxonomy): domain Bacteria; phylum Acidobacteriota; class Thermoanaerobaculia; order UBA5066; family Gp7-AA6; genus JALYUA01. The sequence continues at coordinate 15,569 of JBDTRB010000068.1, read as the reverse complement.
CGTGGACGTCGACGCGTCGGCTCCGCCGCAGCCGGACCTGCTTTCTCCGGCGTTCGCGGCTGCTTCGGAGGGATCGGGCAATCCGAAGCTCTTCAGCCGTCCGACGCTGCTGCTGGCGATGGGAGCCCGCGCCGCCGGGCGCTGGTGGGGGAGGGACGTTCCCGGCTTCGCGGCCTTCGCCGCGCGCGCGGGCGTCGCGCCGACGGTCGAAGAAGTCATGAACGAAGCGGCGGATGACGTCTCGCCGATCCTCGCGGTGGGAACGGCGGCAGCATGGGTCGAGGCAGGGGCCCGTCTGGAGGGAGAACCCGCCGTGCGGCGCGATCTCTCCGGCGCCGACTCGGTGGTGACGGCCGCGCTCCGGCGCTGGGAGAAGGCCGCGGCAGGAGCCCCCGTTGCACCGCCTCCGCGGCGGCCGCTGCCGAAGGGATTTCTCCGCGGACTCTCTTACGCGATGTCCAACTCCTTGGATGCGAGCTACTCGTCTCCACGCTCGCGCGACACGCTCACCCGGCTCGCGGGTCTCGGCGCCAACGCCATCTCCGTGATGCCCTTCTCGTTTCAGCGGGAGGCGAGCCGGCCGACGCTCGCGTTCGTGCATCGCAACCCGCAGGGAGAGACTGACGAGGGCACGGTGCGCGCCGTGACGGATGCGCGCGTGCTGGGGATCACGGCGATGGTCAAGCCCCAGATCTGGGTCGGCCACGAAGTGTTCGTGGGAAACATCGAGATGGGCTCGAACGGGGACTGGGTCCGCTGGTTCGCGCTCTACCGAAGATTTCTCGTGCACCACGCGATCGTCTCCGAGGCCTCCGGGGCCTCTCTCTTCTGCGTGGGCACGGAGCTCATCAAGACCGAAAGCCGCGTCGCCGACTGGCGGGAAGCCATCGCTTCGGTGCGCCTCGCCACGGGAGCTCCGTTGACGTACGCGGCGAACTGGACCGCGGGCGCGCTACGCGTCCCGTTCTGGGATGCGCTCGACGCGATCGGCGTCGATTTCTACGATCCCCCGAGCAGCCAGCCAGACGCCGCCGATACCGTTCTCGAGGCCGGTGTGCGGAGAGCGGCGGTTCCTCTGGCGGCTCTCTCTTCACGCACGGGAAAACCGGTGATTTTCACCGAGGCGGGATTTCCGCTATGCCGGGCCGCATGGATGGCGCCGCACGACGAGAACACCGGCCGGCCCGCGCACGACGGCGACGCCGCGCGGGCGATCTCCGCGGTTTACCGAGCTCTCGAAAAGGAGCCGTGGTGGAAGGGCGTCTACTGGTGGAAGGCGTTCTCTTCGGGGCGCGACGCGCGGCCCGACGAGCGCGGATTCAACGTTCTCGGCGGTGCTCCTCAGAAGGCGGTCGCCGAAGGCTTCGAGTGGCTCGCGCGCGAGAGAACGCGTTGACCGCGGGGGAATCCGGCGCGGGGAAGGTCCTCGCCGCCGCGGTCGAAGCGGCCGCCGCGGGCGGGGAGCTCCTCGTGCGCCGGTGGCGCCACCTGCCAGCGGGATCGATCGAAGAGAAGAAGAAGAACGACTTCGTCACGGTCGCAGACCGCGAGAGCGAGGAGAGGATCGTCTCCGTGATCCGGTCCCACTTTCCCGCGGACAATTTCCTCGGCGAGGAAGGGGGCGTTCGCGGGAACGATCCGTCGGCTCGCACATGGATCATCGATCCCCTCGACGGCACGGCGAACTTCATCGCGGGGTTCCCGTTCTGGTGCGTTTCGATTGCCGCGCGCGAAGGGTCGCGGATCGTTGCGGGCGTCATCTGGGATCCGCTGCGGGAGGAAATCTACACCGCAGAACGGGGCGCCGGGGCGTTCCGAAACGGAGCGCGGCTGGCGGTGTCGCCGCGCCACGGTCTCGAAGGGGCGTTTCTCGCGACCGGCTTTCCGTTCCGGTCCCGTGAGCGGATCGACGCGTACCTCGCGCTCTTCAAGACGGTCTTCCTGCAGGCGAGGGGGATCCGCCGGACGGGCTCCGCGGCCCTGGACCTCGCCCAGGTCGCGGCCGGAGTCTTCGACGGTTTTTTCGAGCTCCATCTTTCGCCGTGGGACATCGCGGCAGGCGGGATCCTGATAGAGGAAGCCGGCGGCGAGGTCACCGACTTCGGCGGCGGAAACCGTTACTGGGAACGCGGCAACATCATCGCTGGCCCCCCGGGAGTCGCGGCGCAGCTGAGAGCGGCAGCGGCGGGGATCCTGGCGGAAGACGAAATGTAACCCTCGACGCTCGGTCACGCCACCTGTCTGCCTGCGCGGGGACGCGTAAGCGAGGTCGGTTCTTCCCGTCGCCTTTCCGAATGAGTGACGCCCCTCACCCCAACCCTCTCCCCGGCGCGCGGGGAGAGGGAGCGGAGCTGCGCTTCTGGCAAGCTGGTGGCTAAGCTCGCACCGAGAGGAGTCTCCTGACCGAAGGGAAGGAGGAGCCTCCCGGTGCGGGAGCCGCAGCGAACGGAGCGACGAGGCGAGCGGTCGAGCCTTCAGGCGAGCCGCTCGCCGGCGCGTGAGCGCGTCGCGGAGTGAGCGGAGGCGACGATCACTCCCGCGTACCCCACGACGGACGATGTGTCGCCGGTTTCGTCTCCGCTGTCGCGGCGCGAGATCACGTTCGCGGATCCGGCGCCCGCGGCCCTCGCGGCGAAGAGCAGCGCCGTCGCAGGGAGAAATCCGCACATCGAGATCGACTCCGCCAGCACCGTCGCGAAGAGGCCTTCGGGGTCTATGGCCTCGATGCGGGCGAGCGCGAGGGCGTCCTTCCGCGATCCGACCTCTCTCGATTCGTAATGGTTCATGTCGGAGGAGGCGAGGAGCAGCGGGGGTTCCGGCTCCTCCTCCCGCAATCGCGCGAGCGCCTGTCCGACCTCGCGGCAGAGGCCGAGGTCGGGAGCGCCGAGGCAGACCGCGACGATCGTGACGTCCGGCCGGCGCACCTGAAGGAACGGGAGCTGGACCTCGAGCGAATGTTCCTTCGCGTGAGCGGCGGAATCCTCCGCGAGCGAAGGCGCAAGCTCCGCAAGCCTCGATGCAAGCCGGCGGTTGACGGGGACGTCCCCGAGAGGCGTGCGCCACGCGTTCGATGGGTCGAGGGAAGCCGCGGCGCCTCGACCGGTGTGGTTGGGACAGAGCAGCACGACGTTTGACGGAATCCGCAGCCGGGCATAGACCTCTCCGGCGACGGGGCCCGAATAGACATAGCCCGCGTGCGGGACGATCGCACCGAACGCGCCGGATTCCGGGACGTCGGGGGGAAGAAGAGTTTCGACATCGCGCCGGAGCTTCCCGGGGTCGCCCTCGTAGAACATCCCCGCGACGGCGGCCGGGCGGATTGCACTCATGGGCGGTCGCGTTGCGAGCCCCGTGCCGGCCGTCGTTGGCTGGCTGCTTGGCTGGTTGGCTGCCTGGCTGGTTGGCTAGTTGACGATGAGCGTGGCTTCGGCGGTGGCGCCGGCGAGGACCGCGCGGATCGTGGAGGCTCCTGCCGTGATTCCGGAGGCGTTGCCGGCGGCGTTGACCGTCGCGACTGAGCCGTTCGTGCTGTGAAAGAGCGCCGACGCGCCTTCGATCGACCGGCCGTCGATTCCGTACGCGATCACCTGGAACTGCTGGGAATCGCCGACCCGCACCAGGGCGGTCATGGGCCGGATCTCGAGCCTCGCGATGTCACGGATCGCCACCGTCACCTCGGCCGCGCCCTGAATGTCTCCGACCCGCGCGACGATGAGAGACACGCCGTTGGACGCGGACGTCAAGGCGCCGGAGGCGGAGACCGCCGCGACCCCCGGAGCGCTCGACGTCCACACCGGCGTCACCGGGACCGCCTTGTCCCTGGAATTTCGCACCACGACCTGAAGCGGGATGGAAGTCCCGGCGGGACCGATGATGCGGACCGCCGGGGGGGACACCTCGACGGCCTTGACGTCGATGACCTCGATCGGGACTTCCGTCGAGACTTTCTCGTATCGGGCGGTGATCGTGGCCTTTCCCTCGGACTTCGGGCTGACGAGCCCGCCGGCGTCGACCGAGGCCACCGCCGGCCGGGAGCTTTCAAAGTTGGCCGTCCCGATCTCGAGCGGGTTGCCCTTCTTGTCGAGTAGCCGGGCCGTCAACCTCTGCGGACGATCGAGGCCGTAGATCTTCAGGTTCTTTGGGGAAACTTCGATTCGCGCGGCTCGCTTCGAGCAGCCGGCCGCAAGAGAACAGGCAAGCGCGAGCAAGGAAAGGACGGACAGGGATCGGGCCGGCCTCATGCGCAACCTCCAGAAAGTAAACAGGATGCGGTCAGAATAACACGCCTCCGTCGCCTCCGCTCTCTGCGGGACGTGCCGTTCGCCGCGCGGGGGCGAACGGCACCGGCGAGCGGCTCGCCTGATGGCTCGACCGCTCACCTCGTCCCTCCGTTCACTGCGGCTCCCGCACCCACGTCGCTTCCGCTCACTGCGTTCGCCCACGCTCCCGCCCCGAGAGGCTCCTCCCTCCCTCTGGTCGGGAGATTCCTCTCGGGGCGAGCTTGGCCATCAGTTCGCCGGAAGCGCAGCTCTGCTGCCTCGCCCCGCGCGCGGGGAGAGGGCCGGGGTGAGGGGCGCAGGAGCAGAAGCCGTGCCCGTTGATGATGGTCCGTGTCGGTTGCGCTTCCCGAGTTCGGAGGGAGTGCGGACGACCTGTGTTCTGTTGGAGAACTCGAACTCATCGGGAGTTGAGAAACACTTGTTCGTCCGGCGCCTCCTTCTCGTTCTCCTGATCCTTGTCGCTGCCGCGGCGGTTTTCTGGATCACCCTTCCGGATGTTTCTCCGCTCGCGCGGGAGTTTCCTCGAACGACGGCATTCATGGAGCTCAGGCGGCGGGAGCTCTCCCGCAGGGGGGAGCCGGCTTCGCTCGAGTACCGGCCGGTGCCCTTGAAGCTCGTTTCACCGTCAGTGGCCCGTGCGGTCGTCGCCGCGGAGGACGCGCGTTTCTACGAGCACGAGGGGGTCGACTGGGAGGCGACACGCGGGGCGGTGCGGCAGGACTGGGCCCGGAAGAGACTGAAGCTCGGCGGATCGACCCTGACACAGCAGCTCGCGAAGAACCTGTACCTCTCCCCGGCCCGCACTCCCTGGCGCAAGCTGCGGGAATGGGCGATCGCCCGCCGGCTCGAGCACCGGCTCTCCAAGTCCCGGATCCTGGAGCTCTACGTCAACGTGATCGAGCTCGGCCCCCGGACGTACGGGGTCGAGGCGGCCGCCCGGCGTTACTTCCACAAATCCGCGTCGGCGCTCACCCCGATGGAAGCCGCCACTCTGGCGGCCATGATCCCGTCGCCGCGCGTCTATGACCCGGCGAGGCATCCCGAGCGGGTGCGCCGCCGGGCGGCGAGGATCCTCGGGAGGATGTGAGAGCGGAAACGACTCTTTAGCGCGCAGCTCCCAGCGCCCGTCTCAACTTCCGCACGCCCTCGTCGGCCTCGTCGCGGGAAAGCGCGAGCGAAGGCCGGAAGCGGATCGCCGACGAGCCCGAGGCCAGGCCGATCAGGCCGTGCTCGAGGCACGCGGCGAGCGTCTTGTCGCGCATGGCCTTGTCCGGAAGATCGAAGGCCAGGAAGAGCCCGCGGCCGCGCACGTTCGAGACGGTGCCGGCAAACTCCTCCGCCATCTCGGAAAGACGGCCGAGGAAGTACTCCCCGACCACGCGCGCGTTCTCGACGAGGTTCTCCTCTTCGATGATCTGGAGGTAGCGCTCGCAGCGGACCATGTCGACGAGGTTGCCGCCCCAGGTCGAGTTGATCCGCGAGGAGATCTTGAAGACGTTGTCCACGTCGTCGATTCGATGGTTGGAGGCGAACCCGCAGACCTGCGTCTTCTTTCCGAAGCAGAAGAGGTCCGGCTCGATGCCCATCTGCTGCCAGCACCACATGGAGCCCGTCAACCCGACTCCGGTCTGGACCTCGTCGAAGATGAGGAGAAACTCGAGCTCGTCGGCGAGGGAGCGCAGACGCCGGAAGAACTCGGGACGGAAGTGGTTGTCGCCGCCCTCGCCCTGGATAGGCTCCAGGATCAACGCCGCAATGTCGTCGGGGTTCGCGGAGCACGCGGCCCGGATCTCTCGCTCGACGGCCTCCTCCGCGCGCGCCACTTCTTCGGTGATCTGCGGCGTGATCGGGAAACGCAGCGCCGGGCAGGAGAGCCGCGGCCATTGGAACATCGGGAAGTGCTGCGTCTTGCGCGGATCGGCGGTGTTCGTCAGGGAGAGTGTGTAGCCGGACCGGCCGTGGAACGCGTTTTTGAAATGCAGGATCTGGCTGCCCCTTGCGGGGCCCCCGCGGGACAGGTTCTTGCGGGCCTTCCAGTCAAACGCGGTCTTCAGGGTGTTCTCGACGGCCATGGCCCCGCCCTCGACGAAGAAGAGATGATCCGCGTGACTCGGCGGTATGGCGAGGCGCGCAAACGTGTCCACGAAGTCCGCGTAGAGGCTCGTGTAGATGTCGCTGTTCGCCGGCTTCGTGCGCGCAGCGTGGAGGAGCTTCTCCTGGAATTCCGGATCCTCCATCTTCGGATGGTTGTAGCCGATGGGAAACGTGGCGAAATTGGTGAAGAAGTCGAGCAGCGGCCGGCCGCTCCGCGCGTCGAAGAGGTACGCACCGCGGCTCTTCTCGAGGTCCATCACCACGTGGTAGCCGTCGACCAGGATGTGCTTCGAAAGAGCATCGAGCACGTCTTTCGGAGAGAGATCGGTCCGTGTCTGGGAAGTGGTGGTCATGAAGTCCTCAGAAGGTCAAAAGGCGCAAAAATGCCGGAAAAACGAAGATAGCACGCCGAAACGGCCGCGAAAACCCCCGCCGAGCTCTCAGCTAGCGCCGAAATCAGCTTCCGACGGGCATGGGCGTCGGCCGTGCCGCGGCGCTCCGGTCTTTTCCGCCTTCCTTCGCCTGGTAGAGCGCCTGGTCCGCCGCGCGAAGCAGCTCGTTCTTCTGCTGTTCGACGGCGGCCGGGACGGTCGCGTGGGTCCTCACGGAGGAGATCCCGAGGGAGGCGGTGATCGTTTCCTGAAGGTTCAACGCAGGGCTGTTGAATCCGTAGGGTCGCGAGAGGAACGTGGCGGACCGGATCGCTTCGCGGATCCGCTCGGCGATCTCCATCCCGGCGTTGAGCGAGTGGCCGGGCAGGATCAGGACGAACTCGTCGCCGCCGTACCGTGTCAGGGTGGCCCGCTCGTCCGTCACGGTGCGTTTCAGCACGTACCCGACCTCCCGCAGCACCTGGCTGCCGGCGAGGTGACCGTGCTTGTCGTTCACGGACTTCAAGTTGTCGAGGTCGAGAAAGATGACGCACAGATCTCCTCCGTCCCGGGAGATCCGGGAGAGCTCCTGCGTCAGTCGAAGATGGAGGTACCGCTCGTTGTACAGGCCCGTCAGCCCGTCGCGCTTGGCGACCTCGAAAGCGCGCCGGGCGTCGAGGAGGTTCTGAATGGAGATCGACGCGTAGTCGCCGAAGATCTCGAGGAGCCGCCGGTCCTTCTCCCGGAATCCTCCCGGACCGACCCGGTTGACGAGCTCGAGCACGCCGCAGACCGCGGCCTCGATCCGGATCGGGACGCAGAGGACGGACTGCGTCTGGAAGCTTTCCCCCTCGTAGGTCGGGTAGAAGTAAGGGTCGTCGACGACGTCCTCGGTCATGTAGCCGACGCCAGTCGAATAGACGTGTCCGGCGATGCCGATCCGAGCGTTGATGCGGCGCGCCAGCCGGGCGTCGCCGTCCGCCCCGAACGTGGCGATGAAAACCAGGTCGTTTTCGAGCCGGTCGTCGCTGTTCTTCGTGCTCGGGTCGTCTAAGAGGATGGAACCGGCGGCCGAGGGGACGAACTCGTTGGCCTTCTGAAGGACCTCCCTCAGAAAGCGGTCGATCTCGATCTCGCCCGAGTAGGCGTAGTAAGCCTTGTGCCTCTCGAGAAAATTCTCGAGTCGCCGGTTGTCGAGTGTGTAGACGGATGACAAGGGAACTTCCTGTCGATGCAAGAGTTTACCATTTGATACCCTCCCGGGCGTGCCGGAGCCGAGGCCATTGCATGCGGGAAACATCGGCTGGGCCGAGCGCGCCCGGCCCGACACGCGCCGCGAACCCCGACTGATTCTGTTCGGGCCGGAAGGCGTCCCGCGCGAGGAAGCGGTACCCCTCGAAGGAATCCGCGCACGCCTCGCGTCGAGCAAGTCCTTCCTCTTCGGAGACTTCCAATCTCCCACCGACCAGGAGCTGGACGTGCTCGCTCGCGAGCTCTCTCTCCACCCGCTGGCGGTCGAAGACGTCCGGCACCGGCACCAGCGGCCGAAGATCGACGTCTTTCCCGACCATTACTTTCTGGTCGCGTATCGAATCGGCTGTCGGGATGGCGGCCTGCAGTTCGACGAGGTGGACGCGTTCATCGGGTCGAATTTCCTGATCGTCACCCACGACGGAGACGTCCCCCTGTTGAAGGAGGTTCTCGACCGGTTCTGCCGCGAATCGGGCGTTCACGACGTGTCCGGGCTCCTTTACGAGCTGCTCGACACGATCGTCGACGAGTACTTCCCGGTCTTAGATGACCTCGCGGAGCGAACCGAGGCGATCGAGTCCGCCGTGTTCGCGAAGTTCGAGACGTCGCGGCTCGCGGACCTTCTCGAATTGAAAAAGGACCTCTCGCTGCTGCGTCGTGTCATCGCCCCGGAGCGGGACGCCGTGAACGTCCTCCTGCGCCGCGATCCCCCGGTCCTCGATGCCGCGCGAGTCTTTTACTTCCAGGACGTCTACGACCACCTGATTCGGATCACCGACTCGATCGACACATACCGCGACCTTCTGGCCGGCTCTCTCGACGCGTTCCTCTCGGTGGAGAACAACCGCCTGTCCGAGGTCGTGCGGCGCCTCACGGTGATCTCCACGATTTTCCTGCCTCTCACGTTCATCACGGGCTTTTTCGGCATGAACTTCGGGCGTCTCGCGGGCGCCGGGGACCGGTTGTTCATCGCGAGCATCGCGTCGATGATCGTGCTTCCCCCCTTCATGCTCTGGCTGATCCGGCGACAGAGCGTCCGGTGATCCCCGCGCGCAAGCGGTGGGGGCAGCATTTCTTAGTCCACGCCGGCACCGCGGAACGTATCGTCGACGCCGCTCGCCTGGCCGTTTCGGACACCGCCCTCGAGGTCGGGCCCGGAGAAGGAGCCCTGACTCGCCTTCTGACAGAGCGTGCGGGGCGCCTTCTCGCGATCGAGATCGACCCGCTGCGCGCGGCGGCGCTCCAAGCGGAGCTCGCGGAGGACCGCGTGCGGATCTTCCAGGGGGACGTTCTCGATCGTTCCTTTCGGGAGTGGCTCGAGCTCGCGGGCTGGCCGGGACCCGCCGTGCTGGTGGCGAACCTTCCGTACAACGTGGCGACACCGATTCTGGTTGCCGCGCTCGAGTCGCCGGAGGTGATCTTGCGATCGGTCGCCACGGTGCAGAAGGAGGTGGCGCTGCGTTTCGCCGCCCGCCCGGGGACCGAGCACTACGGGTACCTCTCGGTCCGCGCGTCGGCCTTCGCGCGGCCGCGCATCCTTTTCGACCTTCCGCCGGGCGCGTTCCGTCCGCGCCCGAAGGTGATGTCGAGCGTTCTCGAGCTCACGCCGCGGGAACCGGCTTTGCCGTCCGGGCTTCGGGCCCGGGCGATCGCGATCGCCTCGCTCGCTTTCCGATCGCGCCGCAAGACGCTGGCAAACGCGCTGTCTTCGGCGGGCGGGCGCGGGCCCTGGGAGTCGGCGCTCGCGGCGATGGGCAAGGACCTCCGCACGAGGGCGGAGGTCCTGGGCCTCGACGAATACCTCGCGCTCGCCGCCTCGCCCGCGGCGGACGCTCTGGCGTCTCCCTCGAAATGACGGCGCCTCTCGAGATCGTGGCGCTTGGAGGCCTCGGCGAGTTCGGGCGCAACCTCCTCTGGCTGCGCTGCGAGGGCTCGAGCCTCCTGATCGACGTGGGGGTGTCGTTTCCCGACGAGACGTTTCCGGGAGTCGACAAGATCGCCTCGGATATGTCCGCGCTCTCGGGCGAACGAATCGACGCCGTGCTGTTGACCCATGGCCACGAAGACCACATCGGCGCTCTGCCCCTTCTTCGCGAATGGTGCACTGCGCCCGTCTACGGCTTTCCGTTCACGCTCGCGCTCGCCCGGCGGCGTCTGGAAGAGGCCGAGCTCACCCGGAAGGGGCTGATCGAAGCGCCGGAGCGGGAGACTCTGCGCGCCGGCGCGTTCGCGTTTCGCTTCTTCCGAGTCTCCCACTCGGTCCCCGATTCGGCCGCCGTCCTCGTCGAGGCGGGAGGATGGCGGCTTATGCATTCCGGGGACTTCAAGCTCGATCCCGATCCACCCGACGGCGAGCGGACGGACCGCGAAGGTATCGCCGCCGCGGTCGGCGACGGCGTGGACCTCGCTCTGATCGACTCGACCAATGCGGAACGCGGCGGCCGCGCGCTGTCCGAGCGCGTCGCGGGAGAGGGGCTCGCGCAGGTTTTCGCCGGAGCTCCCGGGCGGATCATCCTGACCACCTTTTCGAGCCACGTTTCCCGGATCAGCCAGGCGGCGAAGGTCGCGCTCGCCGGAAGGCGGCGCATCGGCCTCCTCGGCCGCAGCATGGTGACGGTCGCGGACATCGCCGAGCGGCTCCAGCGCCTGTCGCTTCCGGCGGGAGCGCGGGTCGCGCCGGGAGATCTCGCTCGTCAGCCCCCCGAGCGGCTGCTGTGCGTCACGTCGGGGAGCCAGGGCGAGCCGTTCTCCGCGCTGTACCGCCTCGCGCTGGACGAGCACGCGGATCTGAAGCTCGATCCGGGCGATCTCGTCGTGTTCTCCGCGCGAACGATTCCGGGACACGAGCGGTCGGTGAACCGGGTGACCGACCATCTGATCCGGAGGGGAGCGCGCGTCGTACGCGAGTCGAACCCGCCGGTGCACGTCTCGGGTCATGCGCACCGCGAGGACATCGCGGAGTGGATTTCCCTCGTTCGTCCGCGCGCCGTGCTTCCGATCCACGGCGAGAGGCGGATGCTGGCCGCGACGGCCGACACGGCACGCGAGTGCGGAGTTCCTGCGGACAACGTCTTCCTCCTCGACAACGGGGACCGGATGACCCTCTCCGCCGACGGAATCCGCGTGGATCCGGCGGCGGTGCCCTCGGGCCGGATCTACTACGACTCGCGGACGGAGACGGTCGATCCCGCCGTCGTGAAGGACCGGAGGCACCTCGCGGAAGAGGGCTTCGTGGTGATCTTCGCCTCGGCGAGCGCGAAGCCTCCGGAAGTCACGGTCGTCTCCCGAGGAGTCGTCGTCGGCGAAAAGGAGCTCTCGGATGAAGTCGGCCGCGCCGCGCGCGCCGTCCTCGCGCGCGCCACCCCGGAAGAGCGCGCGGACCTCGAATGGCTGCGCTCGGAGATCTCCATCGCCGCAAAACGCGCGTGCCGAAGAGTCTTCGACCTGCGCCCGGTGATCGTTCCGATAATCGGTTGACTGCGGGGAGATTCCTTGGCTTCCCGTGTTCATTCACTCGGACCGCGAAGGCGCCTCACGACCTGCGACCTGATCACCCCGGTCCTCTCCCCCGCGCGGCGGAAAGAGGGAGCAGAAGGCGGCCGAGCTGCGCTTCCGTCACGATGGTGGCTAAGTTCGCCCCGAGAGGAGTCTCCCGACCAGAGGGAGGGTGGAGCCTCTCGCGTAGTGAGCGGAGGCGACGTTAAACCCTCCCGCGCCGCGCGTGGGCGGAGCCCAGTCTGATCGCGGCGTAGACCGCGACGCAGCAGAGAAAATCCAGGATGAGTCCGGCGTCGACTCTCTGGGGCTGATGCTGCAGGTCCGGACTCAGGCCCGGAAAGAGCACGAGGAAATACACCGCGTTGCCCGCGAGAATCGCGATGGTGTACTCGATCCACCGTCGCGGTGTCATGTTCCGGAAGACGGGCGCCTTCACGGATTGATTCTTGCCGCGGAAGCGCCGCGAGACAACGGGAATGTGGCCTTCCGGCAAAAAGGGGGATTTCCACGGGCCGGCCTTCGGCGCCGGTCCCGTCGATGCGGGTCCGCTCGGAGGGTTGGCCGCTCGCGGATCCAGTGTCACCGCAACGCGAGATACACCCTCGGATGAAAAAAGCTGTTCTCGTGCCCCGGGACGAGCTGCTCGATCCCGGGCTCCGGGTCCCCGACCCACAGCCGGAGCGCGTTGGCGCCGGCGGGCACGCGGAAGCCGAGCGCGGTCCGATACGACTCTCCGGGCCGAAGCGCCCGGGTGAAGGGGATGGAGCCGCGGAACGCCGGGCCGCACGCGCTCGCGGCCTCCGCGGCGGGCTCGTAGCGCCTGCCCCGGGAGTCGAGGAGATAGACGCGGCGCGGATTGGGGCTGAGCGGAGCATTCCCGCGGAACCTCGAGATGGTCGTCGGGTCGAACCACGTCTCGACATAGACGACGCCGAGCCTACCGCCAGATGGGCCGCAGGGGCGCAACGCCGCGGACGGTGCCTCCGACACGACGGAGTAAGCCAGGTGGCAGTCGACCTCGCAGAAGTACTTCTTCCCTCCGGGCGGCAGGGTGCGTTCGCCGGTGGACGCTCCAACCACGGCAAGGGCCGCCAGGTAGAGGACGGCTCCCGCGGCAGCGGCCACCGCGACGCGTCGCGCCGCTCTCTTCCAGCCGAGCCACAGACAGAGCGCGAACGCGGCGGCGGCGGCGAAGAAGCCGGCCACCGCGGCGACGAACGCGAAGACCGTGAGACCCGGGTGCGGGGGGACCATGGCCCAGTCGGCGGGCGGTATCCATGGGATCGCAGAGACGGCCGAGAGGACGTGCCAAGTACTTTTCATCATAAAGCCCACATGCAAAAAAAATCAGCTCCGGCTTCGAGCGTTACGAACGAGGGATTCGAGATGGTCGAGGTATCGCTCGAATGCGCGGCGGCCTTCCGCTGTCAGGCGGTACTCCGTCCTGGGGACGCGGCCGTCGAATCCCTTTCGGCAGGCGACGTACCCGGCGTCCTCGAGTTTGCGCGCGTGCACGGAGAGGTTTCCGTCGCTGGCGTTCAGCATCGACTTGAGCTCGCGAAATGAAAGCTTCTCCGCGGCTGCAAGCGCGCTCACGATCGCCAGGCGGAGCCGCTCGTGGATGATCCGGTCGAGGTCCGGGACGGCCCCCCTGGATTTCGGCGGCCGCGCGTCGCCGCCCTCGGCCGGCCGCGGCGCCGTTCTGGTCCGGGACGCTCCTGTCGAAACCGCACGCGCGCGCGCCATCAGCCGCCGTGCCTCCGGGCGATCGCAATCCCGAAGCCGATCTGAAGACCGCCGAACCCCGCGGCCAGGAACGCCGTGCCCCATGCGGCCGGGCACACCAGCGCGAGACAGCCGAGGAGCATGAGGAGAAGGCCCATCGCGGGAACGATCCTCACGGCGAACGCTCCGCCGGTGACGACGGAGGTTCCGTACAGGAGGAGCCACACGCCCGGGAGAAGCGCCGTCTGTCCCGCACGGGCGAGCGCCAGGGTTACCACCGCTCCGGCGAAGAGCGGGGGAGAGAGGGTCAGGAGGAAGCGGCGCGCCGGGCCCGAGAAGAGAGTGGCGCCCGCACGGTGCGCCTTGAGCGCCATGGCCCACGCGCCGATCGAGAAGGCGACGAAAGCTTCGACCAGCCAGATCCCGAGCCACTCGTCCGCCGACCGGGCGAAGAGCGAAAGCGCGGCGGCGACGAGCGCGGTCGCTCCCATCGCGACACCGCCTTTGCCCGGCACCGCGGTGAACGCGATCGCCTTTTCCATCGTCTCGCGGATGAACCGGAGGTTGTCGATCGCCCGGCCGCCGATCTCGGCTGCCGGCTCGGGAGGTTCGACGCGGCGGATGTCCACGGTCGGATTCTCGACCAACCGGCTTCGCCGAGTCAAGAACTTTGCGTTTCAGAGGGCGCGTGAATCGGGGGGGGTACGACGACCTTGCTAGAAAAGAGCTCCCTGGGCCTTCGGGCGCCGGAACGTGGACGCGCGGGGCGTCTCCTCATCGCGGTCGAAGCCGAGCCGGCGGCACTCCGCGCGGTACAGCGCTTCGACGGCAGCCCACCGGGGTCCGAGCCCGCGCCCCCTCGCGCCGAACTCCGTCTCGTTCAACCGGCCGCCGCGCATCTCGAGAATCGCGTTCCAGACCTTCGCCGCCCGGGCGGGGTACGCAGCCTGCAGCCGCTCTCGAAACACCGGGAGAGTGGCGCCGGAGAGGCGGATCGGCTGGCGGAAAGCCTCGGTCGCCCCGGCGGCGCGCGCGCGGGCCAGGATCTCCGCGACCTGGTCGTCGTTCAGGCCCGGGATGACCGGAGCGATTCCGACGCCCGTGCGGATCCCGGCATCCGAGAGGATACGGATCGTTTCGAAGCGCTGCGACGGAGAGCTGGTGTTCGGCTCGATCGCGCGGGACATCTCGTCGTCCGCGAAGCAGATGGACAGGTGGACCGTGGCGGACGCCTCGCGCGCGAGCGCGGCGAGCAGATCCACGTCGCGCCGGACGAGCGCGCCCTTCGTGATGAGGCCGACGGGGTTCCGGAACTCCAGGCAGATCTCGAGGCAGCGGCGCGTCAGCTCGTAAACCGCTTCGAGAGGCTGGTAGCAGTCGGTGTTTCCCGAGAACGCGATCGAGTCGCCCTTCCAGGAGCGGCGAGTGAGCTCCGCGCGGAGAAGCTCGGGCGCGTTTGTCTTCACGACGATCTTCCGGTCGAAGTCCGTCCCTGCGCCGAAGCCCAGATATTCGTGGCTCGAGCGGGCGTAGCAGTTATGGCTGACGACGCCGTCAGCGATGAAGTCGCCCGTCCCGGTCGTTACGTCGTAGAGCTTCATGGCGAGGCCCAGCGGTTTGACGGAGACGACCCGCAGGCGCGAATCGTTCTTGATGGCCTGGCCCTCGATGCTCTGTTTTCTCGAGATCACCGGGCGGACCGTGTGAAAAAAGCGGAGGTGTTCGCGGAGACCGTGACGAATCCGCACGTCATGGACCGGTTTTTCAAGCGATCTCGTTTCGACCACGGCGTCGAACTCGAAAAAACGCAGAGCAGAGACCGTGCGCGAAATGATCCCGGCGTTCGTGTTTGAGATTCGCAGGATCCCGCCGCTGTAGGAGCCCTCGGCGTCAAAAATCCCGGCAAGAAATCCCTTGAGCCAGTCGGGGCTCGGCGTCGACGGCCATTCCACGATCTCCCGGATCCGGGCGACGTTCGCCCTCGCGTGCGTCCGGATCCCGAAAAGTGACTTTCGAGCTCCCACTGCCGCTTGAAAAAGAAACTCCCTCGTAGCGACCTCGAACTCCCGGAGATAGCGGCCCGTCCGAGCGAGCGCCTCGGAGTCGACCATCGCGAGCCGGAAATGGTGCTGCGAGTCCGTCTGCCGTCTGCGTCCCGAGTACGAGTACGAGTACGAGTACGAGCCGAGCAGCCCGTCTCCTCGAATGACGCCGCAGAGGTACCCGGTGCGGTACCCCTCGCTTTCGTCCGGGGCGGCCGCAAAGTGGCCGGTGCCGAGGAGGTGGTTCTGGACGGTGAGATGGGGCCGTTGCCCGGCGCCCGGCTCGCGGTCCGAGACGTGTTTCCAAC
>JBDTRB010000067.1:0-21670 GCA_039931865.1 Acidobacteriota bacterium | reverse complement strand
ATCGCGTTCAGCACCAGGGCGAGAACCGCGTTCCACCCGGACCGCCTGTAATAAAACACGACCGCGAAGAACACCAGGAGCATCCCGGCGATAGACGCCGTAATCCCCTTCCGGATCGAGTCGAGTCCGAGAGACGGACCGACCGTGCGCTCCTCGAGGTAGGTCAGTCCGGCCGGCAGAGCGCCGGCGCGCAGAACGAGCGCGAGGTCGTTCGCCTCTTCCGGCGTGAAGCTTCCGTTGATCTGCCCCTGGTCGGTGATGCGCTCGTGGATGACCGGCGCCGACTGGACGCGCTTGTCGAGCACGATTGCGAGCAACCGGTTGACGTTCGCGGCCGTCGCAGCGCCGAACTTCTCGGCCCCGGCGGCGGTCAGAAAGAAGGAGATCGAGTTGCCGCCCATCTGGCTGCGGCTCGGGCGGGCGTTTTTCAAATCCCGGCCGGTGATCGCCGCGGACTTTCGGAGCAGATACCATGTGACGCCGCGCTGGCCGGGCTCGGGCTTTCCTTCCACGAGCTCCATGTCGGCCGCAACCTTACCGTCCGGCCCGAGCAGAGACGCTTTGTCGGTCGACGGCCCCTTCTCGACGATCTTCAGCTCGAGAAACGCCGTGTTCTTGATGAGGTCCTTGACGCGCTTCGGGTCGTCGATCCCGGGCAGCTGGACGAGGATCCGGTCTCCGCCTTCGCGGGCGATCAGGGGCTCCGCGACACCGAACTCGTCCACCCGGTTGCGGATCGTTTCGATCGCCTGCGTGACGGCGCTCTCTTCGGTCGCGCGCCGCGAGGCGTCCTTCAGAGTGAAAGCGTAACGGCCGCCCGACGAGCTGGTCGACCAGTCCGGAAGCCAGCGCTTGACGATTTCGTCGAGTTTCTTTTCATCCGAGATCGACGCCACCGTGAAAGAGGCGTCGGACGGGTACTCGGAGGCTCCCAGGGTCACGCCCTGCTCGCGGGCCTGCGCCTTGACAGTTTCGACGGCCTCGTCCCGCTCCGCCTTGATCGCGTCCGCGGTATTGACCTGCAGAACGAGATGGATGCCGCCCCGGAGGTCGAGGCCCAGCTTGACTCCTCGCTTCAGGGCCTCCGAAATCGGCGGCCTGCCGGGGCCGACCCAGTCTTTCTTCGCGTGCGCGTAACCGGTTGCGATGTATCCCGCGATCATTCCGGCGACAACGAGCACGATTAAGAGAACGCGCCAACGCAGCCTCTTGGACAAACAGCCTCCCTTGGAAGAACGGTGGAGTCTACAGGGAGTCGAGGGGGCCTGCCAAGCCCGGCGGGCCGGCCCCGGAGACTCCGCGTCTTAAGTTTTCGCGACCGCCGCAGTGGCCGTGTCGGGCTCTCCCGCGGGCCCCGCGATCCCGGTCCTCAGGACCTTGATCTTGACGTTATCGGCGATCTGGAGAACGACGAAGCCCCGCTCATCGTCGACGGCTGTGATGCGCCCGAAGATGCCGCCTCCCGTCACGACCTCGTCGCCCTTCTTCAACTTCGAGATCATCTCGGCGGTCGCCTTCTGCTTCTTGCGCATCGGGGCGATCAGAAGGAAATAGAAGATGGCGAAAATGAAAGCCATCGCCACCAGCGGCGAGGAGAACAGGCTCATCGGGCCGGTGGGCGCCGCGGGCGCGGTCTGCTGGAGAAGTGAAACGAGCTGAGTGAGCATAGGCGGGACTATAAGGCAGGTAAGGCTTCATTGTTGCTGTTGCTCGTTGCTTGTTGAGCGTTCCTTGAGCGTTGAGGGTTGAGCGTTCGGACGCCGAGCGAGTCGACCGCGGAGTACCGCGGCCGTCTCCTTTCCGTCGCTCGCTCGGCTGCCGGCTCGCCCGGCCCGTCCTACCGCCTGGCGCCCCCTGCCTCCGGCATCACCGGCAGCGGCGCCTTCGAGGGCGGCATGGCCCGGCCCGCCGCGATCGCCCGGTCCCAGAACGCCAGGAAGTTCTCCCCGAGGACACCCCGGATCTCGGCCTCCGAATGGCCGCGGCGCAGAAGCTCCTCGGTCAATTTCGGCAGTTTCGAGACATCCTCGAGACCCGTCGGCGGATCCTCGATGCCGTCGAAATCGGTCCCCAGCCCCACGCTGGAAGGACCCGCGATCTTCATCACGCGCTCGATGTGGTCGACGGCGCGGGACCAGTCGGCCCGCGGCCGCTTCAGTCCGTCCATGAGCGCCGACACCTCGGAATCGCGTTTGGCCGGGTCGTTCGAAAAGCGCGCCTCGATCTCCGCGACCCGCGGGGCGAGCGCCGCCTTCTGGCGGACGAAGTCGTCCACTACCGCCTGGTCGAGAAACGTGGAGCTCACGTTGATCATGACCACGCCGCCTTTCGCCCCGATGGCGCGGATCTGGTCGTCGGTCAGGTTACGGGGCATGCCGGCGAGCGCGCGGCACGACGAGTGCGAGGCGAACACGGGCGCTTTCGACACGGCGAGGACGTCCGCGAGCGTCTTGTCCGAGACGTGGGAGACGTCGACGAGCAGGCCGAGCCGGTTCATCTCGAGGACGACCTCGCGTCCGAAGCCGGTCAGTCCGTCGTGGATCGCCGTTTTCTTCGGATCGAACCCCCACGCGAAGAACGACCCGGCGGAGTCCGCCCATCCGTTCGTGTTCGTGTGCGTGAGGGTCATGTAGCGGGCGCCGAGGCGCGCGAAGGACGAGAGCGCGCCCAGAGAATTCTCTATCGCGTGCCCGCCCTCGATCCCGATCAGCACCGCGACTTTCCCGTCGCGCTTTGCGGCCCGAATCCCGGCCGGCGAGTCCGCAAACACCAACCCGGGAGTCCCGTCCGCCACACGGTGAATCAGGTCGATCAGCTCGAGGGCCTTCCGCGCCGAGCCTCCCGTCTTCGCAAACGATGCCGGCACGTAGGCCGCGAAGAAGGGCGCGGTGACCCCGCCCTCCTTCAGGCGCGGAAGGTCCACGTGGCCCGTCTTCCCCCGGATGGACAGATCGACCCACTCCTTTTCGAGGCGCTCCGGAACGTCCTCGTGCGTGTCGACGACGATCGCGGAAGCGTGGATGCGAGCCGCGCGCTCTCCCAGGGTCTCGGAACGGAGAGAAAGGGAAACCAGAATCCCCGCGAGGAAGCCGGCGAGAACTTTTCGCATTTGCGACACGCTACATTAAGGCTGACTCACTCGCGTGACTCCGCCGTGACTCTCACGCCCGACTCCCGTCGCGCCTTAAACGCGGAATCCTCGCCGAGGTGAATGAAGATCTTGCCCCGCAGGAGTCCTCCATCCAGGACCGCCCAGCCGCGCCCGGAGCCGCGATCATTGTCGTCCTCACCCTCCCATGAGAACTCGGCGACCGGGCTCCCCTCCCGCACGCAACCTCCAGTCGAGCCAGCCGTGAACCGCCCGGAACTGAAATTCACCCTGCCGGTTGCGGGAAAACTCGATGAAGGCCGGCACCACGAGATCGCGATAGTCCCGGTCCCACCTTGCCATACCGGTGATCCTCCACCGGCCCACGAACGGGCTCCGCTTCACCGGCTATCGCTGAGCTGAGCCCGGAGATTCCCGAGCGCCTCCTCGACCTCCCTGCCCTTCGCCTCGATGATGTCCAACAGCTCCTCGGGAGTTCGTGTGTCCTCGTCTCGCTTCGCGTTGGGATTCACCGCCTTGAGGTCATATCCGCTCGCTTCGATCGCCGCCCGGTCGACGGTCCAGCTCCGCTCGCTGTCGCCCCGCGAAGAAATCAGTCGGAGGAACTCGTCGAACCGGTCGAGCGTCAGCGGCGTCTTCTTTCCGACCTTGATGTCGGAGAGGTCGTAGTACCAGATTTTCTCGGTGGGTCCTCCGCGCGTGAAAAAGAGCAGGTTCGTCTTCACACCGGCGCCCGCAGACACGAAGACCCCCGGCGGCAAGCTCAGGATGCACCAGAGATCGCAGTCGTCGAGAAGCTTGCGCTTTGTCTGAACGAACGCGTGCTCGTTGGTCCGGAACAGGACGCCTTCGTCGATGACCATTCCGCAGCGGCCACCGGGCTTCAAGCTGTCGATGACGTGCTGGAGGAAGAGCACCTGCGTCGCGCTGGTCTTGTAGGCGAATTTTGTCTGCGCTTCTTTCCCCTCTTTGCCGCCGAAGGGAGGGTTCATGAGAACGACATCGAAGAGCGCAGGAGCGTCGGTGAACAGGCCGCCGTATGTCTCCTGCCCGGTGAGGGCGTTCCCATGCCATAGGTTTGGCTGGTCGACCCCGTGGAGGATCAGGTTCGCGAGCCCGATCGGGTAGATCAGGTTCTCCTTCTCGCGGCCGAAGAACGTCCGCCGCTTCAGCGTCTCGATGTCGTCCGCTGTCGCGGAAGGGCCGAGACCGTCGCGCATGAACTCGTAGCTCTGCGCGAGGAAGCCTCCTGTGCCGCACGCGGGGTCATAGACCGTTTCGCCGACCCGGGGCTTCACCGTCCTGACGATTGCGCGAATGACCTCGCGGGGGGTAAAGAATTGCCCGCCGTCGTTGCCCTTCTCCCCCATTTTCAATAGCAACCCCTCGTAGACCTGCGACAGCGTGAAGACATGCGTGGGATCGACCGCCTCCGAGCTGATCTCGTGGACCTTGTCGATGACGTCCAGGAAATTGCGCTCGGTGTCGATTCGCGTCCGTTCGACACCCGACATGATTTCGCTGATGACCTTCTGCCTCGGAGCCGCTCCGGGCCGGCTCTCGAGACCTTTCAAATGCGGAATCAGCTTGCCATTCACGAACCCAAAGACCGCGCCGAGCGCGCCGTTCTGAAGCTCGAGCCGCTTCGGTCCCTCCGGCGCCGCCCAGTCCCGCCACCGGAAGGGTGCGGCGAGAGAGGGCCGGAACTCCGCGCCGACGGCCTCAGCCTCCTCGGCCTCACGAGTTTCTCGTTCGTCCAGGATCCGCAGAAAGAGGATCCAGGTCAGCTCGGGTACATATTGCAAAGCGCCGGCGCAGTTGGAGCGCCGCATGACGTCGCAGATCGCCTTAACGGCCGAGTTGACCGACTGAGGCGAAGCGAGCCGTTTCGCCCCGTTCGTTCGCGCACCCCTGGCCATCAGCTTCGCTTCTCCGGAGCGAGTCTTGCCGGTTCTTCCAGGATGTGGAGCAGCTTCGTCGCGCAATACACCCGGCCACGCTTCGCATCGGAAATGCGCTGGACGACGCCCAGAACTTCCAGCTTCTCGAGAGCTCGTTCGGCGGTGGTGTACGCCACCTTGAGCTTCGCGGCGGCCCGCTTAACGGTCCAGAAAGGGTTGCCCGCGAGCAGCTCTACGAGAGCCGACGCGGCCTTTCCGCCCGATCCGGACGCCTTCTTGCGCCAGTCCGCGAGGATGCGGTTCATGCGAGTGACGCGATCGATCGCATCGTCCGACTGGCGCGCGACGCCTTTCAGGAAGTAGGCGAGCCATTCTTGCCACTCGCCTTTGGTATTCACGTGAAGGAGGCGATCGTAGTACTCGCTTTGCGTCGCCTCGAAGTAGGCCGACAGATACAGCAACGGCGTCGGAAGCACGCGCCGTTCGACGAGCAGAAGGGTTATGAGGAGCCGACCGACACGGCCGTTGCCGTCGAGAAAGGGATGAATGGCTTCGAAATGTGCGTGGGCCATCCCGGCGTGAACGAGAGGAGGAAGAGTTCGCTCGTGAAGGAACTTCTCGAACCTGCCGAGGCCCTCGTTCATCTCCTTCACGGGAGGCGGGACGTAGGTCGCGTTCGCAAGCGTCGAGCCCGGCCGACCGATCCAGTTCTGAGAGCGACGAAACTCACCGGGTGTCGCCGCGTCCCCGCGAACTCCCGTCATGAGCTTTTCGTGAAGCTCGCGGATGAGACGGAGTGAGAGCGGCAGCTTCTCGAGTCTGCGGACGCCAAATTCGAGCGCCGAGACGTAGTTTGCGACCTCGCGCAGGTCCGCGGGGCTTCGCTCGACGTCGGCTCCCGCCTCGGATGCGAGCAATTCGCCAAGTGTGGCTTGCGTTCCCTCGATCTTGCTGGAAAGCACCGCCTCTCGGCGGATGAACGGCCGGATGAGGAGGTGGGGGTTGGGCAACCCGGCACCCTCCCCGGCAAGACGGCCGATTGCGCGGTCGGCGTCGGAAAGGTCCCGAACCAGGTTCGAGGTCCATTCGATCTTCGGCGGAAGTGCGGCCGGAACGAAGGCCGTGTAACCCTCGGGGCACCGGATGAAGCGGCCGAACGGCACGTCGGTACCGCTATTTTCGTTTGCGCTAATAGTGGTAATCATTATTATCGTTTTTACGGTATTTGATAATAATAGAAGCAGCTCCGAAAGCCAACTTTCAAACCTCCCGGAGAAGAGCGCGCCGCAGGAGAATCGCAGGTAGGGCGGCGATACCCTCCAACTCTCGTTCGGCGCTCAACCGCGCGCGCCCGACCGTCTCCATCTGACGATGAAGCTCATTGGCAATCCGACGTTGATCCGTAAGAGAAGGCAAGTCGATCGACACTGAAGCCACTTCCTCGGTTCGAATCCTCGGTAGTTGCCCGGGCGCAACATTTATTGGTGCCCGCTCGAGAAAGAGAGGACTCCGAAGAAACCAAGCTACGTAATCCGCGTTCGCGTCTTCGTTTACCGAATAGACATATTGATCGACGGAACAAAGCCCGTCGAATTCAGCCACCCAGACCTTGTTCAGGTAAGGGCGGAGGTAACCATAGACGACGTCACCTTGCCGGAACGCCGGTTTCCTCCCGGTCAACTCGCTCATCTCGATATCGACATGGCCCAATCGGCGCCCGGTGCCGGATTCGATGTGCTCCAAGCCAACAAAGATGGCCTTGCCTTCGGGACGGTTGCGCGGATGGACGACCTCCCGCCGTTGATGAAGGAGATCGCCCAGCAAGACCCGACGAGACGCGTTCACGCTGCGAACAAGCGGCTCTTCGTATCGAGGAGAATCTCGGCCGGCTTTCCGAGCGCCTTCAACCCTTCAAGTCCGCCTGCGCATCGCACGTCCGGAGTCCCGAAGATCTCCGGGTTTTCGAGCTCTTCGGTGCCGCCGCGTGTGAACTGACCGGCCAGAGCCTTCACCGTAGAACAGGTTTTAGCCGGGAGAGTTTCCAGCCAGCCCTCGTTCTTGTAGCCGAACGCATCCGTCCGTTCTGAGCGGGTCCGCGGCGCGGCACCGTATCCCAGATCTGCGAGCACGTCGTAGAGATCAAAGTCCTCCATGCCTTCCACGGCGCGCACAACCGCAGGCGCTCGGCCGGCGTCGGGAAGATGAGAGACCAGCTCTCGGCGCTCGGCTTGTGAGATCCAACGTCGGCGGAACTCCTCGATCGTCGGCGCCTCTTCGACGAGCTTCGCGGCGAGCCGCTCTTTGTACTCCTCAACCGTGATGGGAAGCGCTCGCCCGTCGACGTTGGTCATGATGAATCGTCCAGCCTCGGTGATCGTCACGTCCAGGCCTTCAACCCGAATCGTCTTCGGAGGATCAGTCGGAGGTTCGACGGGAGTCTTTCGGGTGATCGTCGCCTTCGTTCGAAAATCTCGGCCGAAGAGGCGGCTCGCGTTCGTGTAGTCCCACACGCGGAACATCAGCTTGCCGCTCGGCGGATCGAGGCGGGTCCCGCGCCCGACCATCTGGTAGAAGGCGATCGGTGATTTGACGTACTTGAAGAAGACGATGTTTCGAACGGCGGGAACGTCGACGCCCGTGCTGAGCAGGTCGACCGTCGTCGCGACGAAATGGTGGCGCGACGCGCCGCGGAGGTCCGCGATGTAGTTGGATCCGGTCACCGACGCCGTGCACTTGAACGCGTACGGATCGGCCCGGGGACGCCCGTTCTCCACACACCAGGCGGAGTAGAGGTTGTTGAGTTCGCAGGCGACCGCATCCGCGTGATGGTCCCGCGCGCAGAACACGATCGTCTTCTGCTCTGGTCCGCCTGCCGCGCAAAGACCCTCGAAGAGGTCGGCGCACATCGCCCGGACGCGATCCGGAAGCTGGATCTTCGCTTCGAAGTCGGTGGCTCCGAAGGAATCCTCGGCGACCGTCTCCTGGCCGGTGCGGGCGTCCACGACCGACTTACCCGCGAGATCGGCGGGAGACAGAATCGCGTCCCGCTCGTTCTGACTCTGCTCTTCGAGGAAAATATCCCTTCGAATGATCTCGCAGGCGGCGAGGTACCCGTCCTCGATCCCTTGCGCCATGTCGTACTCGTAAATGGGCTCGCCGAAGTGACGGTAGTTATCAGACGTGATTTTCCGATCGCCTGACTCTTCGGGCGTCGCCTCCGAAATATCGAGCTGCCGCGGCGTCGCCGTAAGGCCGACTTGCACAGCCGTTGGATTGCGGTGCAGCACCTCCGCCCACTTTCCCCAGGCCGAGCGGTGACACTCATCGATAACGATGTGGCTGAAGTAGTCGATTGGGTAGTGCGTTCGGAGGAAATTCGCATCAGCGTCATCCGATCCCACGTCGAGAGTCTGGTAGGTGGCGATCAAGACGCGCGCGTTCTTCTGAGGCTTCCCGCTCGAAACCGCGGCGGCATCGGCGCCGAACGCGTTCTGGAAAGCCGTGAGCGCCTGCCCCCGCAGCTCGTCGCGATCGCAGACGAAAAGTGCCCTCCGAAGCTGCCCGGCATCCGCAATCTTTCGTAGCAACGCCACTGCGATCCAAGTTTTGCCGGCGCCGGTTGCGAGCGACAGCAACGCCTTCTTCTCGCGGCCCTGGGCGAGCTTCTCCAGAACGGCGCGGATCGCCGCGTCCTGGTAGTAGCGTCGCTGGGCCTCGCCGCCCGGATACGGCATCAACAAGGGCTTCGCCGCCGGAGAGTCCAGTTCGAACCCGGCCGCGGCCTCCCATCGCCGTCGGAGCCCGTCCGGGGAAGGAAAGAGGGTCAAAGCCCTCGGTTCGCTCGTCAGGCCGGTTTGGCGGTCGTACTCGACGAATAAGTGGCCATTCGAGGCGAAGCAGAACCGGACGTTCAGCCGCTTGCAGGCTCCGTATGCCTTTGCCTGCTCCAGACCGTGATCCGGAGGAAGGTGCTCGGCTTTGGCTTCGAGGAGCGCGAGGGCTACGGGCTGAGCGCCGGGATTCACCCGCACCCGCAGCGTGTAATCGACTCGCCCGCGAGGCTGCTTCCGAGCCCGATCTCCCACAATCTCGATCGCCCCAGTTGTTTCCTCCCGCCGGATCAGGTCTTCAGTCCAGCCCCGGGCATGCAGGCGAGGATCGATCAGCTTCGCGCGTGTGTCCGATTCAGAGAAGGACATTCGGGTCGAAAGAGTGTAGCCCGTCGGCCAGCAAGCCCGGACCCGAGGGGCGGTCGAACTTACAGGAGCTTGCCCTCGGGCGGCGCCGCGAGCTTCGCGAGCGTGCCCATCCGCACCGCCGCGCGAATCTTCTTCATCCACGTCAGGTAGAAGTGGACGTTGTGGAGAGACAGCAACATCGGGGCGGAGAAATCCTTGAGCACGAAGAGATTCCGGATGTACGCGCGGCTGTGGCGGCGGCAGACCGCGCAGTGGCAGGCGGGGTCCAAAGGTCCAAGGTCCTCCTTGAAGCGCTCGTGCTTGATGACGACCTCGCCTTCCGAGGTGTAGGCGTGCCCCATCCGGCCGTTACGTGTCGGCAGAACGCAGTCGAAGAGGTCGATCCCCGAGCGGACCGACTCGAGGAGATCGGAGGGCGTCCCGACCCCCATCAGGTAGCGCGGCCGGTCAGCGGGCAGAAGCGCGGCGGAAAAAGCGGTGATCGATCGGATCGCCTCCTTCGATTCGCCGACCGCGACGCCGCCGACCGCGTATCCCCCGAAGTCGAGATCGACGAGCCTCGAGGTGGAGTCTCGCCGGAGGTCCTCGTAGGTGCCGCCCTGCACAATCCCGAAGAGGAGGCCCGGCCCCCTGTACGCCTTCTGCGAGCGCTTCGCCCACGCGGAGGAGAGTCCGCACGCGTTCTCGACCTCGTCGCGCTCGGCCGGAAAAGGCGGACAGATGTCGAGCGCCATCGCGAGGTCGACGCCGAAATCCGACTGCAGCTCCATCGCCCGTTCTGGTGTCAGAAAATGCCTCGTCCCGTCTTCCGGGCTCTGAAACTCGACGCCGTCATCCGTGATCTTCCGGCGCGACGCGAGGCTCATGACCTGAAACCCTCCCGAGTCGGTCAGGATCGACCTCGGCCATCCGATGAACGCGTGAAGGCCGCCGGCCCGCCGGATGATCTCGATCCCCGGACGCACCATCAGGTGATAGGTGTTCGCGAGCACCGCGCGGCAGTCCCACTCCTCGAGCCGGTCGAACTCCACGCCCTTCACGGCGCCGCGCGTCCCGACGGGCAGGAAGCACGGTGTCTCAATCTCGCTGTGCGCCGTCGAGAGAACGCCCGCGCGCGCGGAAGAAGACGGGTCGGTCTCGAGGATGGAAAAGGAAAAGGGAGAGGGAATCGCCATGTCGCCGTTCAGCGCAGAGGCGGTGGAATCGAAGCGATCAGAAACGGACTCTCGCGTCCAGCGCCCCGCCCAGGTCCCGCCGGTTGGTCGAGGAGAGCGACGTGCCGCCTTCGGTCGAGAAGACGACCGCGGCATTGACCGACAGCATCTTCAGGCCGAGCCCGATTCCGGCGGAATAGGCCCAGTGGGGATCGGGGGCGGCGGAGTCTCGGAAGGTTCCCGCCCGGATAGCGAACAGCGGCAGCTTGAGCTCGAGCCCGGCGGCGAGCTGCCGGCTGCGCCCTCCCGGCAGCAGAGTGTCGGTCTCTCGCAGGTCGTAATCGACAGCGACGAGAAGCAGGCCGACCGGCGTCACGGCGACTCCGGCGCGAAGGGTCCTCGGCAGCCGGTAAGAGGACGGCGCTCCCAGGAGGCCGGGATCCGCGGCGTCATGCTTCACGTCGAACGCGGGCTCGTTGATCGCGGTCGAGACCAGCCCCAGGCGCACCTTCCCGCCGAGGTTCAGCATCGCACCCGCGTCGAACGCGAGCTTCGTCGAGTCGCGGCGGTTCTCATCGAACGCGCGCCGGGAGATTGCGACCGGGTCCGAAATGTCCTCGTCGAAGACTCCGCGGCGAAGAAAATACGTTCGTCCCTGGATGTAACGCACGGTCCCGCCGACGAGGAGGGCTTTCGCGAGAAACGACGTGGCGTAGGAGAACCGCGCTTCGCGCGCTTCCAGCCCAGCGAACGAAAGACTCGTCGTGTTGTTCACGAATGCCCGCGCCGGGTCGATCGACGCCGGAAGCGGCAGAACGTGCACGAGGTCGAGGGTCGGATACACGCCCGAGTACGCGACCTCGCCGATCGCGATCGCAAACCCGCTCTTCGCAAAGACGAGGCCGGCGGCGCCGGAGCCCACAACGCCGCTGCCCGGCTCGGATATGCGCAGGAGGTCGGCGACCGCCCCGGGAATCCGGGACAGGTCCTGCCCCGACCGGATGCGATTGAGGTCGATCGATGAGATCCGGTCGACCGCGCCGAGGAAGTCGTTGCGGTTCGTCGCCACCGCGCCGCCGAATATCTCCACGTCGAGCCGCTCGTCGCGCGCGAGACCCGCGGGATTGGTCCAGACCGCTGTCCCGTCGTCGGCGACCGCGACCGACGCTCCTGCCATGGCGGCCGAGCGCGGGCCGATCATCGGAGTCTGGGCGGAGCCGGCGCGAGGCGCGGTCAGGCCGGCGGAAAGGAAGAACAGGAGCAGGAGAGGACGACGCACCATCGGGATCAACCTATCAGGTCTCCGGCGAATTCGCGCCCTGAAAGAGGAGTCGTGCCGGCGGCTCTCTCAGGCCATCGCATGACCCGCGATCCGCTCGAGCACCGAGATCGGCGCCCGCTCCGGCACGGTCAATGTGCCGCGCCCGATGATGAACGTCTGCTCGAGCGCGAACTGTCCCTGGAGAACCGCGTGCGTCACCATGTCCGTGAAGACCATCCACGTTGCGTCCGGAGGAAACTCGGGCCTCTCGGCGCGCGCTCCCTCCTGGTACTCGCCGTTCTCCTTCAGGAAGTTGTGAAACGCGAGCATGAACTCGTCATACGGCGGCCGCGATCGAACCGGAAAGCCCGCCGCGCTCGCCGCTCGAAGGAGTGAGCGCCCGAGCGTCTGCCGCGACGCGCGCTCGAGGAGCCCGGACGACACTGCGAATCGCTCGGCGAGCTCGGGAAACGTTTCGCCCGTCTTCCAGACGCGCGCGGCCGCGGGGTTCACATTGGTGAAGATGCGGAAGATCCGGTCTCCGCGCGTGGGCCGAGTCGGGAACGCGTCCACGTGGAGCAGGTCGTTGCGCGCGTGCGGCGACAACTTGCGGCTGGCTTCTTCCTGCGGGCGGAAGCTCGCGTAGTCCACCTTCCAGCCGCGCGCGTACCCGGGGAAAAGCCCTGCGGCAAAGGCGACCACCGTCTCCGAATACCGGCACAGGACCTCGCGGAGCCGCCGCGCGTCCTCCGGTTGCTGGCGCGCGACGCCGGTCACCCGGCGGCTCTGCGGCCGGTACGCGATGTTCTTGTGATACCCCGCGTCGGCCTGGCGCCGCTCGAGGAGAAACGCCCGGTCCGCGGGGGAGATTTCGAAGGGCGTCTTCCCGAACAGGAGGATGTTTCCCTCCTCGAGGACCCGGCAGCACTCGCGTTCGCGCTCCGGGCCGGAGGCGGGCAGAGAGTCGATGCGAACGACGGCCATGGGCGCCTCCTCCGGGGCCGGAGTCTACCGCGCGCGCGGCGCGCGAGCCCGTGGTTGACCCCCGAAAACGCGCGTGCTAGGGTGGGCCGCCTTTCGAGGAAACGATGCCCGATCTCGGGAAAAAGTTCGAGTGCTTCAACTGTCGGACGAAGTTTTACAACCTCGGCAAGCCCGAGGCGATCTGCCCCAAGTGCGGGGCGAATCAGAAGGACGCGAAGTTCGACGAGCCTCCCGCGCCCGCGCCGCGGCCGCCGCGCCGCGCGATCCTGATGGAGCCGGTCGCGGAAGAAACGGCGAACGAGTTCGGTGACGAGCCGGCGCCGGTCGAAGAACCTGAGGAGGCCGCCGACGAGGACGATCTGGAAGAAGAGGCCGAAGTGATCGACAGCCCGACCGCGGTGCGCGAGGAAGAAGAGTACTGACGTCGCGTCCGAGGTGTATCTCGGCCTGGGTTCCAACCTCGGCGATTCCCGCTCGCGCCTGCTTGACGCCCTGGATCGCCTCGCCCGCGCAGGCCACGTCCTTCGGGTCTCCTCGTTCTACCGCACGGATCCCGTCGGCCACGCCGCGCAGCCCGACTTCTACAACGCGGTGGCGCTCCTCCGCGTCGCGGTGACGCCGGAGGAGTTGCTGCGGGAGCTGCGCGCAATCGAGATCGAGATGGGCCGCTTGCCGCGAATTCGAAACGGGCCGCGCGAGATCGACCTCGACATCCTGGATTTTGCGGGCCTCGTGAGGCCGGGGCCGGACCCCGTGCTCCCGCACCCGCGGCTGTCGGAGCGCCGCTTCGTTCTCCAGCCCTTGAACGAGATCGCTCCGGAGTGGCGGCATCCGGTGACGGGCTGGACCGCGGGACGGATGCTCGAGGACCTGCCGGCGAAACCCGGCGTCACGCGCGTGTCTTAGGGTCAGGCGTCAGGGGTCAGGGGTCAGGGGTCTGGCGGGGAAACGGGAGCCGGGCGACCACCGGAGCGAGCCGGCCAGCGGACTCCGCGGTCGACTGGAGGCTAGGCGCGACTGCGCCACGCCGCCAGATTTTTTCGCGCCGCCTCCTGGATCGAAAGCTCCTCGACGAGGTGATCGGCTCCCGGCTTATCCGACGTCAGCCCCGCTTCGATCTTGATGGCCTCCGCCAACGCGCCCGACCGCGCGAGCGCCTCGGCGAGAAAATGGCGGTTGACGAAGTTGCGCGGCGCCTGCGCCACCGCGAGCCGCAGAAGGCGCAGCCCTTCGGCGCGCGAAATCCATCCCGTCAGAAGCGGAATCTTCGGCGCCTGGTCGTGGACGCGGCCGAGGACCCGGTAACCGCCGCCGTCCTCGAAGGCCGGATCGAGCGCGATCAGCGTGAGGCAGTCGTCGCGGATGCGCCGCGCCGCGCCTTTGCGTGCGGCATCCATCTTGCCGGAGGCGAGCGACCACTGCCCCCAGGCGACGGCGGTCCAGAAAAGCGCGGCGGGCGCGTCGGGGTCCTTTCGAAACAGGTCGGCGGCCCGGGCAGACTCGAGCTTCCGCGGATCCGCGCTGCCTCGGCGGGCGCCGACCGATCGGACCGCCTCTTCCCCCGCGCGGCGCGCTCTTTCAAAGACGGCGCGCTGCGCGTTCTGGTCGAGGCCCGTGTAGCTGCCCAGAAAATAGAGAGCCCGCGCCAGCTTCCACTGGGGTTCGGCTGCCCCGGCTGCCCCGCCGGCCGCGCGCTCGTAGAGAGAGATCGCTTCCGAGATCTCCCGGGGGTTCGCCCGCGCGCCGGCCCTTGCCGCGTCGCGAGCCGCATAGTGGCGGTCGGCCTCCGCGAGAACCGCAGCCGGGGATTCGTTCGCGGGCGAGATTTTCTCCTCCTGGGCCCGCCCGGCCGAAACCGCCCCGATGAAGAGAAGGGCCGCTGCGTTCCATCGCGCTCGCTTCATTTCGCCGCCATTATCGACGAGGCGAGGGACGAGCCGGAGCGCCGCCACCGCCGCGGAATAGAATCCGGCGCCGGAGGCCGCCATGAGCGACGACAAACCCGTTTCGGTCAAGGTGACGATCGACGAGGCGACGGCTGAAGGACAGTACGTGAACTTCGCCAACATCCTGCACAACCCGACGGAGTTCGTGATCGACTTCGGTCGGATTGTTCCCGGGCGGCCCGACGTGAAGGTGATGAGCCGGGTCTTCACGACTCCGTTCCACGCCAAGCAGCTGGCGCGGGCGCTGCAGCAGAACGTCGAGATCTACGAGCGCAACTACGGAGAGATCCGGTCGGAGTTTCCGGCGCCGCAGGACGGAGCCGAGTCGACGAATTGAGAAGTGGACGCGAGGGTCAGGAGTCAGGGGTCAGGGGTTCTTTCGATCCCCGATTGAGTTGACCGCGGAGTACCGCGGCCGTCTCGCTCCCGGTGGTCGCTCGGCTCCCCGGATCACTCCGCCTCCCAGGACCACGTCTCCGTCGTAAAACACGCAGGACTGGCCCGGCGCGACCGCACGGACCGGCTCGTCGAAGATCACGCGCCCTGAGCCGCCGGCCTCGGGCGCGACCGTCGCCGGGGTCTCGACGCCGCGGTGACGCACCCGGACGCCCGCACGGAAGGGTCCGTCGAGGGCTCCCGACGGAAAGCGCATCTCCTCGACATGCGCCTCCTCGACGAGAAGATCGTTGTCCGCGCCCACGACGACGCGGTTCGCGTCGGCATCGACGGAGAGAACGTAGAGACGCCCGGCGGCGGAGACGCCCAGGCCCCGGCGCTGCCCCACCGTGAAGCGGTAGTGGCCGGAATGCTCGCCCAGAGGCTGCCCGGACGAGCTTTCGATTTTCCCGGGCAGCGTCGGGAGCGCGAGGCCCATCGCGGGCGCGTGCTCGCGCACGAAGTCTCCGGCGCGCTCGCCCTTCGGTACGAAACAGATTTCCTGGCTCTCCTCCTTGTCCGCCGTCGGGAGTCCCGCCGAACGCGCGAGCTCCCGCACGTCTTTTTTGGCGAGCTCGCCGACCGGGAAGCGCGCCGCGGAGAGCTGCTCGGGCGTCAGATCCCAGAGGAAATACGACTGATCCTTCTCCGGGTCCGCTCCCTTCCGCAACAGAGTCCGGCCGGTCACGGGATCCGGCCCCGTTCGGACGTAGTGGCCGGTGGCCACGGCTTCGCAGCCCATGCCCCGCGCCCTTTCCCAGAGCGTCGCGAACTTCACCTTCGAATTGCAGGCCGAGCAGGGAATCGGCGTCTCTCCGGCGAGGTACGAGGCGACGAAAGGCCGCACGACCTCCTGTGCAAACTCTTCCTGAAGGTCGAGCACGTAGTGCGGGATGTCGAGCGCCCACGCCACCTTGCGCGCGTCGGACAGATCATCGGCGGCGCAGCAGCGGCTGGTGCGGCCCGCCTCGGCCGACCTGTCCCAAAGCTGCATCGACAGCCCGATCACGTCGTGTCCCTCGCGCTTCAACAGGAGCGCGGCGACCGAGGAGTCGACGCCCCCGGACATGGCGACCGCAATGCGCATCTCGGAAGGGTATCAGTCGGCACGACAGAGTCGCGGGCAGGCAGCGCGACCAGGTCGGGGCAGCCAGCGTCGGGGGTGACGCGGAAGTTGGCGCTAGTCCTTCGCCGTCACAATCAGCATCAGGGTCGAGCCGCCGATCGAGAACTCGGCCTGGTTCTCGAGCTGCACCTCGTGAATGCGCTCTTCGCCGACGAAAGTCCCATTCGTGGATCCCAGGTCGACCAGCGTGACGATTTCGCCCGTGAGCTCGACCGCCACGTGCTGCCGGGAGATCTCCGGGTCTTCGACGTTGATGTCGGCGTCATGGCGGCCGATGACCACCCGCGGCCGGTCGACGATGTGGATCCTGCCCGCGTCCGGCCCCGCGATGACCGCGACCGAGACCCTCGATTCGGCCGGCATCTTGAGCGGCTTTCCTTCCCTCCGCTTCGGTGCGGCGGCCGGGCCGCGGGAGGGCTCGGCTTCCTCGTCCGCGAGCCGCAGGACGGTGTCCTCGGCGCCCGATCCCTCGGCGACGGAAGACGGGGGCGCCGCCACGGCGTCGTTGAAGATGTCGAAGATCGCCAGGCACTTGGTGCACCGAACCTTCTTCGACGGCTTTCCGGCGAACCGGTCGGGGTCGTACCGGTACCGCGCGTAGCAGCGGTCGCAGTCGATGATCATCGGGGCGCCCCCGTGGCGGCGAGGGGCTGCCGCGCCGCCACGGAGCCGCGAACGGCCTCCACAATCGCGGGGAGACGCTGGAGCGCGTCGTCGACCTCGATCTCGCTGTTCCATCGCGAGAGCGAGAACCGCACGACCTCCCGCGCTTGCCGAGGAGACAATCCGAGCGCGAGGATCGACGGCGACGGCGCGAGCGTCCCGCTCGAGCAGGCGCTGCCCGCCGAAACAGCGATCCCTTCGAGATCCAGCCGCATGAGCAGTGTCTCCGCGAGCGCGCCGGTGAACCGGATCGCCGTCGTGTTCGGAAGCCGTTGAACCGAGGCGCCGATCGCGGCCGATCCCGGAATGGCGGAGAGGATGCCCCGTTCGAGCCGGTCGCGGAGACGCCTGACCGACGCGGCATCTTCAGACAGCCGCTCCCGCGCGAGGCGCGCGGCCACTCCGAATCCGACTAAGGCCGGCGTGTTCTCGGTCCCTGCGCGAAGCCTCTTCTCCTGTCCGCCCCCGGCGGTGCGCGCCGCGATCCGCACCCCTTGCCGGATGAAGAGCGCGCCCGCGCCTCGCGGCCCGTGGAGCTTGTGCGCGGAGAGCGAAAGCAGGTCGACCCCGAGCTGGCGCACGTCGAGCGGCACGCGTCCCGCCGCCTGGACGGCGTCGGTATGAATGAGGGCGCCCCTCGAGCGGGCCTCGTGAGCGATCTCAGCGACCGGAAAAAGCGCCCCGTACTCGTTGCTGGCCGCCATGACGGAGACCAAAGAGGTGTCCGTCTGGATGGCGGCGACTACTCGCCGGGCGTCGAGCGCTCCGGAGGGGTCGGGATCGACCACGCGGGCGGCCAGCTCCGGAGCGGCCTCCCGGACGGACGGGTGCTCCGCTCCGGAGCGCACCCACGACCCTCCCCGTTCCGCGGTCGCGCCATAGATCGCCATCGCGTTTGATTCCGTCCCGCCAGAGGTGAAGAAGACTTCCCCGGCGGTCGCGCCGATCAACCGGGCGACCGCCTCGCGGGCCTCTTCGATGGCTCGTCGCGCGAGGCGGCCTTCGCCGTGCAGCGACGAAGGGTTTCCGTAGAGCTCGAGGGACCCCTCCATGGCCAGGAGGGCCTCGGGATCCAGTTTTGTGGATGCGTTGTTGTCGAAATAAATCATCGGCCACGGCTCGCGGGCGTTCAGGAGCGGCCTTCTACCAGGGCAAGGGCCCGTTCCGACGCGAGCCTCGCGATTATCCTCCCAACCGCGAAAGTAAAGGGAGGGTGAAGGAATAGGCCTGCGAATCCGCGGAGTTAAGATCGCAGACTCATGAACCTGGCTCCCCGTTCCGCGCTCTCTCTCTTTCTCTTCGCCATCGCCGCGGGCGCCTCCCTCGGCCAGGCTCCCGCGTCGCCGGGGCCCCCGGTTCCGACGGCCCCGATCTCGAAAAAAGCGGCTCTCGCGGCTATGCCCGACGAGGATCGCAAGTGGCTGACGGAATACGTCGCTCCGATCATTCTTCCGAACGAGGAGAAGCTCTTCCTGGAGCTGACGGAGCCCCACCAGCGCGAGATTTTCAAAGACGAGTTCTGGGCCCGCCGCGAGCTTTCGAGCATCGCTTTTCCGATGGGGCCGGGCTACCGGCAGCGCTACGAGGAGCTCCGGCAGCTCGCGGACGCGACGTATGACGGGTGGCGCAACGACGCCGGCCGCATGGTGCTGCGCTACGGCGAGCCCGGCTCGCTCGACAAGGTCGCGGGATGCGATCGCATGTTCCGGGACCTGGAGATCTGGACCTACACGAACCTTTCCGGCCGCGGCACGATGAAGCAGTTCTTCTATCGGCCGAGCTCGATGGCGCCCCGGAAGCTCTGGACCGTCGGAACGCCCGACAGCGACGTGTTCCAGCCGGGCTCCTGCCGTAAGACGTTCGATTCCCTCGCGAACGACTGCAACCCGGGGATGAACGCAAGCGACACCTGCTCCCAGTTCGGCAGCACCTGCTCCGCCGCGTGCGACGTCTATCGCGCCTACTCGGAGATCCGCGCCCGCCAGGGCAGCGCCATGGGCGGGATGAGCGAGGCGGCACAGATCCTCTCCCCTCCCCCGATCTCGACGGAGGGGATGGAGAAAGTCCGTGACCGCTTCGCCGGTCTCGCGACACCGAAGGCGAAATCGATCGGAGTCGAGGGTCCATCGGGCACGACGGAAGCCACCGCTCCGAGCCCGTCGGCGAAGGCGTCCGCCACGGGCTCCGCGCCCGCCCCGAGCTCTGCTCCGGCGGAAGCAGCCGCCGCCGGCACCACTCCCGCTCCCTCCGCCGGAGCGGCGCCGGCCGGGAAATTCACGGGCCCCGCGCCCGCGCGCCGCAAGCTCACGAGCAAAGACGTCAAGGAGCTCACCGCGAAGCTCGATACGAAGTACAAGGAGTTCCTCCAGCTCGTCGACCTGATCATCACGAAGGACGAGAAAGAAGTCTTCCTCCAGATCGCCGACAGCTACCAGAAAGACCGCTTCATCGAGTCGTTCTGGCGCCGCCGATCGATTGACACTTCCGGCATTCGCACCGACTACCAGCACGTCTACACGGACCGCGTGCAGCTCGCGAAGGAGCAGTTCCGCAACCTGAACAACGACCGCGCGAAGGTGTTCATCATCAACGGGTCCCCGGACGGGATCGTCCCGATCGACTGCCAGGAGGTCTACGTCCCGCTTCAGATCTGGTACTACGACCGGCTCGAGAGCCTGAAGAGCAAGGTGTACCTGATCTTCTATCAGCCGATGGGGATGGGCGACTACAAGCTCTGGACGCCCCTGGACGGCGAGATGACGCTCCAGGTCGGCGGCTCCGCCGGAGGGCTTTCCGGCGCGGGTGGCCGGCGCGTCGACATCACGCGCTGCACGGAGTGGCGCACGGTCCAGCAGGCGATCTCGTACACGACCGCCGTCCTCGGATCCGGGCCGATGTCGATGGCCGGATCGGCAAAGCTCTTTCAACCCCCGATCGTCGAGACCGAAGGCGTCGACCAGGTCCTGTCGATGACCACCGAGATGGCCGTCGGTGCAGCCCCTCTCGGGGTGGTCAAGCTCGTACGGTTTCCGGAGGCGCGATCGAACAAGATCGGTGTCGACCTGTCGCTGCTGATTCCGAAGAAGGACCTGAAGCCCCGCGACCTCGGCGAAGAGCATTTCTACAACGTCGACGTGATTGGCGAGGTCGTCAAGGGCGACCGGCTCATCGACAACTTCAAGTATCGCTTCGACGTCCCGACAGGCGAGGTCAACGCGGAGAAGATCCCGGTGACCGTCCGGCGCTACCTCTACCCGGGCGAGTACAAGCTCGTGCTGAAAGTCTCCGACGGCAACCAGAATGCCGAGGGACGGCTCTCGGAGAACCTGGTGGTTCCCGAACAGCCCGACCCGCTCTCGCCGGCGGAGCTCGCCGCCCGCGCGGCGGGCCGCGCCGTCATCGAAAAAACCAAAGAGGTGGGATTCGTTTCATCGGCCATCTCGCTCCTGCCCATCGCAAAGGAGATCGCGACCGGCCTGCAACGCTTCGAGACGAAAGTGGCCGAAGGAATCAAGGCGGTCGACTTCTACCTGAACGGCTCGAAGGTGATGACGAAGACCCGGGCGCCGTTCCAGGCGGACCTGAACCTGGGCCCCCTCCCGCGCAAGCAGACCGTACGCGTGGTGGCGTACGGAGAAAACGGCCGCGCCGCCGGAGAGGACGAGTACACGGTCAACGAGGGCCGCGAGGTCTTCAAGGTGCGTATCCTTTCGCCTGAAAAAGGCTCAAAGGCCGGCGGACCCACGCGCGTCGTCGCCGCGATCGCGGTCCCCGAAGGAAAGGCTCTGCAGAAGCTCGAGTTTTACTCGAACGAATCGCGGGTCGCCACGCTCTACCAGGCGCCCTTCGAGCAGACCGTCAACATCCGTGATTCGAAGAGCCTCGGCTACGTCCGCATCGTCGGCACTCTCGACGACGGCACGGTCGCGGAGGACCTTCGATACGTCAACGCGCCCGCTTACATCTCGGAAGTCTCAGTCGACGCCGTCGAGCTCTACACCTCGGTCAGCGACAAGGGCCGGCCCGTCTCCGGGCTTCAGGCGTCGAACTTCAAGGTCTTCGAGGACGGCGCGATTCAGAAGGTCGAGTCCTTCGAATACGTCAAGAACCTTCCGCTCTCCCTGGGCGTGATGATCGACACCTCGGCGTCGATGCTCGAGTCGCTTCCGGACGCCGAGCAGGCGGCGATCTCCTTCCTCGATTACTCGATCGGCGCGAAAGACCGCGCGTTCACGGTCTCCTTCGACAACGAGCCTTACATCCTGGCGAAGCTCACGAACCGGAAAGACAAGCTCTACCGCTCGATGGCCGGCCTCCGGGCCGAAGGATCGACGGCGCTGTACGACGCGATCGTCTTCGGCCTTTACCAGTTCACGGGGGTCAAGGGAAAGAAGGCTCTCATCCTGGTGACCGACGGCAAGGACACGTCCTCCAAATTCGACTTCGACACCACGCTCGAATACGTGCGGAAGGCGGGTATCTCGATCTACGGGATCGGGCTGCGGATCTCGGGAGCGGACCTCGACGTCAAGTACAAGCTGAACAAGCTCGCGAACGCGACCGGCGGCCAGACTTTCTACGTCGATACCGCCAAGAAGCTCGACGCGATCTACAAGCAGATCAACGAAGAGCTCCGCAGCCAGTACCTGCTGACCTATTACTCGACAAATCCGCCCGGGAAAGAGCAGTGGCACAAGGTCGAGGTGAAGGTCGAACCGACTTCGCTGCAGGCGCGAACCATCTCCGGCTATTACCCGTAAGCGCCGTCGCCTCCGCTCACTGCGCGAGCTGCCTTCGCCGTGCGCGGCGAAGGCACCGGCCGGCGGCTCGGCCGGACGCGGCCTCGACCGCCGGCCTGCTCCCTCCGTTCGCTGCGGCTCCCGCATCGAGAG
>JBDTRB010000066.1:0-21900 GCA_039931865.1 Acidobacteriota bacterium | reverse complement strand
GACCGTCGTCGCCGCGATCGCGATCGCGGCCTCCCTTCCGGCTCAGGCGTGGCGCGGGGGCGGTGGCCGGCTGGACGGCACGGTGGTGGACGCGAGTGGCAATCCCGTCGCGGACGCCGTCGTCCAGCTTCGACTGAATGGACAGGGGCCGGATTTAAAGAGCGACAAGAAGGGCAAGTGGGCGATCCTCGGGATCAGCGGAGGCTCCTGGTCGATCGACGTCTCGGCGCCCGGGTTCCAGACGTTCAAGACGACCGTTCAGGTTTCCGAAGTGCTGCGAGTCCCCACCATGAAGATCCAGATGCTTCCGGCCGTGAAGCAGGAGGCGACGGAGGCCACGATTTCCGTCGGCGGCAAGAAGATCTCACCCGAAACCGCCGCCTCGATCGAGAAGGGGAACGTCGCGATGAAAGCGGCGGACGAGCTCGGCAAGGTTTATGACGGCTGCCACAGCGCTCCCGTCGCGGGCCAGGAGTCGCCGGCGGCACAGGAGGCCTGCACGAAAACAGCGGAGGCTTCGCGCTCGGCGAAGCTCAAGGAGGCGCAGCAGGCGTTTGGAAATGCGCTGAAGGACCTCCCGGACAATCGGCCGATCTTAACGAACCTCGAGCTCGCGTATTACCTGGACGGGAAACTCGATGAAGCGGTCAAGTACGCCCGGCAGATCGTCGCGCAGGAACCGACAGACGCGCCGAGCTGGATGATGATCGCCAAGCTCGAGCTCGAACGCGGCAACTTCGACGCGGGCAAGGAAGCCCTCTCGCACATCCCCGAAGAGAAGCTCACCGACCCGATGCCGTTTCTCAACATGGGCATCCTCTACTACAACAAGAAGCATCCCGCCGAGGCCGAGGAAGCCTTCACGAAGGCAATCGCGCGGCGCAATGACATGTCCGAGGCTTACTACTTCCGCGGGCTCGCGCGGCTCCAGGCGAAGAACGGCGCGGGGGCGAAGGCGGACTTCCAGAAATACATGCAGCTCGATCCGAAGGGCAAGGACGCCGACACCGTCAAGGACATCCTGAAGACGATCAAGTGATCCGAGGAGGAGGCACAGGGCGAAGGGCGCAGGGCGAAGGGCGAGGTCGAAAGACCGGGGCGAGTGGGTTTTCGGAATCGCGACCCCCGGGCCCTGAATGGAGAACCTCCCGCCGCACCGCCTCCCGGTTCTTTCACGCCGCGCTTTTTTTTCTCCTGTGTGCCGCGCCGGCTTGCCGCCGCGCGGCGGCCCCCTCGCGGCCGTTCGCCGCCGGCCCCCCGGACATCGTGTTGATCACGATCGACACGCTCCGCTCGGATTCCGTCGGGTTCCTCGGGAACAGGAAAGCCGAGACGCCCACCCTCGACCGGCTCGCGCGTGAGGGCCTCGTGTTTCCGGATGCCCACGCGCAGAACGTCGTCACCCTCCCCTCGCACGCGAACATCCTGACCGGCCTCTACCCGAATCAGCACGGGGTGCGTGACAACGAAGGCTTCGTACTGCCCGGAAACATTCCGACGCTCGCGACGATGCTGCATGACCGCGGATATTCGACCGGCGCGTTCGTCGGGGCTTTTCCGCTCGATTCCCGGTTCGGCCTGTCCCGCGGATTCGACGTGTACGACCAGTCGTACCCGCAGGGAGCGAACGAGTATCAGTTCGTTATGGCCGAAAGGCCGGCGACCGAAGTGGTGGCGGCCGCCCGCGCGTGGCTTTCCTCCGCGGGCGCATCGCCCCGCTTCCTGTGGGTGCACCTGTACGACTGCCACGCGCCCTACCGCCCGCCTCCGCCCTTCGACGCCCGTTTCCCCGGCGAGCCGTATCTCGGCGAAGTCGCCGCGGTTGATGCGGCGCTGGCGCCGCTCGTGGCGGACCTCGCCTCGCGGGGCAAGCCCGCTCTCGTGATCGCGACGTCGGATCACGGCGAAGCGCTCGGGGATCATGGCGAGCGGACGCACGGCCTCTTCGCCTACGAAGCGACTCTGCGTGTCCCTCTGCTGATCTGGTCCCCTGGAAACGTCGCCGCTGGATCGGATCCTAGGCCGGCCCGGCACATAGACATCCTCCCCACCGCCATCGAGGCCGCGGGAGGGGGACCGCTTCCGCCGGGTGCCGGGGGGAGATCGCTTCTCGGGAGCTCGGCGGCCGTGCATGCGAAGGACCGGGCCCGTCCCGCCGAAGCGGCGTACTTCGAGTCGCTGTCCTCCTTCTACAGCCGCGGGTGGGCTCCGCTTCGCGGGATCATTTCGGACGGATTCAAGTACGTGGACCTCCCGATCCCGGAGCTCTACGATTTGAAGAACGATCCCCGTGAGTCGAAGAACCTGGCGACTTCGCGCCTCGATGTCGTTCGCCAGCTGAAGGCGCGGCTTCCGGCTTTCACCGCGGCGGCGGCGGGGTCGTCGTCCGCGGAAACGGCGGGCAAGCTTCGGAGCCTCGGCTATCTGTCGGGCCGCGCCGCCGCAAAGGAGCGGTTCGGGCCGGAGGACGACCCGAAGAATCTCGTCGCGGTCGATCAGCAGACCCATGACATGGTG
The DNA here is from genome assembly GCA_039931865.1 of Acidobacteriota bacterium. GTDB lineage: Bacteria > Acidobacteriota > Thermoanaerobaculia > UBA5066 > Gp7-AA6 > JALYUA01. Next base: position 19,383 of record JBDTRB010000066.1, on the reverse strand, counting down.
GACCTCTACCAGCGGGGCCGCGGCCCAGAGGCCATCGCGCTTGCCGAGCGGATCGTGCGTGAGCGGCCGGACATGGCGACGGGGTACGAGTACCTCTCCTTTCTCCAGGGCCAGGCGGGCGACGACCCCGCCGCGGTCGCGACACTGCGGCGGGCCGAGAAGCGCGGGCTCCTCGACGAACGCCTGAAGAGCCGGCTCGGACTGCTTCTGTCGGAGCTCAACCGCGGCAAGGAGGCGCTCGCGGTTCTCGAGCCGCTGTCGGGAAGCGAAGACCCGGACATCTCAAACGCCCTCGGCATCGCGCGCGCGAGCGCGGGGCAGACGGCGGCGGCAATCCAGGCTTTCGAGCGCGCGCTCCGCCTCGACCCGCGTAACGCGGTGGCGTGGCAGAACATCGGGATCACGCTGGTGCACTCCCGGGACACGCAGGGAGCGCTTCGCGCGTTCGACCGCGCGTTTGCGTTGAACGAGCGCCTTCCGCGCGCCTGGAACGGGCGGGCCGTTGCGCTCGAGGAGCTCGGACGGCACCCCGAAGCGATTCAGGCGTGGAAGCGCGCGGTCGCGCTCGACGCGGGACAATTCGACGCACTCTTCAATCTCGGAGTGGTCTCCGCGGAACACGGTGATGCGGCCACGGCGCGGGTCGCGCTCCAGGCCTTCCTGGAGCGCGTTCCTCCCACCCGAGCGCCGGCGGACACGGCGCGCGCCCGGCAGATCCTCGCGCGACTCCCCTCGTGAGAGGTCTCCGGCGTCCTGTTTTTTTCAACTCTGGAGTTGGCTAAACGGCGCCGCCGGCGCGCCCTTTGGGTGTAATCTGAAAGACCTTCCGGGGGCGCATACGGCTCAAAAGCTACACATCCTCCCGACGATTTTCGTCTTAGGCTCTCTCGTGTCCGGAGCCGCTCAGGGCGCGCCCCAACCGACCGGGAAGCCGGCGAGAAACGTCGTGCACGACACGGCTTCGGTGTCCCTCGTCGAGGTCCCCGTGCATGTGACGGGGCGCGACGGAAAACCGGTCCGCGGCCTCACCGCGGCGGACTTCGAAATCGAAGACGACGGGAAGAAGCAGGCGATCACCGCGCTCGACGTCGTGGACCTCGCCCAGAAACGTGAGGTCACCGGCATTGCGTCGGACCTGCCGCCGTCCGCGCGGAGGCATCTGCTCTTCCTCTTCGACCTCACCTACGCGAAGTCGGCGGAGATCGTCCGCGCGCGCGAAGCGGCGACCCGGTTCATCGTAAGCGGGCTCTCCCCCGACGACCTCGCCGCGGTCGCGACGACGTCCGTTGAGAAGGGTGCCCGCCTTCAGATGAGCTTCACAGCGGACCGGCGGCAGCTCGTCAGCGCAATCGCCGCCGTCGGGCTACCGAGCGAGAGCGAAGAACACTCTTACGATCCGCTTTCCTTCGTCTTTTCGATGCCGGGAGATCCGACGTCCACCTCCTCCACCCAGGAGCAGACGAAAGGGACGAGTTCCATCATCGACCCGACGTCGTCCACTCGTCTTTACGCGGCGATGGCGCAGAAGGGGGCGGACGACTACGCCGTAACCCGCGTCGGCCGCCATCTGGAAGCCCTCGGATCGCTCGCCGCTGCGCTCGACGCGGTCGAGGGGCGCAAGACCATCGTGTATTTCTCGGAAGGATTCGACGGTCGGCTTCTTCTCGGCACGCTCGCCCGTCCGAAGTCGGCGGCGGACACCCGCGCGGACAACGACGCCATGTTTTCCGGTCAGTTCTGGACGTTCGATGTCGACCGGCGTTTTGCCGATGGTCCCCTCCACCGGGACCTCTCGGACACGATCGGCATTTTCCGCCGGTCGGATTGCGTGGTGTACGCCATCGACATCGCGGGCCTGACGTCCGACGCCGACACGACTCTGGGCGGCGCCGGGCGGGGTGAAGAATCGCTCTTTGCCCTCGCCCACGGCACAGGCGGTGAGGTCATCAAGAACGCGAACGACCTTTCGGCGCAGTTGAAGCGCATCGCGGAGAGGACCAGCCTGACGTACGTGCTGGCTTTTCAGGCGCCGCACTCCGGTCAGGAGGGTCACTTCCACTCCCTGAAGGTTCGCGTCCTGCGGAAGGGAACGAAGGTGTCCGCGCGATCGGGCTACTACGATACGCGGTCCTTCCAGTCGATGACGCCCCTCCAACGCATGCTGTCCGCGGCCGACGTAATTTCGCACGAGAAGGTGGAAGGCAACTTTCCTCTCGACCTGCTCGCGCTTCCGTTCGCCGGCGAAAAGATCAGCAGGGTCCCCGTGCTCCTGCAGATCCCTGGCGCCGCGTTTGCGGGCGGTTCGAGGGACCGGTACCCGCTCGAGCTCTACGTCTACATCACAGACGAGTCGGGTCAGATCGCCGACTTCTTCACCCGCGTACTCACGATCGATCCGACGAAAGATGGAGAGCAGTTGAGGCGCTCCGGTCTCATGTTTTACGGGACCTGCCGCCTGCTCGCGGGCCGGTATCGAGTTCGCGCATATGCGCGAGACGGCCGTGACGGCCGGTTCGGGTTCCGCGTTGCGAGCCTCGAGGTGCCGGATCCGGGCTCGGCGGCGATGCGGGCGCTCCCGCCCCTCTTCGTGAGCGGTACCGGCGGCATGCGTCTCAAGGACCACGCGGCGACGTCCTCCGCCGGCGAAGCCGAGCCGTTCCGCGTCGGGCACACGAGCTTCGTTCCCGACGTGGTTCCGATCATTTCATCCGGCGGCAGCTCGCGTGTCTGCCTCATGGTTTACCGGAAGGCCGGCGAGTCCACCCTTTCTCCGTTCCAGATCTCCGCCGAAGTGGTTGGAGCTCCGGGCGGAAAGTCATCGCCGGCGCGGCTCTCCCTGATCGGGCGCTCCGAGCCGGACGCGGAAGGGCTCGTCAAGCTCCTCCTCGACTTTTCAGCTACGGACCTCCCGGTCGGTGAGTACTCACTACGGGTGAAGGTCCGCGACAGCGGCGACGAGAGCGTGCGGAGCGAGAGCGAGGCGCGGTTTCGCATTTCGTGAATCTCCGGATCGTGGCGCTCCTCGCCGGCTTTGTCGTCGCTCTGCCGGTCCCCGCGCTTTCCGCCCCCACGGCGGGGGCTCCGGCGGACGCACCCGCGGCCCGGCTCGTAAAACTCCGGAGCGAGGAGCGCGGGCCGCGTCCGCCCTCCGCCGCCTCGGCCGCGGCCCGGCGGGAGGCGATTGCCGCCGACTTTCTGGAGCAAAAAGAGATCGGGCGTGCGATCGAGGTTCTGAAAGAGGCAGCGCAGATCCAGCCGCAAAGCGGACGCATCTTCGCGCGACTGGCGCTCGCGTACCTGGACACCGGCGACTTTGAGTTCGCCCGGGCCACGGTTGACGCCGCCTCCGGGCGCGCCGATCTCGAGCCCGGGCCCGGAGAGTTGTGGAGCGAGGTGGCCGCGCTTTTCGCCGCCGGAAACCACCTGCAGGACGCGATCGCGGCGTGGGAGCTGCTCGAGCGAAGCGGGGACGCGGGACCCTGGGTGTCGTCGCGGATCGAGTGGGCGAAGAGGGAGCTCGCGGTCACTCCCGGGCAGCGGCTTCTTCAGGGAGACCGTTTCGCGATCTACTCCGACTCCGGCGTTTCCGAGACGCTGGTCACGGCGATCGAGGAACATCTCGAGCGCGAGTACGAGCGCCAGCAAAAGTTCTTCGGCGCGGGAGAGCTTCCGGGACCGCAGACGGTGGTTCTTTACGGGGGTCGCCGGTTTTTCTCACTGGTGTCGGTGCCCGACTGGGTCTCCGGAGTGTTCGACGGCAAGATCCGAATCTCGGTCGAGTCCTCGAGCCGCTTCGAGAAGGAGGTCGCATCCGTTCTCTCGCACGAGCTGGCGCACGCCTGGATCCGTTTCCTGTCGCGCGATCACGCTCCGGGATGGCTTCACGAGGGTCTGGCGCAGTGGTGCGAGGGACGCCGCATCCCCCGCAAGGATTTCGCGGCCGCATTTTCCCGTCTCCCGGTTTACTCCCTCGCGGAGATCGAGGGAAATCTGGGACGCCGCAGCGACCGCGCGATCGCCAGAGCGAACTACGTGGAGTCCCTCGGCCTGGTCGAGTACCTGGCCTTCACGCACGGCGAAGGCGCGCTCGTCTGCCTCGTTCGTTCTCTCTCCGACGCCCCGATCGAAGAAGCGCTGAAGCGCGAAGTGGCTATGACGCCGACGGAGCTCGTCGCCCGCTGGAAAGTCTGGGCGGGGGTTTAGGAGTTGTTCCGACCCATGTCCGTCGCAAGCGCCGTGAAGCCGTGAGGCCGTGAGGCCGTGGGGCGTAAGGCCGTGAGGCGGAAGCCCGCGGCGAAAGCATCGCCCGCGCGCAGCAGAAAAACGCCAGGACGTCCTTTCAGACCGCGGCGGCGGCGGCCGGAGTGGACGCCTTCTCCAACAGCGTCTTCGTGACCGCGACATGCTGCGCCTCTCGCGCGTGCGCGAGCCACCAGCGGCGGGCGCGGTCGTCGGTCCATTCCCGTTCGAACGAAACGGTGCGCAGCTGGGCGGCCAGTTCCTGCATCGTCTGAGGCCTGTTGTTCGCGTCCTTCTGCAGACACGACATCAGGATCTCTTCGAGCCGGGGAGGAATGATGTTCTCCGTCCGCTGTGACGGCGGAACCGGAGCTTTCTGGACGTGGTCCATGATGATCTGCATTGCCGGGCGTTTGGGATCGAAGATCGTCTCCCCGGTCACCAGCCAGTATCCGACGGCGCCGAGCGCATAGATGTCGGCTCGCCAGTCGAGGTCCGCGGTTCCCATCCCCATTTCCGGCGCCATGTAGCCGGGAGTTCCCGCAAGAACACCGGCGCGCGTCAGTTGACGTTCGTTCGTTTCGGTCGCCGTGTTCTTGACCAGGCCGAAGTCGAGGATCTTGACGAAATCCCATTCGAGCCCGTAGCGACAGACGTAGATGTTCGCGGGCTTGACGTCGCGATGGATTAATCCGCCCTGATGCGCCTCGGCCAGTGACTGACAAGCCTGGATCAGAATGAAGACGGCGCGCTCAGCGGGCAGGGGGCCGAACCGCGTCACGAGCGTCTCGGCGTCGAATCCCTCGAGCAGCTCCATCACGTAGTAGAAGGTGCCGTCCTCCGTGGTCCCGAAGTCGTAGATGTTCACCGTGTGAGGCGATTGCAGCCCGGCGGCCGCCTGCACCTCCCGCTCGAAGCGCTTGATCGACTCGCGTCCGTCGCTTCCCGACGAGTCCGGCCGGATCAGCTTGATCGCGGCTGAGCGCGCGAGCAGGCGGTGGCTCGCCTTCCAGACCTCTCCCATGCCTCCGCTTCCGAGCAGCTCTTCGAGGTGATAGCTGCCCATCTCGTGCCCCTTCTCCGCCTCGACGTTCATCTGGTAGACGATCCCGGACACGAGGATCGCGGCCGTCGCGGCCACCGCGGTCGGAAGGAACATCAGCCACACGGCCGGACCGTGAGGCGCCGGGTTGCCCGCGGCGACCTGGACGAGAAGCCCCACGGGATCCATCGCCGCCGTCGCCACCGTAGCGAGGATCACCTTTCCGCGAGTCGCCGGGACGATCAGCGGGTACGCGAGGGCCCAGACGGCGACGCCGGACCAACCGCGCGGAATCGCGTCGGTCATCGGTGCGGAGTGGATGTTCACCGAGAGAAAAAGGCCCATGACGACTTCGTAGACGAGGGCCGCGTCGATCAATTTCTCCGGGGCGAGCATTTCGCGGCCGGCGATCCAGGCCATCACGAGGGAGGCCGCGATCCCTCCTCCGACCCCGATCAGCCCCAGGGTCGCCGACGATCCCGGATGGATCCCCGCGAACAAACGATCGAGGAGCGCGAAGAGCGAGAGCGCCGCCGCCGCGACGAGAGACATCGTGGTGATGCGATTTCCGGACGCCGCGACGAGGTCGGGCGGCAGGATGGCGGCATTCGATCCGGCACGCGACAGGTCGCGAGCCGGCGGGCCGGCCGGACCCTCACCTTTTTTCCAGATTCGAAAGCTCATGGGAAGAGGGAGATTTTATCTCGTCGTCATCGGTGGCTGCCGTCGCCTCCGCTCACTACGCGAGCTGCTTTCGCCGCGCGCGGCGACGGCACCGGCCGGCGGCTCGGCCGGATGCGGCCTCGACCGTCGGCCTGCTCGCTTCGTTCGCTGCGGCTCCCGCCCCGAGAGGCTCCTTCCTCCCTCTGGTCGGGAGACTCCTCTCGGGGCGAGCGTAGTCACCACCTCGACGGAAGCGCCTCGCCTTCTCTCCCCGCGGTCGGGGATGTTCAGCCCGGACACATGGTGAACAGGTGTTCGGAGACATGGTGGACACATTTAAGGCGGAGGATTGGGCCTGACGAGGGCGATTCATCGGGAAGCGGTGTCGAGAATCAGAGCCGGCTTACGGCGTCCCGCGCTCGCGGGAGGGTTGGCGTGAGGGGGCCCGCGGGCAGGCCGTGGAGCGAATCTCAGTCCCGTTTCTCCCGCCTCTTTTCGGGCGCCGGATTCTGGAGGGTGAAACGGACCTCCTGCCCGTAGACGTCCTGAGCGCTCGTAAGGACTTCGGGCGCGACGGGGCGGAGTCCCTCGGCGCACCTCGCCTGAGCGAGCCACATGCCTCCTTCGGGTAAGTCCACGCGGGCGCGCCCCTCCGCGTCGAAGGGAAATTCCTTTAGTCCTGGAGCGCTGCCCGCATCGATGGGGCCGAGCAGGTCGAGCGAGCCGCCCGGACAGCCGGTTCCGAGAAGGATGGCGAGAAATTCTCCCGCGCCCTTCAGGACGAGATCCTCGAGCTTCGTTTCTGATCCGGTAAACGGCGTGACATCGATCCGCCGGCGAGCCGTGCCGATTCCGGCGGAGCGTGCCTCGAGAAAGTAGCTGGCGGGCGCGGGCGCCGAAATCTCGAAGAGTCCGGAGGAGTCGGTCACGGCATCTGTCTCGGGAGACAGGAGGAGCAGGCGGTCTGTTGCGCGGGCGTACTCCTCGGGCAATGGGACGAATCTCAGGTGAGCCTCCGCGATCGGCACTCCGGACTGCGAGACCGCGCGACCCGTGTAGAGCCATTTTGGCAGGAGTCTGAAATCGACGACTTCAGAAGAGGGAGGAACGTCCTTTTCGAGGCAGCCTGTCCGCGCGTGGCAGGCCCTCAGCCGTTTGACCTGCGGGTCGAGCTCAATGAAGACATAGTCGCCGCGATCGTCCGCCACGGTCGAGGTGACCAGAACCGGCCCTCTGGCGACATCATTGCCCGCGGCGGGTTTTCTCGGCTCGAGCGCCAGGACCGACGAACCCGCGAGTGGCTTGCCGGAGCCATCCACAACCGAACCGCGGAGGATCCTCGGCGGTTGAAGCGCGAGCCGAACGGGCTCAGCGCATGACTTTCCGACGAGCTCCTCGATGAGGGCGCGGCCGCTACCGCCGGCCTCGCGCGCGACCAGTTGAGCGTCGGCGGCGAGCGGTCCGTGAACCCAGAACAGGGATTCTCCCAGGGGCAGCGCCGGCAGGGTTCGCTGGGTCGTCGTCTGTCCCGCGGCGGCGCCGGGGCTGACGAGCGAGAAGGTGATGGACGCGGAGAGGACCGGGCGAGGAATTTCTGATCTGTCGACGAGGATGCCGGTCGCCCAACCGTCGGATTCGAGCCGCGTTTCCGCCGGACCGCCGGGGCGGATTTCGGCGAAGCGAGCTTCGTTCCCGGGGGAACAGACCATCAGGATCGCCGTGACGTCGGCGCGCACACCGAGACATTGCCACCGGCCTCCGATCCCCCTCTCGCAGAGAGGATCCGGTTGGTTCCTGGAGGAGAGCAGGCGAAAGTCTCCGCCGCGCCGGTTCCCATCTTCGGTCCCGGCGAGGAATCGCGCCGGGAGAGCCGACACTTCGAGCACCACCTGGTCAGACGGCCAGCGGATCACGGCGGAAACGCGGTACCCGGCCGTTCCCGGACGGCGCCAGACGAGGAGAGACCGACGGTCGCCTGTCGCCTCGAGGCGCGCGGCCCCTGCATTCCCGACCGCCGCATCTTTCCACTCCCAGCGCGGAAACTCGCCGGGGCGTTCCTGAAAAACGTCCACCCGGTCTTCCGCGGATCCGGGCGATTGCACGAGAACGGAGACTCCCGCAGGCGGACGTCGAACCGCGAGATCTTCGAATCGAGCTCGACCCGCCTCCGACAGGTGGAAGTCGAACGGGAGGGGCAGCACTTCCGAAGCGGGCGCGACTGTGCCGGCGAACAGCGCCGCGAAGAGGACCGGGCCGATCACGCGGGATCCTTTCGCTTGTCAAATTCGCGCATCAGCTCGTCGCCGCCCACCACGGGCCCGATTTCCTCTCGGGAGCAGACGCGGAGAGAGCCATCCCTCAGGAACGCGTATCGATCACAGACCGCAGCGAGATCGTGGAGACGATGAGAGGAGACGAGAACAGCCGCTCCCGCGGCGACACGTTCGAGGAGAGTCGCGTTCAGCCAGCGTGCGCCATCCGGGTCGAGCCCTTCCCACGGCTCGTCGAAGAGGAGAGTGTCGACGTTGGGGCGGGCGAGAGTCGACCGGAGCCCGAGCATCTGCCGGGTCCCACGAGAGAGATCGCGGACCCTCCGCTTCTCCCCGGGGATCCAGGCTCCCAGCGATACGAGGATCCCCCAGGAGCGCGCGCGGACGTGCGGAGGAATTGTGTGGGCACCGCCGAACTGGGCAAAACGCCTGCGGGGCATGGCAGACTCGAGGATCCCGGAAACGTCGGACACTTTTCCCGCATCCGAGCGCAGGAATCCGCTCAACACGCGGAGCAGCGTCGTTTTTCCTGCGCCGTTCGGCCCGATCAGGCCCAGGGCAACTCCCCCCTCCAGAGTCAGGTTGACGTCCTGAAGAACGCGGCGCCTGCCGTAACTCTTGGAGAGTCCTCGACCTTCGAGCCGCGCGGTCAACCCTGTTCCTCGCGAATGGGAAAGTCGGCGCGGGCGATGTATTCGACTCCGGCCGTGAGGGCTGTCGCCGAGACTCCGAGGAGGATCGCCTCAGCTGGAGTCGACAGATTCAGGCTCGGGATCGTCACCGGGTAAAGGAGCCCGGTCTCGACGACATCACGAAGCGAAGCCTGTCCCAGCTCGGCGGCCTTGATTACGCCCAGCACATTCAGGCCCCTCCCGCTCAGAAGGAGGGCGAGGGAGGCAAGAAGCCAGACGGCGCCGCCCGAGAGAGCGCCCGCGCGGACGCTCACCGCCCAGGCGACAGACGAAATGAGCGCGAGCGCCGTCCAGGCACTCGCGCCAAGGGCGTGGGTTCTCCCGCCGGCGATCAGCTCCGCGATTCCGATCCCGACGAGGACAATGCACCCGGGCCAAAGGGCGCAGAAGAAGTGCGCGATCGCGCGTCTCGGTACCCGTTCGAGAACGGGATCATAGAAACCGCGTCGCGCATGAGAGACGAAACCCGTCGACACGGCGAAGAGTTGCAGAAGCATGAGGAAGGCCACGGCGGAGTCGGAAGACCCCGGATTCTTTGCTTCCAGCCACGCTCCGAACACAAGAGTCGCGCCCATCGGCAGGAGCAAGACCGTTCGAACCGGGGTGACCATGTTGATGAACCGCAGGACATTCCACCGCCTCACGGAGTGGCGCTCCGGAGGTCGCCGCAACGTTTCACCGTGCCGTCTCGGAAGACGATCAAAACGGTTTTAGCGTCCCCTTCGACCAGGCCCCTCGCGGGACCGGGCAGAGAATACGACCGCACCGTGTTGGAGTGACGATCCCAGTGCGCAAGACGTTTCCCGTCTCCGGCAATGAGTTCCGGTCGGGACGGCGGATCATTGACCAGGAACCAGATGACGTCCTCAGTCAGCAGCAGACTCCGAATCGGGTAGTGAGACGCCATTCCCTTAAGCGCCGGCACGGCTATCCGCCGCGGCGGCTTCTCGCGGGAAAGAATCAGGATTTCGGCGGGCTCGAGAAACCAGCACGGCGTCTGATCAGCCGTCCCGGTTCCACAGCTGAAGAGGTTCGTCAGCATTCCGGACAACGGACCGGCTTCGGATCTCGAAGGGACAGGGGCGAACGGGCGACCCTCGGTCTTTTCGGTCATCACCATCGACCGGCCGCGCTCGCTGCCGAAAGTCGCGTAGCTCATCACACCCGCGACGTTCCAGACTCCCTGCATTCGGGACGGGAGGGTTTGTTCACGAATCTGTTCGCCTTTTTCGGGGTCAAAGCACAGCAGGGTCCGACCTCCCGGTGAAAGAGCGCAGAGAGTTCCGTCGCTGGCGCGTCCGAGTCCCGATTTCTCGATCCCTCGGGTCGCGCTGGACAGCTTGATTCTGCGCGGCGCTCCGATTCTTGAGATGACGAGAAGGGAAGGTTCCAGCGAAGCATTCAGAATGTAAACCGATTCCCCTGCAACGAGGCTTCCGCCGAAGTCGCCGACCGTGCCGGGTCCAAACCCGGCACGGTCGGCGCAAACGTCAAGGCCGCTGGCTGCAGTCACGTCGATCATGAGAGCCACCATCGCCGCCCCGAGAAAGCGCACGGTCGACTACCAGCCCGAGGCGTCTTTCACGCAGCGGGCGAGATCGACAGCGCAATCCATCCCTGCGGCACTCCGTCTCCAGAAGCCATCCAGATTTGCGGCGGTGTTCGCGCAATCGTAATAGGCGGAGAAGCAGCCGCTCCTGTTTTCGAGAGCGTACGAACTGGACGACACGAGAGCGAAGGCAAGGACGGCGGCGGCGACGAAGCGTTTCTGAAGCATGGTGGGACCCTCCTTTGCCTCCTTGTTGTCACCAGACATGGAAAAGATAAGCCACGCGCGGCGGAAATTTCTTTGTCGGTTGCGAGGGCGACGCGGACCTCGCGCCGGAGCGGCCGGCGGAGTCGAGTCCTTTAGTCGAACACCCATGCCTCGACGTCGACGACAGCACGCGAGACAGCGGGAGTCTCGCATCTCGACCGGGATGCGTCCGTGGCGCGAATCCCTCGGCGAAGAGCTTGAACTCGATGGAACGCCTGTCCGCGGAGTCACCGACGTTGCGCCATCCGGAATGTCCTGAGAGCTCCCTTGTCCGGAGGAACACTCCGCTCAGAACCTGGTCCTTGTCGATTTTCGTCCGGTCGATCGGCTGAATCGTCGTGACGATGAAACGCGTGGCGCGGGAATCGCACCCTCTGGCTTCGACCGTAAAAGCGCGTCCGACGGTGAGCAGGTGACTCGGGCGCCCGGGCTTCTCGTTGGGCGGCTCGGGAATTGTTTCTGCGAGAGCGAAGAGACCCGGCAGGAAAAGAGCGGCGGACTCGAGCGAGGAAGCGGCGAAGCGATGGGCTCAGGGGAGCCTCCTTTCTCCGTCTTTACGAGGATGCTGTCGGAGCCGTTGAGGCGCGATCCGGGCCGGCTCATCCCGCCGCGGTTTCCCGTGCCGCGAGCGACTTCTTCCACTGCACGTAACCCATCGCAGCAAGGACCAGAAACACGGCGTAAAGGAATGCTGTCAGGTACAGCGACTTGTAGATGAACATCCCGATGTAGATTACGTCGACCGCCACCCACACGACCCAGTTCTCGAGGATCTTCCGCGCCATCATCCACTCGGCAATGAGGCTCGCGGTGCTGGTCGATGCGTCGACGTAGGGCAGCGACGCGTCGGTCCAGCGTGACAGCATGAGGCCGAGCGCCGCGGCGGACACAACCCCGATCGCCGCGAGGATGGCCCAGAGCCGCGGTGTTGCGCGCGAAACGGGAAGCCCGGTTCTTCCCCGCCCGCCGTGCAGCCACGAGTACCAGCCGTAGAACGAGACCGCGATGTAGACGAACTGGAGCGCCATGTCCGCGTAGAGGCGCGCTCCGTGGAAGACGAAGACATAGAGCGTCACGTTGACTATCGCGGTCGGCCAGCTCCAGATGTTCTCGCGAACCGAGAGATACACGCTGACGATCCCGAAGAGCACCGCCGCGGTCTCGAGAGGGGTAAACGACATCGCGTCAGCTCTCCGGGAATCGGAAAGCGAGACAGTCGCGCATAAGCCTCCGCTCACTGGTCGCACCGTCCGTGGGCGACGCGGCGAACCGGACTTCGCAGGGTTCCTGACGTGCTAGAGTCATATCTCCGACCCCCTCCGACGGACCGTTCCCACGGGCTCCCGTCGCCGGCCTTCGGCGAAGGGATTGCCCATGACCGTTCGTCTGGTTTCCGCGGGAAAGTCAATCATGAAGGTGCCCGGGCGCTCACGGTCTTCCGTATCGTTGAAGCCGCCTCCGGGCGCCCCTCCCGAAAAACGCCGCGCCGTGGCACGAAGCTTCTCGATCGGGCTCACCAGACTCGCGCGAGTCGGCGAAGCACCCGGACTGATCCTGCTCACGGTGGGGGAGTCGACCTCTGCAGCGCCGAAGAAGATCGGATTGTTGACCGACGCTGCGCTTCGCGGGCGCCTCGCGCACTTCGACGCCCATTCCGCCAACGAGATCGCCGCGATCCGACAGGCCCTGGTTGCCGAAAGCGGCCACACGACCGTGTTCGAGAGCTGGAACGATCTCGCGGGTTGTCTCTCGTTCTGGTCCGGGTTCATGGGACTCCAGATCCGACGGATCGAATGGACCTGCGAAGCGTGCGGAGTCGTGGCAGCCGAGAGCGTAGGGGGGAGCGTCGGAGAGCTGTTTCCGATGCTCTGCCGATGTGGCCGGTCGACGCGCGTGGCGGTGCCGAAATACGCCTCCGAGCCGGATCTGATCGCCCGCCGCTGACACGGCGTCGACGAGAGCGGCCGCCGTTCGAAGGCGCCGTTTTCGAGCTTGACTTCGATCCGGCCGGCTGAAAACGTCCCCTCGCTCCCTGTCGAGTGACATTCGGGGAGCGGGAGGACGCTCCATGAGTGGCAAACACATCGGGGTTCTGACTGGCGGCGGCGACGTTCCGGGGTTGAACGCGGCGATCAAGTCGGTCTATACGGCCGCGCGGGAACAGGGCTGGCTTCGGGCGGGGACGTCCGACGCGAATGTTACCGGGATCCTGCGCGGCTGGAAGGGCGCGGTCGGAATGCGGAGAGACGCCGGGTCGGGAGCGTTTTCGGAGACTTTTCCGTTGACGGCCGAAGCGGTGCGCACCGTGGACAGGACCGGCGGCACGTTTCTTCACACCTCGCGCACGCGTCCGGATCGCATGCGCCTCGAGAGCGTCCCCGAGCCCCTGCGCGCGGGAGGCAGGGAGCTGCGCGCCGCCGGGCCCGAGCACTTCGACCTCACGGACGTCGTCATCGAAAACCTAACGGCGCTCGGAATCGACTGCCTCGTGGCAATCGGGGGCGACGACACGCTCGGGTACGCGCGGACGCTGCACGGCCGCGGCTTTCCCGTGGTGGCGATTCCGAAGACGATGGACAATGACGTGCGCGGCACCGACTACTGCATCGGGTTCGCGACCGCGGTGCATCGGGCGGTCACGTTCCTGAACCGGCAGCGGACGCACCTCGGCTCACACGAAACGATTGGAATCTTCCGGATCTTCGGCCGCGACGCCGGGTTCACGGCGCTCGCGACAGCGATGGCGGTCTCGGACATCCGCTGTCTGATTCCGGAGCACCGGTTCGACCTCCAGGAGCTCTCCGATGCGCTGGCTGCGGACCACGCCTCGAACAGGAGCCGCTATGCGATGGCGCTGTGCTCGGAGGGCGCGATCTGGAAGGGCGGCAAGCTCGAAGAGGTCGGCGCGCCGGACGGTTTCGGCCACCGCCACAAGGAAAACGTCGGCGAGGCGCTCGCCGCGGCGGTCGCGCGCCTGACCGGACTTCCTTCGCGGACCCAGGACCTGACCTACGACCTGCGCAGCGGAGATCCCGACCCCTTCGACAAGATCGTCGCGAACACGTTCGGGGCGCTCGCAGTCGACCTGATCCGGGAGGGAAAGATGGGACGCATGGTCTGCCTCCGTCAGGGCGTCTACGACCACGTCGAGCTGCCGGATCCGGGAGCCGGCGCCCGGACGGTCGACGTCGCGGCAGATTACGACGCGGCCCGGTTTCGCCCTCGGTTCACGGCGCGGTGGGGGCGGTCGCCGTTTTAACGTCGCCTCCGCTGCCGTCGCCTTCGCTCCCTGCGGGAGCTGCCGTTCGCCGTGCGCGGCGAACGGCACCGGCGAGCGGCTCGCCTGTCGGCTCGACCGTTCGCCTCCTTCCCTTCGGTCAGGAGACTCCTCTCGATGCGAGCCTGGTCACCAGCTCGACGGAAGCGCAGCTCCGCTCCCTCTCCCCGCGCGCCGGGGGAGAGGGGTGGGGTGAGGGGCGGAGCTTCGACCCTGACACGGTTCGCAACGCCACGGAGATCCCGCGCGCATCACTCGCCATTCAGGCCGGTCTCCCAGGTGCAATCGCGCGCCGCGTAATTTCGCCTGCCGATTGAAAAGTCCGCAGGCCCCCTCCGAGAATCGCGCACGGTCAGCGTGAACTCCTGACCAGCCCCCTCACGCCTTCGACGAGGCGTTCGACTTCGTCTTCGGAGGTGTAGCAGGCGCATCCGGCCCGCACCACGCCTTCTGATGCGCAGCCGAGGCGTTCGATCGCCGTCGTGGCGTAGAAGTCACCGTGCGAGAGGAAGAGCGCCCGACCCGCGAGCGCTCGGGCGACATCCCGGGCAGTGAGTCCCTTCACGTTGAACGAGAGAGTCGGCGTTCGCGGCGTCTCCGGAGAGGGGCCATAGAGCGTCACGCCCGGCAGCGCGCCGAGACCGGACCAGAGTCTTGCAAAAAGTGCCCGGCCGCGGGCCTCCATCGTCTCGAACGTTTTTTGCAGCGCGGCGCGGCGCGAGTCGGGCGCGCCTCCGCCGAGTGAAGCGAGGAAATCCACCGCAGCCGCTGCTCCGACAATCCCCTCGTGGTTCTGGGTCCCCGTCTCGAGCCTCTCGGGCGCGGTGTCGGGGGCCGGAGAGATTTTCGACACCTGGAGGGACTCCAGGATCTCTCGCCGCGTCCAGAGAACGCCGATGTGCGGGCCATAGAACTTGTAAGCCGAGCAGGCCAGAAAATCACAGCCGATCGCGCGGACGTCCGACGGCCGGTGCGGCGCGGAATGCACGGCGTCGACGAACAGGAGAGCTCCCCGGGCGCGCGCGAGCTCCGCCGCAAAACGGAGATCGTTCACGGTGCCGAGCGCATTCGACGCCCCGCCGATGGCGATGAGCTTCGTTCTCGCGGTCATGGCGCGTTCGAGCGCGTTGGAATCGATCTGTCCCGAGCGGGGATCCATCGCCGCTATGCGCACGGTGATGCCTCGCTCGTTTTCGAGACCGCGCCAGGGATCGACGTTGGCGTGGTGGTCGAGCTCCGTCACCACGATTTCATCGCCCGGGCCCCACTGCCGCCCGAGGGCGCGCGCGAGGTGAAACGTCAGTGTCGTCATGTTTGCGCCGAACGAAATCTCCTCAGGGGAGCCGTTGACGAACTCCGCCATCACGGCGCGTGCGGAGGAGATCGCCGCATCGGTTTCAGAGCTCGTCGGATACGACCAGTGCGTATTGGCGTTATGGCCGTAGAGGTACTCCTCCATGGCCGCGACGACTCCGCGGGGGACCTGCGTTCCGCCAGGGCCGTCGAAGTACGCGACCGGAAATCCGCCCTCTTTTCGCGAAAGAGCCGGAAACCGGGCTCGGATTTCGGTGACGCTTGCCACGCCGGGGGCTTCCCTGGGAGCGGGGATCGAGCTCATTTGCCGAGGATACCGCTCGCTGCGCCCCGGCCGTTTTGTGTCAGGCGACCCTTCCCGGGGGTGCCAGCCGTTGCCCCTGGAACGTCTACGGCCGGCACCAAGTTACTGAAAACAAGACCCGATGACTTGTGGCGCGAACATTGGAAGAGGGGCAGATGAAGCTCCCCGTCTGGAACGTTCAGGAGGTCTGGTGGTCGTTCGCCTAGCCGGCATGGGACAAGCGCGCGCTTCGTCTGAAGGCCTCGAGCTTTCAGTCGATCCGTTCGCGGTCCGGCCGCCCTTCCCCGATGCCCTCCCGGCGGGGGACCGCCAGGTCGAGCTGCTCCGTGATCACAGTCCCGCGCTCGAGTTTCTGAAGGACGAAGCCGGCCGGCTCATCTATTACAACCGCAGCTTCGGCAACATTTTCGAGAAGGGGCAATCGCTTCTCGGAAAGACCGATGCGGAATGGCTTCCGGCACTGGTCGCCAGCCGGGTTGCGAAAAACGATCAGACCGTGCTCGCCACGGGTGCGATGCTCGAAGTCGAGGAGACCCTCCCGGGCGCGAACGGCAGCCGCCAGTGGCTCGTCCTGAAGTTCCCGCTGCGCGGCGACTCGGGCCGCCCGCTCGTCGGCGCCGTAGCCGTGGACGTGACCGACAGGCGCCGCCGGGAAGCGACTCTTTCCCGAATGGCCGCGATCATGGAGTCGTCCCACGACGCGGTGATCTCGACGACTCCCGACGGATGCGTGTCGAGCTGGAACGCGGGCGCGACGGCCATGTACGGCTATTCGCCTTCCGAGATGGACGGCCAGCCGATCGGGATGCTCGAGCCGGAGGATCGCCAGGGAGAGATCGCGGCCATCTTGAAGAGGATCGAAAACGGCGACACCGTCGTCCGGTACGAGACGGAGCGGCTCCGGAAGGACGGCACGAGGGTCGAGGTCGCCGTCTCCGCGTCGCCGATTCGCGACGAGCTCGGAGAGCTCACGGGCGTCGCCTCCTTCGCGCGCGACATCAGCGACCGCAAACGGGCGGAAGAACAGATCGTCTTTCAGTCCATGCACGACCCGCTCACCGGGCTTCCCAATCGCGCGCTGCTCATGGAGCGCTTGAACGTCTCCCTGACCCGCGCGCGCCGCAGCGGGCGCCTGCTCGCCATCCTCTTCCTGGACCTCGACCTCTTCAAGGCGGTCAACGACGGATTCGGTCAGCGCGCGGGAGACGTGATTTTCCAGGAGGTCGCTCGACGGGTCGCGGAAAGCGTTCGTGAGGACGACACGGTGGCGCGGATCGGCGGCGACGAATTCATCGTTCTCCTTCCCGAGATCAGCCGCGCGGAAGACGCCGTCGTGGTCGCGCGCAAGGTCCTCGAAGCCGTCGCGCAGCCGTTCTCCTCGGGTGGACGCCGCGTCGATCTGACGACGAGCATCGGCGTGTCCGTGTACCCCGACGACGGACAGGATTCCGAAGTCCTGCTGCGCAGCGCCGACAACGCGATGGAGCGCGCGAAGCTCAAGGGCCGGAACAACTACCAGGTGAGCATTCCGGAGCTGACCGAAGAAGCCGTCCAGCGCATGGCGCTTCAGGCCGGTCTGCGCCAGGCGATCGAGAAGGACGAGCTCGTCCTCCACTACCAGCCGGTGCTGTCGTTGACCACCGGGCGGATCGTCGAGATGGAAGCGCTCGTTCGCTGGCAGCACCCCGAACGCGGGCTGATCATGCCGGGCGCGTTTATCGACGTCGCTGAAAAGGCCGGGATGATGGTTCCGCTCGGCGACTGGGTGCTTTCGCGCGCCGCGCGCCAGGCCCGCACCTGGCAGGACATGGGCTTTTCGGACCTGCGGATGGCGATCAATCTCTCGCCGAGCCAGTTTCACGAGCGAAACCTGATCTCGAGTGTGGAAGCGGCGCTCACGGAGACGGGGTTGAAACCGGAGACTCTGGAAATCGAGATCACCGAGGGCGTTGCGATGGAAGACGCGGAAATCACCGTCGCGAACCTCATGGCGCTGCGCGAACTGCACGTCGGCGTGTCGATCGACGACTTCGGCACCGGATACTCGTCTCTTTCGTACTTGAAGCGTTTTCCGGTCACGACTCTGAAGATCGACCGCTCCTTCGTGACGGACGTCGTCACGAACTCCGCCGACCGCGGCATCGTGCGCGCCGTCGTCGCCATGGCGCACGGTCTCAAGTTGAACGTGATCGCCGAGGGCGTCGAGACGAAGGAGCAGTTCGCGTATCTGCGCGAAAGCGGCTGCGACGCTCTGCAGGGCTACTGGTTTTCCCACCCGCTGCCGGTCGACCGGGTGGACGGGCTGCTCGCCGAAGAGCGGGAGCGGTGGACGGCGCACGCATAACCGTCGCCTTCGCTCACTGCGGGACGTGCCGTTCGCCTCTGGGCGGACGGCACCGGCGAGCGGCTCGCCTGTCGGCTCGACCGCTCGCCTCGCCCCTCCGTTCGCTGCGGCTCCCGCCCCCACGTCGCTTCCGCTCACTACGTTCGCTCACGCTCCCGCCCCGAGAGGCTCCTCCCTCCCTCTGGTCGGGAGACTCCTCTCGGGGCGTGCTTAGCCACCATCTCGGCTGAAGCGCAGCTCTGCTCCCTCGCCCCGCGCGCGGGGAGAGGGTTGGGGTGAGGGGCGCAGGAACTGGTAGCCGTGCCCGTCGATGTTTGAGCGACTGATGTGGAAGGCGGCCCGCCCTACGCTCCCGCGTTCACCAACCACTCAATCATTCGGGCGCTGGGAACTACGCCGGCCTGTTGGGAGACCAGGACTCCGCCTTTTACGACCGCGAAGTTCGGGATGCTCTGCACTCCGAATTGGGCCGCGAGTTGCGGGTGCTTTTCGGTGTCCACCTTCAGCACGAGGGCGCGGCCTTTCATGTCTGCCGCGGTGCGCGCCACTTCCGGGGCGGCGGTCCGGCAGGGTCCGCACCAGGCTGCCCAGAAATCTACGAGCACCGGGACGTTCGATCCTTTCGTGATCTCCTGAAAGGTCTCGGGGTCGGCGTCGATCGGCCGCCCGACCGGAGAGATCTCGGTCTTGCAGGCGCCGCAGCGTCCGGTCTCGGTCAGGCGGTCGGCGGGCGACCGGTTCTTTTTTCCGCACGAGGGGCAGTTTAGGATCATGGTGCGGAACTCCGAGCAATGCCTCTGCCGGCCGATCGGCCCTCTTCGGCCGACTCTACCGGACGACGAGCACCGGCGCGCGGCCCCGCCGGACCGGGAGGATCTCAGCTCCGTAGGCCCTCCCCTCGAAGAACTCCCGAGCGCGGCTCCACGCGAGGGCGCCGACGACGCGGCCCACCGACCGGCCCGTGAGGTCGCCCGACCTGAAATGAATTCCGCCGTAACGGCGCGACATCCCGGCGGCGGCGGCCGCCTCGGAAAAGGTGTTCCACGAAAGCGTCAGGTCGGAGGCCGGCACGAGGCCGGGCTCCGCCGCGGAGCTTCCCGCCGGAATTCGGACCGAGTACACGAAGGCGTCGCTGCCGGTGAACGAGGCCAGGATCTCCGCGCCCGCGGCGCTGAACACGGAATGGCCCGAGAAAAACTCCGGGAAGGGAGGCGTGACGACGTTCGGCACCTGGTACGGGCGCCAGGTCTCGCCGGGCATCGAAATCGTTCCGACGCCGGGGCCGCCCCATCCCTGCACGGTCTGGCCACGATACAGAAAGTGAATTGCGGTGTACGGGCGGACGTAGTCATATGCCCGCTTGGCGTCCCACCCGCTGATGCTCGCGTCGAGCAGCGCGTTTCCGAGCGCGAAGAACATCTT
>JBDTRB010000065.1:0-21972 GCA_039931865.1 Acidobacteriota bacterium | reverse complement strand
CAGGCCGGCGGTCGAGGCCGCATCCGGCCGAGCCGCCGGCCGGTGCCGTCGCCGCGCACGGCGACGGCAGCTCCCGCAGTGAGCGGAGGCGACGGTGGAGGCGACGGTGAAGGCGACGTTCTTGCAATACGCCCCGCGGGATGACACTTCTCGAGAAGCTCACGGTGACAGGATTGCGTCGCCTCGGGACACCCAGGAGGGGGTTCCGTTACGTCCGGGCGGATGGCAGGCCCGGGTCCGCCAGCGACGTGGAGCGGATCCGGAACCTCAGGATTCCACCGGCCTGGAAGGACGTTCTCGCGAATCCCTCCCCGCAGGGAGCCGTGCAGGCCATGGGAAAGGACGGCGCCGGACGCTGGCAGTACCTGTACCACGAGCGCCGGACCGCCCGCCGCGAGCGGGAGAAGTTCGACCGGCTGGTCCACTTCGCGGACGCGCTCCCGAAGATGCGCCGGGCTGTCACGAGGGATCTCGCGTTGAAGGGTATACCGCGGGAGAAGGTCCTCGCGTGCGTGCTGCGAATTCTGTCCACGTGCTTTCTGCGTCCGGGCAGTCAGGTGTACGCCGAGGAGAACGGAAGCTACGGAATCGCGACGCTGCGCGCGAAGCACGTCCGCGTGCGCGGCGATCTCGTCACCTTCGATTTTCCGGGAAAGTGGGGCAAGAAGCAGCATCGGGAGCTGCGTGACCGCCGCGTCGCTCGAATCGTGCGCGAGCTCGCACGAGTCCCCGGAGAAGTCTTCAAGTATCGCGACGACGAGGGAAAGTGGGTCGACATCCGGCGCCGGCACATCAACGAGTACATCAAGGAGCTGATGGGCGACCGATTCTCGGCAAAGGACTTCCGCACGTGGGCAGGCACTCTGATCTGCGCGTGTGCGCTTGCGCGCGCGGGGACGGAGACGCCGGAGACAAAGACGGCGCGCAAGCGCAAGGTCGTCGCGGCCGTGAAGGAGACGGCGGAGATGCTCGGGAACACGCCGGCGATCTGCAGGTCGTCGTACATCTACCCGGCAGTGATCTCCAGCTTCGACCGTGGCCGCGTGCTGGACCGGTACTTCGACAACGTCGAGGAGCTCGTCGAGCGGCGAGCGCCCGGCCTGCATGGCTCCGAAAAGGCGCTCCTGAAGCTGCTCAAGAACAAAGCGTCCTGACCCGGGACCCGGCAGAGGTTCACGCACCTTAGACTCCGCTTCGTGCAGGAGAAGATGTCCAGCCGGAACCGGCTCGTGCGGGCGATCGCGTCCGCGACGTCCCACCTCTGGTTTCCCGGCACTCTCTTTTTCGCGCGTCACTTCCCCAGGCGCATCGCGTATCCGATGGCGCGCGCCTTCGGGGGGACTTACTTCCGCCTGAGGCCCAAGTATCTGGCGGCCATTCGCTCGAACCTCGAGATCATCCTCGGCCAGAACGCCTCTCCCGAAAAGGTGGCGCATCTGGCCGACGAAATGGTGCGCGGGCATTCCTCCGCGTGGCTCGACTTCCTCCACTTCGCGAGCCGCCCGCCCGCGGAGTCCGCGCGGCTGGTCGAAAGCGTCGAAGGCTTCTCGCGCCTCGTGGCGGGGCGCGCGGCCGGGAAGGGCGTGTTGCTTCTGACGGCTCACGTCGGAAACTGGGAGGTCGGCGGGCTGATGCTCGCGGAGGTGAAACAGCCCATTCACGTCGTTCTGGTTCCCGACATTTTCCCGGGTGTCGAGAAGGCGAGGCGCCGCCTTCACCGCCGCGCCGGCGTGACCGAGATTCCGATCGACCGCAGCTTCGGGCCAACGCTCGCAGTGCTGCGCGCGCTCGAACAGAACGCGATCGTCGCGATGCAGGGCGACAGGGACTTCAACAACACGGGCATAGCGGTCCCCTTCTTCGGGCGGGAGGCATTTTTCCCGCGAGGGCCTTTCCGGGTTGCGATGGCCACCGGCGCGACGGTTCTCCCCGCGTTCATCCTTCGAACAGAGGACGGCCGCTACCGAGCGATCATCGAGGAGCCGTTAACGATCGTTCGCGGCGTCGATCGGGACGCTTCGCTGCGGGAGAACCTGGCGCGATACGTCGCAATCCTCGAGCGTTACATTCGCGCGCACCCGGAGCAGTGGTACTGCTTCTATCCGTTCTGGGACGACCCGAGCCGTAAGGATCGGCCGAAAGCCGAGGAAGACTAGAAGGCCGTCACATCCGCGACGCTGGCGAGATTTCCGTTGGGGTTGACGTAGGTCTTGACGGCATTGGTCGTCGTGTCCGTCACCGTGATCGTGTACTGCACGTTCGAGAGCGCGCCGTAGAAAACCCAGAACTTGTTGTTGAAGGCGCGGCCATCGACCACCTTCACGACGAGCTCGATGTTGTTCGCCGAGAAAAACCAGAATTCGCCGGTGTCGCCGGTGAGCGCGACCCCGTTTCCGATGCCGCTCGTGCCCTGGGAGGGGACGCTCCACGCGACCTGGACCTTGAAGCGGCTGGCGTTCAGGCACAGGGTGGTCGCGTCCGGAACACAAGGAGCCGCCTCAGCCGCGCGAGCGCCGTCCGGGGTGACGACGAGGAGACCGGCTGCCAGAGCGGCGACGCCCGCAAGCCGGGACAACTTCCGAGGGGCTTCTCGAGTCATGAACATCCTCCTCATGCTGCGGGCTAAGGGCCTAAGGGTACCAACACCCGCGGTGAGCCCGAAAATCCTCTCATTCCAGGGGCCTTCTCGCCGAGACCGCGGCCACGAAGAAGGCGTCGTAGTGGCGGGCGAGTTCCTCGACGTCCGGCAGGATCTCCGGCTGCTCGAAACCGGCGGCCCGGAACGCATCGCGCCAGTTCTGGGGGGTCAGAAAGCCGTGGTTCGGCCGCGTGGCAGCATCGGTCGCGACCCCCGTGAAGTTCTCGAGGAAGTTGAACACGAATTCGACGTAGATGGGCTGGCCGTCGAACGGCCGCACGCATTCGGAAAAAACGGCGGTGCCGCCCGGCTTCAACGATTCGCGGATGCGGCGCAGCGTCGCATCGAGGTCCTTCGCGATGTGGACCGTGTTGACTGCATACACGACGTCCGCGAATCCTTTCTCGATTCCCTGCTCCTGGAAGTCCCGGTCCATGTCGAGCCTTCTGAACTCCGCCGGCAGCGTCGGGAACCGCGGCCGGATCGTCCGTTCGGCGCGCCGCAGAAAGGTCGGGACCACTTCGGTGAAGACGTAGCGTTTGATCCGGCCCACAGCGTCGTCGCGCGACAGCCGCTCCGCAACGGCGAGAGCGGCCGACCCGGATCCTCCGCCGAGCTCGAACATGACGGCGGGACGGCCCGAAGGCAGCGCCCGGACGACGGCCTCGGCCCCGAGCCGGTTGTTGATCGCGTAGAGGAGATTGTCGTTCGAGAAGTAGTCGAACCAGAGCGGCAGACGGGCGGGGGAGAACAGGATTTCTTCGCCGGTTTTCTCACCTCGCAGGAAAGCGGGCACATGCTCCACCATCGCGCGGACCACGGTGAACGGCGGGATCGACCGCGGGTTGACCGTGCGAGCTTGCGCCTCCGCGCGGTCCGGATCTCCCGGCGGGAGCGGTCCGCGCGCTCGATAGGAGACTTCCCCGCCGGCGCCGCCTCCCGCGGCGTCCAGATATCCGCCGGCCGCGAGCTTCCGGAGGAACCACCCGAGCGGCACCGTCGCTCGCGGCGCAAATCCCTTCTCCGCCACGAGCGACGAGGCCGTCGCCCCGCGCGAGATCGACGGCTCGAGGTCGAGGTCACGCACGAGATTCAGGACCATGTCGGTCGTGAACCGGTCGAAGTGCTCGCAGCAGAGGATGAAGTCGGGCGAGAAGAGAGACCGGATCTCCGGGTCGGGAATCCGCGCCAGAAGCGTTTGGAGGTCGTCGGCCCGGCTGGACATACCGCGATTCTAAATCCCCCGCGCCGCCCCGCGAGAAAATCGGCGCGCTCGTTTTGGGCGCGCGCGTCGCACGAGCGCCCAAAAATGCGAACGTCAGCGTTACGTTACCGAGAGGTAAAGCCGCTGAACCAGCGGTGAATGGGTCGCCCGGGAGTGAGAAAAACAACGCGCCCGCGCGAAGCGCGGAAAGTCGGTACGCGTCGTTTTCGGGTCCACGCGCGCCCGGAAATGCCAGGAGGCCGCTACACTGGTTCGGCAGCATGCGCCGTATTCTTCTGACGCTCGCCCTCCTCGCCGTAGTCCACGGCGCGGCGGCGCAGGACACTCCTCGAACGGTCGTGCTCGGGTTCGACGGCGTCGATGCTGGAATCGTCGAAGAGATGATGGCCGCCGGCCGGCTCCCGAACCTCGCCGCCCTGAAGGCGAGGGGCGCCTACTCGCCGCTGACGCCGACCATTCCCGCGCAGACGCCCGTCTCCTGGGCCACGTTTTCCACTGGTCTCGATCCCGGGGGGCACGAAATCTTCGACTTTCTGAAGCGAGATCCCGAAAATCGGGTTCCGACTTTCGCGGTCGCCGACGAGATCTCCGTGCCCTTTCTCTTCGGCCGCTCGAATCCCGTCGTGCTCGGAGCCGCGGCCGCCGCGGTTTTCATCCTCGCGGGAGCCCTGATCTTCCTGCTGCGGCGCCGGCGGACGATTCCGCTGGCGTTCGCGGCGATCGCGCTCGCAGCGGGCGCCGGCGTATTCTTCGCGGTCCGCGCCTGGGTCCCGCCCTACCGGCCTTCGGTCCGCAACAACCGCAAGGGGCCGACGTTCTGGTCGGAGGGCGGCGCGCGGCCGGCCACCGTGATCCGAATCCCGGTCACCT
This sequence comes from Acidobacteriota bacterium, assembly GCA_039931865.1. Taxonomy (GTDB): domain Bacteria; phylum Acidobacteriota; class Thermoanaerobaculia; order UBA5066; family Gp7-AA6; genus JALYUA01. The sequence goes on along the minus strand of JBDTRB010000065.1, from coordinate 17,239 downwards.
TTCCGCCGGAAAAATTCGCCGGCGGCCGGCAGCTGTCGGGTCTCGGAGTTCCCGACCTTTCCGGGAGGATCGGCAAGCCGTTCTACTTCACGTCCGACCCGTTCTTCGCGCCGCGCGAGGGCAACGATTTTTCGATCGACATCCTGAAGCTCGAATCGAACCGCGGCAGCCAGACGGTGCGCATCGCCGGACCTCCGGGCAAGCCGTTCGGGCGCGAAGGCGCAATCGAGCTGCCGGTCACTCTCACGGTTGCTCCGGCGCGCGACACTCTGGAAATCGGCGTCGCCGGTGAGCGCGTGACGCTGAAGCCGGGCGAGTGGAGCGGCTGGGTCTCGCTGCCGTTTCGCGTGAACCCGCTCGTGACCGTGCACGGGTATGGCCGCTTCCGGCTGGAGAAGCTCGATCCGGAGATCGGCCTCTATCTCTCGCCGGTGCAGTTTGACCCGCAGCGGCTGCCTCCGGGATTCGAGATCTCGACGCCGGCCGGGCTGGCGGGGAATTTCGTGCGCGATTTCGGAAGGTTCAAGACGATGGGCTGGGCGATCGACACGTGGTCTATCCAGTCTGGGACGCTTCCCGAGGACGCTTTTTTAGAGGACGTCGCCGCGACGGTCGAGTCGGACCGGAAGATCCTCGACTCGCTGCTCGCCGGCCGCGAGCGGCTTCTCGTCCACTATTTCGAGTTCACCGACCGCGTCGCCCACGTGTTCTGGAGATTCCGCGACCCTCAGCACCCCGCCTACGACGCGGCGCTCGCGAAGAAGTACGGCGATGCGGTCGAGAAATCGTACGAGACGGTGGATGCGATCGTGGGCGACGCCGCGAAGAGCCTCCGGCCGCAGGACGTCCTGATCGTGCTGTCCGACCATGGATTCGCCACCTGGCGGCGTTCCGTCAACTACAACTCGTGGCTGGTCGAGGCGGGATATCTCGTTCTGACCGGGGGCGCGCACCGCAAGAGCCTCGAGGCCCTCTTCTCCCGGGGCCAGTTCTGGGAAGCGGTGGACTGGAGCAAGTCGCGCGCTTATGCGATGGGGCTCGGCGACGTGTACATCAATCTGAAAGGGCGCGAGAGGGGCGGGATCGTGGAGCCGGGCCCTCAGTACGAGGGCCTGCGCGCGGAGCTGATCTCGCGGCTCACGGCGCTGACGGACCCGAAGAACGGAGAGCGCGCGGTTTCACGGGTCTTCAAACGCGAGGACATCTACCGCCGTTTCGATCCCAGGGTCATCCCGGACCTGATCGTGGCGAACACGCGCGGTTACCGCGTCTCCTGGCAGGCGTCGCTCGGGGTCCCGACGGCCGACGTGTTCGAGGACAATCGAGACGTGTGGAGCGGAGACCACTGTTCGGTTGATCCCGATCTCGTTCGCGGGATCCTGTTCTCTTCGCGCCGGTTCAAGACGTCTCCCGTTCCGAGGATCGCCGACGTGACGGCCTCGATCCGCTCTCTGCTCGGCAGCCCCGCTCCTCCCGACGCCGCGGGGACTTCTCTCTGGTGATCGCGATTCCCGACCCTGACCGGTTGATGTTGACCTTTCGGCGGCGGCGAGCCGGCTTCGTTCTCGCAGCGGCGCTTCTCGTGCCCCCGGCGATCGGCGCGCAGACGAGTCAGACGGGTCAGACGAGTCAGACGAGCGCCCCCGACACGCAGGGCGAGACGGACCTGGCCCGGATTCGCGCTCGAATCACGGCGCTGCGCGGAAGACTCTCGGAAAGCGACAAGGCGGTCGCCACTCTTTCGGAGGAGATCAAACGCCTCGACTGGAGGCTGGAGATCGGGCAGCAGGAAACGCGGCTTCTGGCCGCGCAGCGGGAGGAGTTGACGCGCGCGCTCGCCGCGACGCGAGCGCAGCGGACTTCCGCGGGGGCGGCCTCGGGGCGCTCCGCGCGCGCGCTCCTCTCCCGGGCGCGGGTGCTTCAGCGGTTCGGGCGTTACGGCTACCTGCGCGTGCTGCTCGAGGCGGGCGATGCTCGTGGATTTCTGCGAGGAGTCGAGCGGCTCGACGGCCTCGCCCGCCGGGACGGACGCCTCTTGAGCGCCCATCGGACCGCGCAGGAGCGGCTCGGGCAGGACCTCGCGCGCGAAGAAGCCCTCAAGGCCGAGCTCGACCAGAACTGGGCGAAGAGCCGACGGGAGCTTCTCGCGATGTCCCGCCTTCGCACTTCACGCGAGTCGCTGCTCTCTCGGGAGCGGCACGTCGCGGTGACCGGCAAGGAAGAGTTCCACGCGCTTTCCGACAAAGCCGACAAGCTCGAGCGCCTCCTGAGCATTCTGGCCCGCCAGTCGAGCGGAGAGACGGCGGATGCCTCGTCCGGAATTCGCCCGTGGAAGGGCGTACTCGACTGGCCGGCCAAGGGCGCGGTCGTCGAGACTTTTGGACGCCACCGCCATCCGAAGTTCGACGCCTGGACGATATCGAACGGCATCGCGGTCGCCGCGCCGCCCGGCACGCCGGTGCGCGCCGTGTACGCCGGCAAGGCCGTCTACGCGCAGTGGTTGGCGGAGTACGGAAACCTCGTCATTCTCGACCACGGCGACGGGATCTTCACCCTGTACGCGTGGCTCCAGACCATCGGCGTCTCGCCCGGGTCGGTCGTGCCGGCACGCACGACCCTGGGCACCTCCGGGAGCGGTCCGGGCCGGAGCGAGCCGGGGGTGTACTTTGAGATCCGCGACCGGCAAAGGGCGAGCGATCCGGTGGCGTGGCTGAGGTAAGCCGTCGCCTACCGTCGCCTCCGCTCACTCCGGGACGTGCCGTTCGCTGCGGCGAACGGCACCGGTGAGCGGCTCGCCTGTCGGCTCGACCGCTCACCTCGTCCCTGCGTTCGCTGCGGCTCCCGCATCGAGAGGCTCCTCCTTCCCTTCGGTCAGGAGACTCCTCTCGATGCGAGCTTAGCCACCAGCTTGCCGGAAGTGCTGCTCCGTCTCCCCGCGGGAGAGGGTTGGCGTGAGGGGCGCCTAACGTGGCCTCTGCAGTCCGGGCGTGCCGTTCGCCCCGTCCCTCCGTTCGCCGCGGCTCCGAGCTTGGGCACCGTCTGGAGACAAGCGCAGCTTTGCCCCCTCTCGTTGGGCCCGGACAGGGATCCTGCAGAGTCTCATTGTCAGTGCCTCTCCGGGCGCGACGCGGACATCGACATCGCCGGGAATCAGGGGTCGTTGCCCCTCTGTTACCATCGATCTATGAGGTCCAACCGCTCGCGTTTGCTGTTCGTCGTCGGCTCCCTCGCGGCCCTGTTGTCGATCCGGGCCGTGACGGCGCCGCCCGGGTCCGGGCGGGATTCGGCGACCCGGTCGCTTTCGATCTTTTCGGACATCTTCTCGCTGACGCGTTCGAATTACGTCGAGACCACCGAGGCGAAGACGCTGCTCGACGGCGCGTATGACGGGATGTCCGACGCGCTCGATCCTTTCTCCTATTACGTGCCGGCCTCCGAGCGCGCTGCCTACCGCGCGCAGCAAGCCTCCGGCGCCGTCGGGCCCGGAATCGTCGTTGCCCGCCGCGGCGGCTTCCCTTACGTCGTCGCGCCGCTTCCCGGCTCTCCCGCCGAGAAGGCCGGCGTCAAGCCGGGCGATCTGATCGACACGGTCGACGGCAAGCCCGTCCGGAATTCGTCGCTCTGGAAAGTAAAGGCCGCGCTCGAGGGTCCCGAGGGCACGCGAGTGGAAGTGCTGGTTTTTCGCGGCGGAGACGAGAGACGTGTGACGCTCAAGATCCCCCGCGCGCGCTTCGATTCCGGCGCGGTCTCGACGCGCTTTGACGGCGACGTCGCCATCATCAAGATTCCTTCGTTCCGGAAGGACACGGCCGCCGGACTCCGGCAGGCGATCGAGCAGGCGCGTTCCAAACCGGCGCACGGCGTCATCGTCGACGTTCGCGGATCGATCGGCGGCGAGATCGCGGCAGCGGCGCCGTCCGCGGCGCTCTTCACCGGACCGGGCCTCGTCGCGAAGCCGATCGCCCGGAAGGTGGTGCTGCAGCCTCTGGAGGGTTCCGGAGAGAAACTCTGGACCGGCAAGACTGTCGTCCTGATCGACGACTCCACCGGCGGTGCTGCAGAGGTGTTCGCCGCAGCGCTCCACGATCGGGCCCAGGCGGTCACGGTCGGGGAGTCCACCGTCGGCATGGCGATCGTGCAGCGGCAGGTGTCCACGGAGTCCGGCGGAACGCTCTACATGACGGTCGCCCGTTACGTCTCGCCCTCCGGCACCGTGCTCGCCGGCAAGGGGCTGGCGCCCGACGACCGCGTCATCGTGTTTCCGACAATCGCGGGGCCGGGCGGCAAGGTCGCCCCGAACGCGACGCCGGCGCCCGATGCCGCGAAGCCCGAAGACGCGATTCTGCAGCGAGGGCTCGAGCTCGCCCGCGGTGCGGTCCCGGGCCGCCGCGCGGCCTGAGCTGAGGAGCAGGGCCTCTTCATGCCCGACCGCGCGCCCACGACTGGCCGTCGTGCGAGGCGAGCCGTCTCGGAACTGATGACCGCGCGCCAGGAATAGCCTCCGAGGTTGCCCCGCTCGAAGAACAGGGTCTCGAAGCTGGCGATCTTTTTCGCGCTTCTCTCGATCGTCCTCGGGGTGCTTCTGTACCGCGCGACCTCGCGCCAGACGAGTCCTCTTCCTCCGCCACGGCCGACGCCTCGTTCGCGCGTGCGCGAGCCTCGCCGCACACCTTTCGTCGAGCGGGATCACGGAGCGCGCCCCTCGCCGCGGCCCGCTGACGAAACATCGCCGCCGCCGTCCTACCACGGGGCGGCCCTTCCGAGCATCGCGATCCTGATCGACGACCTCGGCAACGATCCGGAGGCTGTCGCCCGGATCGCTGCCTGGCGATTCGCCGTCTCGGGCGCGGTTCTCCCGGGACTTCCCGCGAGCGGAGACACGGCCCGAACCCTCGAACGGTCGGGCAAGCAGGTGCTGCTGCATCTCCCGATGGAGCCGCATGGATTTCCGGTCGTGCGTCCCGGGCCCGGCGTCGTCCTGCTCTCGCAGACCGACGAGGAGATCGCCGCCACGCTGCGCCGCGATCTCGACTCGGTCCCCGGCGCGGTCGGCGTCAACAATCACATGGGCTCGGCCGCGACGGCCGACTGGCGGGTCATGCGCACGGTCGCGGGCGTTCTGGCGGGCCGCGGGCTCTTCTTCGTGGACAGTCGGACTACCGGGGCGACGGTCGCGCTCGAAGCGGCGCGCGAAGCGCGGGTCCCCTCCGCGTCGCGGCGCGTTTTTCTCGACGACGTTCAGAAGGAGAGCGCTATCGAGGAGTCGCTCACCGAGTTGATCGCCCATGCGAAGAAGGACGGGTCCGCGATCGCGATCGGACACCCGTATGAGACAACGCTTGCAGTGCTCGACAGAGAGCTCCCGAGGCTTTCCGCGCGGGGCGTGCGCCTGGTGAAGATCAGCGAGGTGGTGAAATGAGCTGACTGACGAAAGTCGCTGACTCTCACGGATGGACTCCGAGCGCTGAAGCTCCCGATCACTCCTCGGCCTTGGCCTCTTCCCAGTAGCGGTCGAGCTCGGCGGCGCCGACCTGACCGATCTCGCGGCCGCTCTCCGCGGCGCGCCGCGCGACGCCCGCGAACCTCGAACGGAACCTCGCGTTCGTGCGACGCAGGGCCGCCTCCGGATCCACGTGGCGGCGCCTGGCGAGGTTGACGACGGAGAGGAGCAGGTCGCCGATTTCGTGCTCCTCGGCGGCGGAGTCGCCCGCCTCGGAGGCTTCGCGCCACTCGCCGAGCTCCTCCTCGATCTTCGCCGCCACGTCGGCGTCGCGCTCCCAGTCGAAACCGAGGTCGGCCGCCCGGGATGCCATCCGGTAGGCCGCGGCGATCGCGGGCAGGCCCTTCGGCAGGCTTTCGAACGGGTCGGATGCCGCCCCGGCCTTCCGGCGCTTGCGGGCCTCCCAGCTGCGTTTGACCTCTGCCGCGTCGCGGGCGCGGGTCTCTCCGAAAACGTGGGGATGGCGGTCGATCATCTTCGCCGAGACGTCCTCCGCCACGCCATCGAGATCAAACCATCCGCGCTCGCGCGCCAGCGTCGCCAGGAAGAACACCTGAAACAGGAGGTCCCCGAGCTCCTCGCGCAGGGCCTGCGGGTCGCCGTCGTCGATCGCCTCCAGGGTCTCGTAGCACTCTTCCAGGAGAAACGCGCGGATCGTTTCGGGCGTCTGCTCGCGATCCCAGGGACACTCCTGCCGCAGCTTTTCGACGAGCGCGGCGAGACTCTCGAGCGGCGGCACGCCCGCATCCTAGCGCGCACGGACGGGAGAGGAGGCGGCCGACCGGAAGCTCCCTCGACCTGCGTTGGAACGCGTTCGGGTTAATATTTCAGATACCCCCAAGAGGAGCGATGGCCGAAAAAGAGGAAAAGCCGATCCGCGTCGTCGATCGTAGGATGTTCACTCCGGATGGCGAGCTGCGTCCCGGCTTCGAGCCCGAGGAGGCTGCGTCGGAAGCGACCCCGGCCCCTCCGCCTCCCGTCGCGGCGGCGACTTCGCCCGAGGCGGCCGGCGCCCGTTCCGCTCCGGCGCCCGAGGCCGCTGCCTCCGCTCCGGCGCCGCCCCCTCCCGCTTCTCTCGACGAGGAGCTCGAGGAGCTCGAGGAGCCGGGGGAGCCGGGCGTCCCGCCTCCGGAACCGACGGGTGAATTCACGGCGATCGTTCGCTCGCTCGCCACGACCGCGTACTCGGCGCTCGGCCTTCTCGCCGACCCGACCGGAGCCCGGCACCGGGAGCCCGCGGTGGCACGCCAGATGATCGACTGGTTGAGCGTCCTCGAATCGAAGACCCGCAACAATCTGTCGTTCGAAGAATCGGATTTCCTGTCCCGCGTCCTGTACGAGCTGCGACTGGCCTTCGTCGAAGTGACCCGTCCGGCGCCGCGCTGACCGGGGACTCGCACGCAAGAACCCACTTTTCCCGGACGGCCGCGTCCCGCAAGGACGCCGGCGCGTCGAAGCCGAACGCGGGCCCTCCTCCTTCCGGGAAGTCTGTGCCTGCTGATCGCCCTGCTCGCGGCCGCGGTCCTTCCGGCCCAGGACGCGGTGTCCGCGCTGCCCCCGCCCATGACCCGCAGCCTCTATCGCGCTCACTGGTTCGAGTTCTTAAACGCGCATCTCGAGGACGACGCGCGGGGCGCCGCCGCGGCCCTGGCGGCGATGCGGAAATCCGCGCGCGCGGTCGGCGTGTCGCGGCTCTCCGACTTCTCGCGGACGGCGGTGCACGAGGGCCGCAAAGCGGAGTCGCTCGGAAAAACAGAGCGGGCCGCGCGCGCGTACGAGGCCGCGATCCTCCTCGACGACACGAATTATGACGCGATCCTGTCGAGGATCGGATTCCTGATCCGGCGCGGCGTGTACTCGCAGGCCTCGCGCCTGATTCCGGATGCGGCGGGGACGCTCCTCGCCACGCGCGAGTCCCGGCTGACGCTCGCGTCCTCGGCCGCCGTCTGGCTGTCATTTGCCGTCGCCGCGTCGCTCCTGGGGCTTATCCTGACGCTGTTCCTCAAGCACTCATCGCGGATTTCCCACGATCTGGGCGAGATGTCCCGCCGGATGGGCGGCGGCGCGGCGGCTCCGCTCGCTCTCGTGATCGCCCTCTGCCCGCTCGCGCTGGGGCTCGGGCCGGGGTGGCTCGTTCTGTACTGGGGGGCCCTCCTCTTCACGTACACGGTTGGCTCGGAGCGGGCGGTCCTCGCCGCCGGTCTGGTCGGGCTCGGTCTTCTCATTCCGGTGCTCTCCGCGGTCTCCCGGGAGAACTTGGTCCAGCGCTCGCCGCTCTGGGTCGCGGCGGTGGACCTCGAAGAAAGGCGCGAAGACGCGAGCGCCGAAGACGGCCTCCGGCAGGCGTCGGGCGTGTTTTCGGAAGACCGCGACGTGTGGTTCCTCCTCGGGATGTACGCGGAACGGTCCGGGGATTCCGAGCGCGCGATCGTCTCCTATGACCGCGCGATCCAGGCGGACGCCCGGGATTACCGCCCGTTCTTGAACCGCGGCAACGTGCACTTCCAGGATGGCGACTACCTGCAGGCGATCCGCGATTACGACGCGGCCGCCGAGCGCGCACCGAAAGCGGCGGAGATTCCGTACAACATCTCGCTCGCCCGCGGAGAGGCTTACGACTTCGAGGGACAGTCGGTCGCGATCACCCGTGCTCGGGCGCTTTCCGCCTCGTCTGTCGTCGCGTGGACGGAACGTCCGAGCGTCGCTCGGGTCGTCTCCGCCGGGTACCCGCTCTGGCGGGCGCGCCAGCGGATCGAGCAGTGGAACCGGCAGTCGAAGAGCCGACGCCTTCCCGGTCACGCACCGCCGCTCAGTTTTGCGGGCCTCTTTCTGACGCCGTTCGCGATCGGGCCATGGGCCGCGCTCGCGCTCGGAGTCTCGATCGCCGCGTGGCGATCGAAGCGCCCCGTGGCAATCGAATGCGCCCGCTGCGGGATCGCCGTCTGCGACTCGTGTCGGCGGTACGGCGACCACCCCCTCTATTGCACGGAGTGCGTCCGCTTTCACGTCCGCAAGGAGAACGTGGGCATCGCCGCCCACGTCGCCCAGGCCGGTGAGATTCGAGCGAGAGTGCGCACGCGCGACCGCCTCTGCCGGCTGCTGTCGGTGCTGCTGCCTGGAACGCACCACGTGTTTTCGGACCGGGCATTCCTCGGCTTTCTCACGATGGCGCTCTTCTTCTTCTGCCTGGGGGTGGCGGGGATCGGTGGACGCTTCTTCGATCCGCGCCAGCTCCCGTCGTCGGCGGGCGGCGGCCCCGCGCTTCTCGCTCCGATCGCGATCGCCGCGCTCGTGTGGGTGACCTCTCTCTCGAGCTCATGGAGGAGGTCCCATGGGTCTTGAGGGCACCCTCCGCGTCTTCTCGTTGAACGACATCTTCCAGGTGCTCGGGCTCCAGCGAAAGAGCGGCGTTCTGACCGTAGAGGGGGAGGACGACACCGTTACGATTTCCTTTCTCGGAGGGCAGGTCGTCGCCGCCGAATCGGCGCAGCGCCGTCTCGACAACCGGATCGGGAACCTTCTCGTCCGCGCCGGCCGGATCTCGGAAGAGCAGCTCGCGCGGATACTGCAGACGCAGGCGGAGACCCAGCAGCGCCTCGGATTCCTGCTGATCCGCGACCGGCTCGTCACCCCGGCGGATCTCCGCGAGGCTCTCCGCCTCCAGATTCTTCGTATCGTCTTCAACGCGTTCCGCTGGACGGACGGACGCTTCTCCTTCACGCAGGAAGGTCCGATCGACTACGACGCGGACCACATGTCCCCGGTGCCGACCGAATCGATCCTGATGGAAGCCGCTCAGATGCTCGACGAGTGGCCGATGCTCGAGAAGAAGATTCCGTCGCGCGACATCGTGTTCCGCCGGGCGGCCGGCGTCGAGGAGCTCCTCCTGGTCGTCCCCCCCGAGCCTCCCGCCGAGGGCTCGCTCGTGGTCTCGAGAACCGAAGCCGAGGCCTGGAAATGGGTCGACGGCGCCCGAAGCGTCGCGGAGATCCAGGAGCACGCGTTTCTCTCCGAGTTCGACGTCTACAAGGGACTGGCGGAGCTTCTGGGCCGCAGCCTCATAGTCGAGGGACGAATCCCGGTGGCGCCGGTGATCTCGACGGCGGCCCCCACCCGAGCGGGCTTCCCGGCCCGCGCGGCGACGCTCTGGGTCGTGGCGGCTGTCCTGATCGGGCTCGGCTATTACCTGGTGCCGAGAAACCCGTGGAACCTGTTCGTCCGGCCCCGGGGAGAGCGCCGCGAGGCCGCCGAGTTCTTGAAATCCGTCTCGCTCGAACGGCTGGCGGCAATCGAACGGGCCGTGCGGGTCTTCTACGATTCCTCGGGCCAGTATCCGAAGAAGCTCGAGGATCTCGTCACGACCGGGATCCTGGACGAAAGCGGTGTCTACGACCCGTACGGCCGCAAGTACCGGTACATCCTCCGGTCCGACGACGGGAAGTTCGGTCTCTACGGCCGCAACGCGCAGGGCGAAATCGACCTCGATCTCTCGTTTGACCGCTCCCTGGCGCCGGTGGCCGAGATCCACCCCGGAGGCTCCCGGGGCCGCCCGCCGGATCGACGCCCGGCCGTGCAGGTGATCGAGTAAAAGGGCGCGGGGGTGGGTAAGCGTCGACCGTTCAGGCGTTTAAAGCACGGCCCATAGCGCGCCCCGTCAAAAGAGCTCTCGCGACTCCCGAGTTCCCGACTCATCCGGTTTCGCTTCCCCCTCCCCTTGACCCCGGAACGGTCAACCCGGAACGCTCGACCTACGACCTGGTATCTGAGTGCCATCCACTGATATCACTCAAAATACGACTTGACAACATAACGCTCAACTTCTAGAATGCAACCTGTTTCGAAGAGCAGCGAATGGGAGAGGAAAACCAAAAATGAGCAAAATTATCGGGATCGACCTCGGCACCACCAATTCGTGCGTGGCGGTGATGGAGGGTGGCGACCCCGTCGTCATCCCGAACGCCGAGGGCAATCGCACCACGCCTTCCGTTGTCGCGTTCTCCAAGTCGGGGGAGCGGCTGGTGGGGCAGGTCGCCAAGCGTCAGGCGATCACCAATCCGTCGAACACCGTTTTTTCGATCAAGAGATTCATGGGCCGCAAGTACGGCGAAGTCACCGACGAGATGAAGATGGTGCCCTTCCAGGTGAAGCAGTCGGGGAACGGCGACGTGCGCGTCCTGGCGAGTGGCAAGGAGTACTCGCCGCCCGAGATCTCCGCGATGATCCTCGGCAAGCTCAAGGAAGCGGCCGAGGCGTATCTGGGCGAAAAGGTGACTCGAGCCGTCATCACGGTCCCGGCGTACTTCAACGACGCCCAGCGGCAGGCCACCAAGGACGCCGGGCAGATCGCCGGCCTGACCGTGGAGCGTCTCGTCAACGAGCCGACGGCCGCGGCGCTGGCGTACGGGCTTGACAAGAAGAAGGACGAGACGATCGCCGTCTATGACTTCGGGGGCGGAACGTTCGACATCTCGATCCTCGAGGTCGGCGAGGGCGTCGTCGAGGTCAAGTCGACCAACGGCGACACGCATCTCGGCGGAGACAACATCGACCAGCGGGTCATCGAATGGATTCTGGCCGAGTTCAAGAAAGACCAGGGCGTCGACCTGTCGAAAGACGCCATGGCGATGCAGCGCCTCAAGGAATCGGCCGAGAAGGCCAAGATCGAGCTGTCGAACGTGGTCGAAACGGAGATCAATCTTCCTTTCATCACCGCGGACGCGTCCGGTCCGAAGCACCTTCAGCTTCGGCTGACGCGGTCGAAGCTCGAGCAGCTGGTCGAAGACATCATCATCAAGTCGATGGCCCCCTGCAAACAAGCGATGAAGGACGCGGGCGTCGAGCCGAAGGACATCGACGAAGTGGTGCTCGTCGGAGGCCAGACGCGCATGCCGCGGATCCAGGCGCTCGTCAAGGAGCTGTTCGGGAAGGACCCCCACCAGGGCGTCAACCCGGACGAAGTCGTTGCGATCGGCGCGGCGATCCAGGGCGGAGTCCTCGCGGGCGACGTCAAGGACTTGCTGCTTCTCGACGTGACGCCCCTGTCGCTCGGTATCGAGACGCTCGGCGGGGTCACCACCCGGCTGATAGAGCGCAATACGACCATTCCGACCAAGAAGAGTGAGACGTTCTCGACCGCTTCGGATAACCAGACCTCCGTCGAGATCCGGGTGCTTCAGGGGGAGCGCGAGATGGCGCGGGACAACAAGGCCATCGGTGTGTTTCATCTCGTGGGGCTGCCGCCCGCTCCGAGAGGCGTCCCGCAGATCGAGGTCACTTTCGACATCGATGCGAACGGCATCATGAACGTCTCCGCGAAGGATCTCGGGACCGGCAAGGAGCAGAAAATCACCATCACTGCCTCCTCCGGGCTGAACAAGGACGAGATCAACCAGATGGTCCAGGATGCGAGCGCGCATTCGGAGGAAGACCGGAAGCGCCGCGAGGAAATCGAGGCGAAGAACCGGCTCGACAGCCTGATCTATTCGACGGAGAAGTCGTTCGGCGAGAACAAGTCGAAGCTCGACCCCGGCGAGGTCTCGAATTTCGAGGCCGCTCTGGCCGACGCGAAGAAAGCGCTCGAGTCGGGAGGAGCCGAGAACATGACGGCGGCGACTGACAGACTCCAGCAGGCTTCCCACAAGCTCGCGGAAGCGATGTACCGCAACGCCTCCGCCGGGGCCGGGGGGGGCCAGGAGGCCGAGGGCTCCGGAGGCTCCGAAGCCGGCGGGTCGGCGAATTCGGGCAAGGAAGACGAGGTCATCGATACCGAGTACGTGGACGCGGAAAAGAAGTAATCGGCGAGGGCGGGCGGGAGCCGGGAGGAGCGGGCGGCGACGCTCAAACCTCTTGACTCTCGCCCCTCGAGCCTCGACCCTAGGGCCATGAGCGTTTTTCAGTGGAACTCACTCCAGGATCTGTTTGCGATCCAGGAGAAAATGAACCGGCTTTTCGAAGACACGATCCACCGGACCGAGTTTCCGGACGAAGGCATGGAGACCGCGCTCTGGTCGCCGGCGGCCGATGTTTTCGAGAACGCGGAAGAGATCACTCTCCAGATCGAGATCCCCGGCGTCCGCCTGGACGACGTCCGGCTCGAATCCGTGGACGGGAAGCTGAAAGTTTCCGGGCACCGGCGGACCGATCCGGGTGTCGAGCCTCGCCACTTCGTGCGGATGGAACGCATCTACGGACGCTTCTCCCGCGAGTTTCCGGTGCCGTCGTCGATCGACCCGACGGCCATCAGGGCGACCCTGCGCAACGGGGTTTTGAAGATCGTGGCATCGAAAGTGGAGAAGCGGCAGGCGATCCCCGTGGACGCCCGCAAGAGCCTGCGATGAGCCAGAACCGTCCGGGGGTGTTCCGGATCGGAGTGATCTCCGAGAGGTTCGGCATACACCCGCAGACGCTGAGGATGTACGAGCGCGAGGGCCTGCTCCGTCCGGCGCGGACCGAGGGAAACACCCGCCTCTACGACTCGGACACGATCGAGCGCCTCGAGATCATCCTGACCCTGACGCGCGACCTCGGCGTGAACCTCGCGGGTGTCGAGGTCATCCTCCACATGAAAGAGCGCATGCAGAAGATGCAGGGAGACGTTCACAACGTTCTCTCCGTTCTCCGGGAGGAAGCGGCCTCCCGCCGCAACGAGCCGGACCGCAAGTTCGCACTGGCGAAGATCCCGGGCGGTCTGGCGCTCGCGCGGGTCCCGAAGCCGTAACCAGCGGACGGAAGCCGTAAGGGGTCAGGGTGAGGGGTAGGCGGCGGGAACCCTCATCAGACCGTCCGAGACCGGTTGTCCGCTTCACCCCTGACGCCTCACCCCTCACCGTCTCCGGTTGGGAACAAATGCCACATGGGACGGAGTTTCCCTTCCCGCAGGATAGAATCCGCCGCTGAAAACGAGGAGGACCCGTGAAAAAAGCCTGCATCATGCTCGCCGTGCTAGCCGCCGCCACGATGGCGCTGGCGCAGGTCTCGGCGAAGTACAAAGACTGGCCGAAGTCTCCGGAGGCGTATTTCCTGACCCCTGCCGAACGGGCGGAGTGGTCGAGTGTCGCAAACGATCAGGACGCAGAGAAGTTCATCGCCGCCTACTACGCAAAGCGGGGCGGCGACCGGTTCAAGGCCGAGATCGCGCGGCGGATCGCGGCAGCGGACTCACAGTTCAAGCTTCGCCGGCAGCGCGGGGCGGAATCCGCGCGCGGGCATCTTCTCATCACCCTCGGAGGCCCGAGCCGCGTTTCGACGACCCGGGCGCAGGATGCGTCCGGCGGCGCGACGGCGGACACCGGCCTGAACACGAGACCGGACGCGAGCGCCGGATTCGGCTCTGCGGCTCCCGGAGCCGCGGTGCAGACCTGGATGTACGCAAAGGACAAGTTCGACCCCTCCTGGGGAATCGGGGAGCTCGCCGCGCGAATCAACGTGGACGCCTCGCGGGGGACGGACGAGCTTCAGAACCCGGACCCGGTGAATCACGCCATCTCGATCGTCGCCGAGAAGTCGATCGTGAATGCAGGCGCGACGGCCGTCGCTTCCGGCTCTGCTGGCGCGTCGACGGCGGCGGCTCCGGCCGGCGCCCCGCCTGCCGCGACCGCGGCGCCCTCCGCAGGTACGGGAGCGGCGGCGCCGGTGCGTCCGGCCGCGCCTCCCGCGGCCACCGGCTCGCCCGCTGCGCCTGCCGCGCCCGCCCCCTCGGCGACAGCGCCGATTCCCCCCGCCACCCGGGCGATTCTCGACGGGATTGCTCGCGAGAAGAAGGACAGCGGCTCGTACTGGGGGGGCCCGTTCCGGAGCATCCCGGGCGACCCGTTTTATGCGATCGAGCTGTCCGTCCCGGCCGAGAAGGCGCCGGCGGCGACGGCGAAATTCGCCGGCCTGGTGACGAGCGAGTCCGGGCAGGACGTCGCGACGTTCTGGGATGACGCGACGCTGACCGACGTCAAGACTGGAAACCGCACCGAAAAGATCTACGAGCGCTCGATCGTTTTACCGCCCGGAAGCTATCGCGGGACGTTTGCCTTGATCGGCGCCGACGGGTCGACAACGCTCGCATCGGGAACCTCGAGCTTTCGGCTGAACCCGAAGACGGGCGACTTCGAGGTCTCTCCGCTGATTCTCGCGAGCACCCTGACCCCGCTGACCAAAAGGCCCGCGCCGACGGATCCGTTCGTGTTCGGCATGGAGAAGCCGATCCGCGTCGACCCCAAGGGAAACCGCCTCTTCGCCCGTGACGAGAGCCTCTGGTATTTCTACACCGTCACGAATCCGAAGGCCGCCGCGGGTGCCGCCCCCGCTCCGGCGCCGGCCGCCGGCGCGCCCGCAGCCCCGGCCGCGGACGGCGCAAAGCCCAGGATCATGGCCCGGATCGGAGTTCTCCGTGAGGGGCAGCCCGCCTTCGCGCCGTTCTCGGGTCCGGCCGAGCTGCAACCGCTCGGCGCCGACTATTACGGGACCGGCAGCGAGATCCCGCTCACCTCGTTCGAGCCCGGCTACTACACGTTTTCCCTGAACGTCCGCGACTTGAATGCCCCGCGGGACTCCGCCGCGTTCAAGGGGGTCGACCGGAAAGAGGAGTTTGTTGTCTTGAAGCCCGACGGCAGCATGCCCGAGCACCGGGCAGCCGCGCCGGGCAAGCCCGCTCCCAGGGCTCCCGCGAAGAAACCCTCCTAATAGTCGCCTGCACGTCCCCCCCTTGCCGTTCCGGCAGGGGCGGGGACCTTCCCGACGCGGCGGCCGCCGGCCAGTCCTTTCGCCGGCTTCGGGTTCGAAGACCTCTAACACGGCCCCTGCGGCGTCCGTGCCCGCCAACCCCGCCTGACTGCCTCGCTGCCTCGCTGCCTCACTGCCTCACTGCGGCCACGAGCGCTCGCACGGCCGTGGAATCCTTTCAGGACACCCCGGGTTGGAAGTGCCGGGTGAAATGATGAAAAAGAGACTGAGCCTCTGGCGCTTCCTGGCCCTCGGACTGGCCTTCCTTCCCGCTCTGGCGACCGGCCAGGCGCCACCGCCTGAAGTTCCCCCCGCGACCTTCCGGGAGACGGTTCGCGTTCAGGTCATGGACCTCGACGTTTCCGTAACGGACGCCCGCGGCAATCCGGTTCCGGATCTTTCCCGGGAGGATTTCCGGGTGACCGTGGACGGCAAGCAGGTCCCGATCGATTACTTCACCCGCGTGGCGGAGGGCACGATCCACGCGCCCGACCTCGCGGGCGCCTCTCCCGACCTCGTGCTCGCCGAGTACCGCAAGGGCGCTGAGGCGTACGTGCCGCGCCAGTTCCTGATGTACATCGATACGGGCAACCTCTCGCCGAACAACAAGCGCCGGGGCGTCGAAGCTCTTCGCGACCTGGTGACGCGCATGGGACCCTCCGATCTCGGGCGGGTCGTGCTCTTTGACCGCCGCGCGAAGGAACAGACCGACTGGACCTCGAGCAAGGAGACGCTTCTCGGCGCGCTATCGAAGATCGAATCGACCGGCGTCGGCATGTCGCGCCTGATGACCGAGCAGCAGACGCTCAACCAGATCGACACGACGAGGTCGCGTTCCAGTCGGGAGTCCTTTGCCCGCATGTACGCGGAACAGATGAAGGTGGAAGTCACGAACATGCTGCGCGACATGTCCGCGGAGCTGACGACCCTGACCGCGCTGCCCGGAAAGCGCGCCTTCATCCTGATCTCCGGCGGGTTCGACATGCAGCCCGGATCCGCGATGATGCAATACGCCGTGGGAACGTTCAGCCTGCGCAGTTATGACGTCGGCAATATGGCCAATGAGATCGAGACACTGGTTCGCCGCGCCAACGCGAGCGATGTGACCTTTTACACAGTCGACGCGCGCGGACTGAGCGCGGAGGGAGGGACTGCCGGCGGAGACGATCCTCTCCTCAACCGGCCCGGGGTGTCGTTCTTCGCGCGCCAGGACAGCCAGGCGGGCCTGCAGTCGCTCGCCGCGGAAACCGGAGGCATCGCGCTCTTGAACTCCAACGGGCTCACGAACGGGCTGGAGCGCGTTTACCAGGACACTTCGACGTACTACTCCGTGGGCGTAAACCTCTCGACACTGCCGGGCAACGGCATTCGGAACGTTCGCGTGACGGTCACCAGGCCCGGAGCGAACGTGAGATCCCGGCGGAGCTTCGCGCCGAGGTCGCCGGTCGAGCGCGGGGGAGACGTCGCGCAGGCGGCTCTGCGGTCGAACATCCAGTATCGGGGAATCCCCGTTCAGCTCTCGACCGCGCCGGCGACGAAGGACAAGAAGTACTACACGATGCCCGTCGTCGTCTCGATTCCCGCTTCCGGTCTTACGTTCCTGCCGGACGGCGCCACGCGCAAGGCAACCGCGGACATCTACCTCGGAGTGATGGACGACTCCGGCCGGATGAGCGACATCGGCCGCCAGGAGGCGAGCTTCACCCTTCCCGCCGACGCTCCCGCAAACGCCCCGATCCGCTACACCGCGAAGCTTCAGCTCCGCAAAGGAAACGCGCGACTGGTCGTGAACGTCCGCGACAGAGAGACCGGAAAGATGGGCACGGCGCGCGCGGACGTGCATGTCGAGTAGCAGGCTGGTCAGGGGTTGGTTTTTTGGGGGTGAGTTGAAAGGCAAGAGGCCGCGTACTCTCCCCGATTCCCGATTCCCGATTCCCGATTCCCGATTCCCGATTCCCGATTCCCGATTCCCGGTCACAAATGAGTTGACCGCGGACTACCGCGGCCGTCTCGCTCCCGGTGGTCGCT
>JBDTRB010000064.1:0-22043 GCA_039931865.1 Acidobacteriota bacterium | reverse complement strand
GCTTCCCAAGCTGGATGTCGCCGGTTCGAACCCGGTTGCCCGCTCCAAAACCGTCGGGGGTGTCCCGATCTGATCAGTCTCTGGACAGAGCGCTTGCCCAAGCGTAAAATCCAATCTCACCTCGCCTCTCGTATTTCTTCCGAGGACCCCCGATGACCTTCCGCGTCCGGCGCGCCGGTTTTCCCATCCTTTTCGCAACCGTGGCGCTCCTTCTGGGAGCCGCTTCCCGACTGGACGCCGCCTCGTACCTGCCGCTTTCAGACGCCGACCTCGCCCGCAAATCGCCGGTCATCGTCCGGGCCGAGGCGGTGTCGGGGGAAGTGCGGCACGCAACCGTCTCCTCGTCCGGCGCGGACGGGCTCGTGACCGTCACCTCTCTGCGGGTCCTGGAGACTCTGAAGGGAACGGAGCTGCTCGCGGGCGACTCTTTCCGCATCACGCTTCCGGGCGGCACCGATGCCGGCAGCGCCTACTGGATCCCGGGGACCCCCGAATTTGCGCCCGGCACGGAGGTGGTGCTTTTCCTCTCCCGTCAGGAGGGATCGCCGCGGGACTTCTTTCTGACGGAATTCGGCCTTTCGAAGTTCGACGTCGTCGAGGACACGGACGGGCGCTCGTTCGCGACGCGGCCCGTATTTGCCGATGTCGACGACGATGCGGTGTCGCGCCGGCGAGTCGTGCGCGCCGCCTCCGCCCCGCAAACATCAACGCGCGCGCTTCGGGACACGAGCTCCTTTCTCGCGATGATCCGCTCTGTCGCGGCGGGGGCCGGCGCTCCCGAGGTGCTCTACGCGTCTCCGCGCGGCGAGGTCCGGGCCGCGTCGGCCGTCCCCCGCCCGCCGTCCTCCCGCAGAGCGCTCTGGGTCAACATCGGCGGAGTCGAAGGAGCCGGGAATCTCTTCCGCTGGTACTGGGACACCGGCATCTCTCCTCCCGCGATCGTGTCCGCAAACGGAACGCAGAGCGGGCTCTCGGACGGCTCCAACGGAGTGTCGGCCGTCTCAAACGGCGCGGCCGCCTGGAGCTCCGTCGCCGGGTCGACGGTCAGGTACAGCGCGTCCTCGGGTTCCGGCCCCGTCGTCGTGAATCTCGACGTGGTCAGCCAGTCGGGCGCGTGGACGGAGCCGCTTTCGTGCTCGAGCGGCGGGATCATCGGTTATGGCGGTCCGGGCGCAGCACGGTCGGCGCCCGCCTTCAAGGGCGAAGGCGGGTACTTCGCGAGCGCTTCCGGAAATGTCTGGATGCGCAAGGTGACCGGAGGCTGCTACTCCGCGGCGACGTTCCGCTCGGCGGTGCTCCACGAGCTCGGCCACACGCTCGGCCTCGGGCACTCGGATGATGGACCGAGCGATCACTCGACGTCGAGCTCCGCGGACAGGAACGCCGCGGTCATGCATTCCGTGATCCCGGCCGCGCATCCCGCCTCTCCGCAAGCGGACGACATCCAGGCGATCCAGTACTACTACGGCGGCGGGGCCGCGGGGCCCGCGGCTCCGTCGGCCAGCTTCACGTTCTCCCCCTCCGCTCCGACCGCGGGTCAACCGGTTCTCTTTTCGGATGCGTCGAGCGGCTCTCCAACCGCGTGGAGCTGGACCTTCGGCGACGGGTCCAGTTCCGCGGCCAGGAATCCCGCCCACTCGTTCGCGGCGGGATCGTGGATCGTGACCCTGGCGGCGAACAACGCCGCCGGATCGAGCGTCTCGGCGCGGATGATCACGGTCGCGGCGGCCGCGCCCGCGCCTCAACCGCCCCGCGCCGACTTCTCCTTCGGCCCCGTAGAACCCGCCGCAGGGAGCCCCGTCCAGTTCTCGGATTCCTCTTCGGGAGCCCCGACTTCGTGGCTGTGGTCGTTCGGGGATCCGGTTTCGGGAAGCGCCAATGTCTCGTCAGCGCGAAACCCTTCTCACACGTTTACGTCGGCCGGCCGATTCGACGTCAGCCTGACCGCGGGAAACGGCGCGGGCTCCACGACCGTGAGCGCCGCCGTGACGGTCAGCGCGTGCGGCGGCTCCGGCTCGCTGTGTCTGAACGGAGGACGGTTCCGCGTTCAGGCGACATGGAGGGTGCCTTCGCAGGGCACGAGCGGGGTCGGCATGCCGGTTGCCTTGACCGGCGACACCGGTTACTTCTGGTTCTTCACGAGCAACAACGTCGAGCTGGTGGTGAAGGTCGTCGACGGCGCCGCGGTTAACGGAAACTTCTGGTTTTTTTCCGGAGCTCTTTCGGACGTCGAATACACGGTGCAGGTAGCCGACACCCGCACCGGCGCCGTCCGCACCTACGTCAATCCTCAGGGGACGCTCGCGAGCTCCGCCGACACCTCCGCCTTCTCCGCGGCGAGGGCGAGCTCCCCCGGCGCTTCGACTGTTCCGGCCGAGGCCGTCCCCGGCCCGGGCGCGGAGCCGGGCGGATTCGACGCAGAGGCGCCCTGTGTCGCAACGGCGACGTCTCTCTGCCTGAACGGCGGCCGATTCCGGGTGTCCGTCGCGTGGCAGGTGCCCTCCCAGGGATCGAGCGGCGCCGGCGTCGCGATTCCCTTGACTTCCGACACGGGATATTTCTGGTTCTTCTCCGCGAACAACGTGGAGCTCGTCGTCAAGGTCGTCGACGGACGCGCCTTCAACGGACGTTTCTGGGTGTTCTCGGGCGCGCTCTCTGACGTCGCCTACACCGTGACGGTCACCGACACGCAGACGGGCGTCGTGAAGGTGTACTCGAACCCGTCGGGCAGGCTCTCGAGCGCTTCGGACCTGGCGGCCTTCTAGCGTTCCGACCTTCCAGCCTTCCAGCCTTCTAGGGGGAAGCGCCCGCAGCCGCGGTGACCGCTCGCCGCAGCCGGAGCCGCGTGGCGATCGGCGGAAGGCGAGTCTTTGCGAAGACGCGGCCGCCCACGAACAGGACCGGGATCTCGTTTCCGAATCGGGCGGCGAGATCCGGGTTCGAGTCGACGTCGACCATCTCCCATTCGTGCGCGATGCCGTCGAGCATTGCGTCTGCGCGCCGCCGCAGCTCGTCGCACAAATGACAGCCAGGCCGGGAGAGAAGTCGAAGCCGCGTCACCGGGTCTCGGAGGACTCCGAGGCTCGAGCCGCGGGATCGCCGGCGACCGGGCCCGCGGAGTGCCGCGCGACCTGGTAGATGTAGTCGAACCCCGACAGGATCGCCACGGTGGCGGCCGCACCGAAAGCTATCAGCACCACGGCGTTCGGCCAGTTCCACAGGTTCGCGCAGAGGACGAAGAGGACCGTGATGATCAGGGTCACCGTCGTCACTTTCCCGAGCCACGTGGGCGGGAACCGGCGGGTCGAAGAGGACAGGATCAGGAGCAGCGCCACCGTGAGGAGCAGCACATCCCGCGAGATCACGATGAACGCGAGCCACACGGGCACCTTCACCGCGGCGGGGAAGGATGGGATCGTCAGAAACAGGTAGGAGCTCATCAACAGGAGCTTGTCGGCGATCGGGTCGAGATACGCGCCGAGGGCCGAGCGCATGTCGAAGCGGCGCGCCAGATATCCGTCGATGCCGTCGGAAATTCCCGCGGCGACAAAGACGACGAGCGCGATCCCGAAACGTCCCTGCGAGATGGCGTACAGGAAAAACGGCAGGGCCGCCAGCCGCAGTAGCGTGATGAAGTTCGGGAGCGTCCAGGGCCCGCGGAGAGGAGCGGCCCGGGGCCCGTCACTCACCGGAGGAACCCTGCTTCGACGACACCATGGCGCGGATAAGATCGAGCGCGCGCGTGAACGCGGGCCCTCCCGGATGGCCGTTCTCGTCCTCCTTCCACAGGCCGCAGGCCTCCGCCGCCCGAATCGTGTCTGCTGAGCCACGGGACCGGCCGCCCGCCTTTTCGAGGCACGGCGGCTCGTCGCCGGGCCGCACGATCTCGATCAAGCGCAGGAGGAGCCGCGAAGCGGCGGCCAGGGTGAGACTGGAGTCGGGGCTGCTGCGGTGGGTCTCACGATCCACCTCGAGAAGCCCGAGCGCGAGAGCGCGCGTGAACGCCCGGCTGTCGCGCCTCGAGACGGCGTCGCTCGCGATGACGCCGGAGCTGACGCGCGCCTCGCGAACCTCGGGGAACATCCACCAGACGAGCGAGGCCGCGCGGGCGCGGGAGAGCCGCTCCGCGCGCGCGGCCTCCCGCTCGGGCGGAGGCCAGTTCGCCACGCGGAACGACAAGCGGGCCTCTTCGGCGCGGGCCTTGAATTTCGCGTCGGAGCGGGCCAGTTGGTCAAAGACGCCGACGGCGAGCGCAAAATCCTCCTGCTCGACGGCGAGGTCCCCGACGCGCTCCCCCACCGCGGCATTCGACGAGTCGATCTCCCAGGCTTCCCGGAATCGCTGCAGCGCCTTTTCCGTCTGGCCGGCGGAATTTTCGATCTCTCCCGCCAGGACGCGCAGAGGGGCGGATTCCGGCGCGACTTCGATCGCAGCCGCGATTCGGTCGCGCGCCTCGGCCCACCGATGCTCCTCGGACGCCACCCGCGCCTGCGCGGAAAGCGCGTCTCGCGCGGAGAGACGCAGCTCCTCCGTGCGTGCCGAAAGGCCCGTACGCTTCGAGTTGCGAGCCAGGGCGCGCACGTAAAGCCGGTAACCCTCGGCTGGCCTTCCGCCGCGACCGCGGGCCTCTCCGCACGCCACGAGGAGAGGGAGAGTGGGCTCGCCCGAGTTCAACGCCGTCACGCACGCCGTCTCCGCCGGCTCGAACGCACCGAGAAGAACCTGGGCTTCGATCCATCCCACCTCCGCGGCGAGGTGCGAGCCTTCGCCCCGGGCCGCTGCGAAGGCCCGGGAGGCTGCGGCCGCGTCTCCGGACGAGAGCGCCCGCCAGCCGCGGTCGATCTCCTCCGCGTAGGGCCCGGAAACATCTTCACGCGGATCGAGGGGGAAGGTGTCGCGCACCTGGACAGGCACGCCGGCGGAGGCGCACCGCACCGCCAGCGCGACGCAGGCGAACGGGATCACCAGGGCGCAACCGCGCAGGTATCGCCATGCCGCCGGAAGCCGGCGCGGAAGGGCCATCGAGCGAGGAGAGTGCGGCAGGTTTCGGAGTTTCGGGCTCATGCGAACGCGCGAGGCGCTCGCCCGAGGGGTCTCATGGAGCCGGAGGAACGCTCTCCGAACGGATCGACGCGATCGCGTGCTTGTAGATCATCTCTTCGTGGCCGTCGACTTCGAGAACGAGCGCGAATTTGTCGAAGCGCCGGAGACGGCCCATCCGCTCCTCGCCCGAGGTCAATCGGACCGTAATGGCAATGTTGTCCTTGCGCAGGTTGTAGAAAAAGGAGTCCTGAACGTTGATGGGGGCCTTGTTCATCCGCTTCTCTCCGTCTCGTCCTCATCCACGCGAGCGAGGGTTGCCGCCAGAGCCTGCTCCGGAGACACCCACTCGACACCGCTCTCCCGCGCGAACCAGGTCCGTTGACGTTTGGCGAGCTGACGGGTGGCCACCACGATTTTCTCTTCCGTCTCTCGCCGATCCGCCCGCCCGCAAACCCACTCCGCCACTTCCCGGTAGCCGATCGCAGAGAACGCCTGCGATTCGACCGGGACTTCCTCTTCGAGCAACCGCCTGACCTCGTTGACCCAGCCCGCATCGAGCATCCAGGCAACTCGGTGCGCGATCCTAGCATAGAGATCCTCGCGCGCCGGGCGGATCCCGACCTTCACGACCCGCCACCGCGCGGTCCATCCGCCGCCCGTACGGGGCCGCTCGGAGGGCCGTACGCCGGTCGTGAGCAGGATCTCCAGGGCGCGCAGCGTGTACCTCAGATTCGCCGGGGGGATGCGGCCGGCGGAGAGAGTGTCGTTCAACGCGAGGAAGCGGTGCGCCACTTCCGGACGGGGCCGGCCCCACGCGGCCAGGGCGGCCCGGAGGGCGGGATCCATCTCCTCGGCGGGCGGGAGACCCTCGAGAAGCGCCGAGATGTAGAACCCGCTTCCCCCGCACACGATCGGCAGCCGGCCCCGGCGGGCGATGTCGTCGATCCAACCGCGCGCCTCGCGCGCCCAGCGCCCGGCCGAATAGGTCTCGCCGGGATCCGCGACGTCGATCCCCCAGTACGGGACCTCTCGCCGGCGGTCGCGCGAAGGCTTGGCCGTCCCGACGTCGAGCCGGCGATAAACCGCGTACGCGTCGGCCGACACGATTTCCCCGTTTCGCCGGAGAGCCACCTCGTGCGCGAGGTCCGACTTCCCCGACCCCGTCGGGCCGAGCACGACCAGCAGGGTCGTTGGCGGAACCTGTCTCAGGGAAGCTCCCGTTTGTGCACTCGCGTGGTCCCTCCCGGTAAAAGCTCCAGAAGAATGTCGGAATCGAGGTCCGTGCGGAAGACCCGAACATGCGCCGCGGCGAGCGAACCCAGGGTTTCGGGCGCAGGATGCCCGAAACGATTCTCACGCCCGCACGAGATCAGGGCCGCGCGCGGTGAGACGGCCGAGAGAAATGCGGGCAGGGTTGAGCCCCGGCTGCCGTGATGTCCCACTTTCAGAACGTCCGCGGCGAGGGCGCGAGGGTCCTTGCGGAGGAGCTCCGCCTCCGCGGGGGCCCCGGCATCGCCGGTCAAAAGAGCCCGCCGGCCCTGCCGTTCGAACATCGCGACGACCGACTGGTTGTTCGTCGAGTCCCGCTTCGTGGGACGCCCTCCCGAGCGCAGAACCGACAGAGTCGCGCCGTTCCATCGCACGACCGTGCCCGGGCGCAGAGCGCGCACCGACACGGCGCGAATCGAAGCTGCCGCCCTCAAGTCCCGATACAGGTTCGCCTCGTCGTCGCCGTCCGAAACCCACAGCGCTCCCACGGGGATCTCGTCGAGCAGGGCAAAGACCCCGAGCGCGTGGTCCGGATGGGGGTGCGTGACGAGGGCGGCGTCGAGCCGCGTGACGCCGCGATCGAGGAGCTTGGGAAGCAGCCGCGTGCGGCCGAAGTCCCTCGCCTCCAGGTCGAACGGGCCCCCGCCGTCGATGAGCACGGCGTGAGATGTCCATCGCAGAAGAAACGCGTCCCCCTGCCCGACGTCGAGCGCCTCGAGAGAGAAACCGCGCGCGGGTCCCGGGGGCCCGCTGCGGACCGCGAGCGCCAGGAAGACGACAGCCGCTGACGCGAACGCTCCGATTCTAAGTCGCCCGCGGAGAAGCATCCCGGCGGCAAGAAGCGCCGGGACCGCGATCGTCGCCCGGAGCGAAGGGGTGGGTCTCAAGAACGCGATCCCGGCGGTCCTCTCCGCCAGCGCCTCGAGCGTGCGCGAGCCCGCGGCAAAGAGAGCGATCAGCGCGCCCGCGGGAACGCCCACCGCCAGGGATGCCAGAAGAGCGGCTCCCACGGCGATCAGGGCGCCGGCGAGCGGAATCGCGATCGGCGCCGTGATCCATGCGCCCGCCGAAACGACGTTGAAGCGCCAGAGAAGAAGCGGCGCGGTCCCGATCTGAGCGGCGACCGCGGCGGCGAGACCCGCAATGAGAAATGCGGGACGCCCGGGAAGTCGAGCTCGCAGCGGAGCGGCAAACGCCGCGATCCCGCACACGGCCGCAAAGGTCAGGAGCGTGCCGATTGCGTAAAGCTGTTCCGGGGCGGCGGCGAACAACACGAGAGCGGAGAGGCCAATCACCTGCGCGGCCGCGACGGGACGCTCGAGAAGCCGCGTCAGGATGAAAACCGTGAAGACGAGAGCCGCGCGGACCGCGGGCGGGTTCGCGCCTCCGACGACGACGAAGAGAATCACGACGGTGAACAAAAGCGCGTCCCGCCGAAAACCGCGCAGCGACAGCAGCCTCAATGCGAGGAGCGCCATCCCGGCGGCGAGCCCGACGTGCAGCCCCGAGATCACGAGCAGGTGATACAGCCCCCCGCGCCGGTATCGCGCAACCATCCCGCGATCCAGGCCCGAGGTGCGCCCGAGCAGGATCGCAGCCAGCGGGCCTCGGACGTCCCGGTCGAACGCGGCGTCGCCGGGGCGTGCCGCCGCGAGCCGCGCGTAGAGCCATCGGTTGAGGGCGGCGAGCACCGACAGAGGCGTCGTCCGCGGTGATTCGAGCCTCAGCGCGCTTTTTGTCGAGAGGCGGAACATCGGCCAGGGCAGCACGATGTCCCTGTCGGAGGCCGGGAGACCCTCGAGGCGCAACTTGCCCACCGCAACCACGCGGTCACCCCGGTCCGGAACGATCGCCTGTTCCCCCGAGATGAAGAGGAAGACCTCCGCGCGAAACGGCTTCCACCGGCCGCCGTCCCAGAGACGCTCGGCGCGCAGTCGTCCGTGCGCCCGCGGCGGCGCGCCGGTCCAGAAGTCGAGGAGCACGCCCTCGACCCGGTCGATGCGGTCTGCGGGAGGCGGCAGCGCCGCGAACGTTTCCGCTGCGGCGCGGGCGGGCGCCGCGAGTCGGATGCGTCCCTCGGCGAAGCCGAGCGCCGCAAAAAGGAGAGCCGCCGCGGCCCGGGAGGCGAGTCTCCCCGCGCCCCGCCGCAGGCGAGCCGCGAAGAGAGCCGCGCAGAGGACTGCGAGAAGGAGCGCGCCAGTGCCTGTAGGCGCGCTCGTGGCACGAGCCCCGAGCGCGATTCCCGAGACGAAAGCGATGGCGGCGAGAGCGGCAGGGGCGGGGGCGTGAGTACGGCCCGGCGGCGCGGCGGGCTCCGCGGCGCTCACTCGTCGCGGACCCGCTCCAGGGCGATGACCGACTCCACGCGGTGCGTGAAGGCGAACAGGTCGAACAGGCGCGCGCTCACGATTTCCCAGCCCTCCGGCCGGATCGCCGCGAGGTCCCGTGCGAGGGTCGCCGGGTCGCAGGAAACGTAGATCAGGCGCCGTCGGGCTCTTGCGGCCAGAGCGCGCGCGAGCGGGGCGCCGAGTCCCGCCCGGGGCGGGTCGACCACCACGATGTCCTCGCGGCGAGAGTCCGAGCGCACGAAGGCGGCCACCGAGGCCTGCTCGATGCGCCAACGGTCCCGACCGCTCGAGCGGTCGTGAGCCAGTCGGGCTTCGCGCACGGCCTCCGCGTGCCCCTCGACCGATATGACTTCGTGGCCCGCGGCCAGCAGTCCGCCGGCGAAGAACCCGGAGCCGCCGAAAGCGTCGAGCGCGCGCCCGGGGGGCACGGCGCTGCCGAGATCCCGGACGTGCGCCGCGAGCGGCGAGACGAGAAACCGATTCGCCTGAAAAAACGTCTCCGGCGAAGCCGGGCAATCGCGGCCGTCTACGGTGATCCAGAGCCGCGGTTGCCCCATGCGATGACGCAAGAAGCCCCGCGCGTCGACCACGCGCACGCCGTCGAAAAGCGGCGCCAGGGCGCGCGCGATCGCGGCCCCCTCGCTCGCGTCCCCCGACGCGGTGACGCGCGCGAGGCGGCGGTCGGCCTCCAGAGACTCGAGGGTCGCGACCTCCACCGGAGCCGGAAACGGCGCGAGCGCCTCGGAAAGCCGAGGAAGCAGGGCGCGCATCGAAGGGCTCAACGCCTCGCAACCGTCGAGCGGCTCGACGCGGTGCGTCCCGGGGACGAAGCCTCCAACGAGGACCGCGCCGGCGCCCTGCCGGCGCTCCGCGTGGAAGCGGCTCCTCAGCCGATAACCGGCTTCCGAGGCTTCGACGGGTAGAGGTCCGAGCTCGCCCGCCGTGATCTTCCCGATGCGGGACATCGTCTCGAGAAAGAGCTCGCGCTTGGCCGCCCGGGCCGCTCCCGGCTCGAAATGCGCCCAGTCGCACGCGGGGCATCCCTCCGCGTGGCCGCCCGTCAGGCGGTCGGACGACGGACGGTGCACGGCGAGCGCGCGCCCCCGCCAGATCTTGCGGGAAGTCCGCACGACCTCGATCTCGACGTCCTCTCCGGCGAGCGCCCCGTCCACGAGTCCCACACCCTCATTTGTCCTGACGAGGCCTTCCCCGGTGGGAGCGAGCTTTTCGACGACGGCGCGTATGGTCATGAAAGGGAGGACCCGCCCTAGAGCAGCGACAGGCGGGGGATGCTCAGGGCTTCTCGCACGGCGCGCCGGCGCAGCGCCCGGGCGGTCTTTTCCGCGGTCTCGTCGTCGAGGCGGACGCGCGCGCGGGCGAGCTGCGCGCTCACTTCGGCGTCAACGAGTTCGCGTTCGGGGGGGGGAAGCGCGTCGTAGAGCGCCCCCGCGAGCCGCTTGTCGAGTCGCGCGAGCGCGTCTTCCGCCGCCGCGGGGTCTTTGCCGGAAGCCGCGAGGCGCGAGACCGATTTTGCCGCCGACGCGAGCGCGGGCTCGAGCTCCGGACGAACGGAGGCGAGCTCCGAGAGCCTCGCGGCGAGTGCCGTGAGCGCCGATCCGGCCTCGGGCTCTTCGGCCGAGCGCCCGGTGCCGCGCCCGATCGCGGCCTCGGCACGCCGCTCCCACGCGAGGAGCACCGCGTCGCGGCAATAGGAAAGCGAATTCACTCGCCCCGCCGCGCCCCGCTCCTCGCGGCGCGCGAACGCGTCGTCGATTCCCTGCTCGATCGCTTCGATCGGGACCCCGAGAGACCGCCACTCCGTCAGGAGCGCGAAATCCTTCGGGGAGAGGAGGAAGGGAGTTCCCCGGCGGCGGATGAAGGCCGCCTCCGCCGCGGCGAAGTAGCCGCTATCCTCCCCGGTTTCGCTCATAGATCAGGCGGAGACCGGTCAGGGTGAGGAGAGGATCGACCTCCTGGATGCGCTCCGAGCCCCCCGCGAAGAGCTCGGCGAGCCCCCCGGTGGCGATCACGCGGTGCTGTCCTCCCGCCTCGCGCACGATGCGGTCGATGACGCCGTCGACGAGCGAGAGATATCCGAAGTAGAGGCCGGACTGGATGGAGGACGCGGTCGTTTTTCCGATGACGCGCTCCGGCCGGCGGATCTCGACTCGCCACAGCCTCGCCGCTTTTTCAAAGAGCGCTTCCGCCGAGATCGCGATTCCCGGGACGATCACGCCGCCAGCATATTCACCGCGCGCGGTCACCACGTCGAAGGTGGTCGCGGTTCCGAAGTCCACGATGATGCAAGGGCCGTTGACTCGCGCGTACGCCGCCACCGCGTTCACGATCCGGTCCGCCCCGACTTCCTGCGGGACGTCGTACAGGATCGGCATGCCGGTCTTGATGCCGGGCTCGATGAAGATCGGATCGCGGTCGAAGAGCTGCCGAAACGCCTGGCGCATCGGAAAGCGCAGCGCCGGAACGACCGAGGAGACGATGACGTCATCCGGCGGGCCGCCTGAGATGGTACGAAGGAGTCCCTCGACAGAGAGCGCGATCTCGTCGGCTGTCGCGTCACGGCGGCTCGTCAGCCGGAAGCTGCGCAAGAGCTCCGCGCCGGCGTAGAAGCCGAGGACGGTGTTCGTGTTTCCGACGTCGACGGCGAGGAGGCGCCCCGGGGCCGCGCTGCCGGTCACCACCGCGCGAGCTCTCCCGCGACACAGACAGTCTCACCGGTCGGGGTGCCCAGCCGGAGGAAGCCCTCGGGGGTCAGCCCGCGGTATTCCCCGGAGAGTTCCTCCCCGTCGCGGCGGACCGTGAGTTGATCACCCGGCCGGTGGATGGAGACGCGCTCCCATTGCTCGACTTCCCGTTCCCATCCGGGCGACGACAGCTCGGCATCGAAGCGGTCGAGCAGCGCCTGCAGGAGAGGGGCGAGCGGAGCCGGCCGGCCGGTCTCCTGCTCGACCGTGGTCGCGTTCTCGACGCCGACGGACTCCGCGGAGCCGGCCGCGTTCAGCCCGAGCCCGACCGCGACGTACGTGTCATCCCCCTGCGTGCGCGATTCGGCGAGAATTCCGGCGAGCTTGCGCCCTCCCGCGTACACGTCGTTCGGCCACTTGAGCGACGCCTGGACTCCCGCGTGTTCCGCGAGGACCTCCCGGATCCAGCGGCCCGCCGCGATCGGGATGAGCGACATCGGCTCGCCGGCCCCGACCCTGCGGATGACGGTCAGGTACAGGCCGCGCCCCGCCTCCGCCACCCAGCGGCCTTTTCGGCCGCGCGCCGCGGTCTGCGCCTCCGCGATCAGGACGGTCGCCGGCAGCTCCTGCTCTTCCGAAAAATACATCTCCAGAATCTCTCGCGCGACGTCGTTCGACGAGCTCACCGCGTCGACGATCACCAGGTTTTCGAGCGTCCGCCACCGCATGGGGTCGACGGTCCCGCCGGCGAAAGGAATCACGAGCGGCCACCCGAAAGCGCGGCGCGCCTCTCTTCGAGCTCGAGCAGCCGCCGCCTCGTCTTTTCGACGATCGCGGCCGGGGCCTTGTCCACGAACGAGGAGTTACGCATCTTCGCGGACAGGCCTTCGTACTCCTGCTCGATTTCGGCCAGGACCTTCTCGACGCGGGCGCCGCCGGACTCCGAGGCCGCCTCTTTGACCCGCAGGCCGATTGAGAGGCCGGCGACGACGTCGCGAAACGCGGAGGCCGGAGGAACTTCGAAGCGCAGCTCCGGGATGCGGCCGAGGTGCTGGAGCAGCGGGGTGACGGCGCGGATGCGAGCGGCGAGCTCCGGATCGGGCGATCCCGGAGCAACCCAGAGCTCGACCGGCTCGGTCGGACTGACGCCCCGCTCCCCCCGGTAGTTGCGTACCCGCGTGATCAGCGCGCGCACCGATTCGATCACGTGCTCCGCATCGGGATCGTTGTGAAGCGCTTCTCCGGTCGGGAAAGGCGACACGATGAGGGTGCCGGACCTTCCCGTTGCCTTGTCCCAGATCTCTTCGGTCAGAAACGGCATGAACGGGTGGAGCAGCGCGAGCGAGTCGAGCAGGCATCGCGAGAGTACCCCTCGGGCCGACTCGCGCGCTTCGTCCGTCCCCTCGCGGCCCGAGAGCACGGGCTTCACCATCTCGAGATACGCGTCACAGAGCTCGTGCCACACGAACGAATAGATCGCGCCCGCCGCCTCGTCGAAGCGGAACTCGTTGAGATGCCGGTTGACGTTGCGCGCCGCGCCCGAGAGCCGCGACAGGATCCAGCGGTCCGGAAGCGAGAGCGCGCGGCCTTCGAGGTCTGCCGGGACGCTGTGCCCCTCGAGGGACGAGAGCGTGAAACGCGCGGCGTTCCACAGCTTGGTGGCGAAATTGCGGGAGCCCGCCATGCGGCCGCGCTCGACGGAAACGGTAGCGCCGGAGGAGGCGGCGCTCGCGAGCGTGAAGCGGACGGCGTCCGCTCCGAATTCCGCGATCGCCTCCAGAGGATCGATGACGTTGCCCTTCGTCTTCGACATCTTTTCGCCGCCGATGCGGACGAGCCCGTGAAGGTGCACGGTCGAGAATGGGGCCTGCCCGGTGAAGTGCAGTCCCGCCATGATCATCCGCGCAACCCAGAAGAAGAGGATGTCGTATCCTGTGACGAGAACGTCCGTCGGATAGAAATCGAGGAAGTCCGGAGTCCTCTCCGGCCACCCGAAGACCGAAAAGGGCCAGAGCTGCGAGGAAAACCACGTGTCGAGCACGTCGGTGTCCTGCACGAGTGGCGCGCCCCCGCAATCCGGGCACGCCGACGGGTCTTCTTCAGAAACCGTGACGTGCCCGTTGGGACACGTGAACGCGGGGATGCGGTGTCCCCACCAGAGCTGGCGGGAAATGCACCAGTCGTGGATGTTCCTCATCCACTCGAAGTAGGTCTTCGTCCACGATTCGGGGACGAACTTGATCGTGCCTTCCTCGACCGCCCGGATCGCCGGCTCGGCGAGCGGTGCGATCTTCACGAACCACTGCTCGGAGAGGTACGGCTCGATCACGGTGTCGCAGCGCTGGCAGTGCCCGACCGAGTTCCGGTAGGGCTCCGACGTCAGGCGGCCGTCCGCGGTCAGGCGCGCGACGATCTGCTTTCGCGCTTCGAACCGATCGAGCCCCGCGTACTCCCCCGCCTGTGCCGTCATCCGCCCGTTGCCGCCGATCACCACCACGGCGGGAAGATCGTGCCGCTGACCCGTCGCGAAGTCGTTCGCGTCGTGCGCGGGCGTGACCTTGACGACGCCGGTTCCAAATTCCCGGTTGACGAGGATCGCATCCTGGATGATCGGGATCTGCCGCCCGACTATCGGCAGGGTGGCCGTGCGGCCCGTCAGGCGCGTCGTCCTCGGGTCGTCCGGATGGATCGCCAGCGCGGTGTCACCGAGCATCGTCTCGGGCCGTGTGGTGGCGACCGTCGCGCCGTCGGCCACGCCCGCCACGTCGTAGCGGATTTTGTAGAGCGAGCCGTCGGTCTCGCGGTGGATGACCTCGAGATCCGAGACGGCGGTCTCGCAGCGAGGGCACCAGTTCACGACGTAGCGTCCACGGTAGATGAGCCCCTCTTCGTAAAGCTTCACGAAGACGTGCCGCACCGCGCGGGAGAGGTCCGGATCCATAGTGAACCGCTCGCGAGTCCAGTCGAGCGAGCAGCCGAGTCGCTTCATCTGCGCCTGGATGGTGTCCTTCGCCTCGCGCTTCCAGGCCCACACGCGCTCGATGAACTTCTCGCGGCCGAGCTCTCTCCGATCGATCCCCTGCTTCGCGAGCTGGCGCTCGAGCACCATCTGCGTGGCAATCCCCGCGTGATCGGTGCCGGGAACCCAGAGCACGCGCACCCCGAGCATGCGCTTCCATCGCGCGAGGATGTCCTCGATCGTCCTGCCGTACGCATGGCCGATGTGCAGCTTCCCCGTGACGTTCGGCGGCGGGATCACCATGACGAAGCGCGGCGATCCCGGCGCGCCGGTCGGCTGGAACCGGCCTGCCGATTCCCAGACCGAATACCAGCGCTCCTCGAAGGAGCCTGGCTCGAAGGTCTTCGGCAGTTTCCGGGCGGACTCGCCGGACGCGGCAGAGTCGGCAGAGTCGGCCGAGTCGCCGGATTCGCTCAACACTGGGTTCTCAGGCATAACGCTACGGGCTGCGGGCCTTTCCTATGTCGCAAAAAAACGGCGAACGCGCTCTCGACTCGGTTCTTCCCGGGGATAAAAGAAGTCCCGCGCACTCTACCGCGACCTGCCGGTGGACAGAGGACGGGCGGAGGCTCCCGGTGGGTTCTTCCGAGACGTGTGGATCGGCGCGGACGGGGCGCTCGCTCACTCTCGATGCGTTCGCTCACTCTCGCCGCGGTGGCGAAAAGCGATGAAGTAAGACCCTCTCCCGGCGGGAGAGGGCCAGGGTGAGGGGCAGAGCCGAAGTGATCCTCGGCCAGCCAGCCGCGGCGAGAGCGATTCAAATCCGAAGCCTCTTGGAGGTGCCCGCTCGCCGGGGCGGTTCCGCGCAATCTGACGCGCTTCGGGCCTATTCGACTCCGGCTTCGAGCTCCTTGATCCGCTGTTTGATGACGAGCTCGGCCATGTCGGGGATGACTTCCCAGGCGATCTCCCGGACGATTCGGTCGGAGAGCTTTTCGACGACGCGCGTGGCGAGCCGCTCGATCTGTTCCTCGCTCATGTCGCCGCCGCTTCGAACGGAAGAGAGCATCTGGGTCAGCTCTGGAATCGACGACCGCTGCGCCAGCATCTCGATCTCTCCCGGAACCGCCCCAGCACCCGGCTCGCTCGCGGAAGGCTCCCCGAAGCGGCTCTCCGACGGCTCTTCTTCCGCCGCGTGCGCGGTTGCGGGGAGCTCTTCCGCCTCCGGCGGCGGCGGCTCGGGTTCAGACCAGGCAGGCTCCGTGTCGCGGTCGCCGTCGCGGTCGCCGTCGCTGGTTTCCTCTTGTGCGGCCGGCGCGGGCTCCTCGTCGATGTCGAACAGGACTTCCGCGTCCTGAGCCGAGATCTCGGTCGTGGCCGCCGCCGCCGGAACGGAGCCGCCGAAGTCCTCGCTATGGCCCATCGGTCCGCCAAACGGGACGAAGCGATCTCCGAAAGAAGGCTCCCGCTTATCCGACCCCCGATCGATTTTCGGACGCGTAAACTCCATCGTCGGCATCTCGTCCGCGCTCTGTTCCAGCTCATCGCGAGAGATCGCCACGGTCCGGTTGTCGTCGGACGCGTCCGGCGTCGAAGCGGACCGCGAGGGCTCCCCGGCGTGGAGGCCGGAAGCCGCGGGGGCTCCGGCCGGGTAGGCGTCTTCGCCCAGCCACTGCGGCTCGCGAGCCGATTCGGGAACGGGCTCCGGAGCGGCGGCGGACGGCGCTGACTCGAGCGCGGACCCGAACCCGAACCGGGGATGCGCCTTCTCGAACGCCTCGATGGCGGAGTCGACGTCGCCGCGGCCGTAATCTTCCTCGAAGGGATCGACGCCCGCGCGGGACGGAGGCAGACGGACGGAGGCCGTGAAGTCTCCCTCGGAAAATCCCTCGTCGAACGGGGCTTCCTCGGGAGCCGGAGGGGCCGGCGCCGGGGCCGCCTTCTCCGGCGTCGGGGGCACGGTGCGCGCCGGGGCGCGAGGCCCCTCCGGGTCGGTCTGCCGGCCATGACGCGGACCCTCGAGGAGGGCGTCGACCTGTGCGAGCAGCTGATGGGAATCGAAGGGCTTCGAGACGATCGCGTCGGCGCCGATCCGCTCGGCCCGCTCGCGATCGAACGGCTCGAAGGTGCCGGAGAGCAGGACGACAGGAATGCGCGCCGTCGCCGGATCGCCCTTGATCGCCTCGCAGACCTCGTAGCCGTTTTTCTCGGGCATGACGGCGTCGGCCAGGATCAGATCGGGGCGGTCCTCTCGAACACGTTCGAGCGCGCGCTGTCCATTCGAGACGCAAACGAGCTCGTAGTCGCTGTCGGAAAACGTGAGCTCGACGACCTTCTGGATCGTCAGGCTGTCGTCGGCCAGCAGGATCTTCTTAGCCATGGATTAAGAGGTTTTCATTCAAAAACTTACACGGCGTCCGCCGCCCTGTCAATCAAGAAGAGACCCGGGTCCTGCGGGCGCGGGGTTACGAGGCTCCCCAGACGGCCTCGAGGTACCTTCCCGGAGGGCGGCGGCCGATCGACTCGGCGAGGTCCCGGGACGCCGCCACGACCCCCGCGAGCGAGACGCCCGTCTCGATCCCGAGGCCTTCCATGAGGTACAGGACATCCTCGGTGGCGACGTTTCCGGCGGCTCCGGGCGCGTAGGGACACCCGCCGATTCCTCCCGCCGCGGAGTCGAACGTCGAGATACCGCACTGGAGGCCCGCGTACACGTTCGCGAGCGCCGTTCCGCGCGTGTCGTGGAAATGGAGCGCGAGAAGGCCGCGGGAAACGCCGGAGTCGTAGAGCGTTTCGATGACGTCGTAAACGCCCGCCGGCGTCGCGACGCCGATCGTGTCGCCGAGGGAGATCTCGTCGACGCAGAGATCGAGGAGCTTGTGGACCACTTCCCGGACCGCCTCCGGAGAAATCGCGCCTTCGTACGGACAGCCGAAGGCGGTCGAGACGTACCCGCGCACCCGGATCTTCTCCTCGCGCGCGCGGGAGACGACCGGTCGGAACCTCTCGATCGACTCGTCGACTCCCGCCTGGATGTTGTGCTGATTGAACGTCTCCGACGCGGCGGTGAAGACCGCCACCTCCCGGACTCCTGCCTCCATCGCCCGCTCGAGCCCCTTCAGGTTCGGGACGAGCGCGGGATACCGCGTGCCGCTCGCGCGGTGAATCCCTGCGTAGACGGCCGCGGTGTCGGCGAGTTGCGGAATGGCCTTCGGAGAAACGAAAGAGCCGACCTCGATCGCCTTCAACCCCGAATCGGTCAGGAGATCGACGAATCGGACGCGCGCCTCGACGGACAGCGTCTCGGGTTCGTTCTGCAGGCCGTCACGAGGCCCCACTTCGTAGAGAAAAGCCCGCGACGGGAGCACCGGCCGGCGGATCGCGTGTTCTTCCCACGGTTCCATGGGCGGGAGGGTACCAAGAAATTCGGGCGTTGTCGGTTCCCGGCGGGGGCGGAAGGGCGGCCGGGCTGCCGGGCGGCCCGAAGGCGCGGCGAATCGGGGAGAACTATTCGATTTCCGCGAGCGCCACCCCCGCTTCGACGAGATCGCCCTCGGCGTAAGCCAGCCGCACGAGCTTTCCGTCGCGGGGCGATCGGATGGCGTGCTCCATCTTCATCGCCTCGAGGACCAGGAGAACCTGGCCCCGCGAAACCATGTCCCCTTCCGCGGCGAGGACGCGTCGGATCCGGCCCGGCATGGGAGAGAGCAGCCCGCCTCCGTCGACGCCGGCGGACCGGGCACGTGCGGGAGCCCTGGCGGCCGCGGCTTCGACCCGGAATTCGAAGGTCCGCCCCGCGCTCCAGACGTAAACCCGGTCGCCTTCGCGGACCGCGCGCACCGGAAAGACCTGCCCGCCGTGCTCGACCGCGACCAGCGTGTCTCCGCTCCGCCGGGGTATGAACGGGACGATTCTGTCGCCGAGCGATGCGGCCCCGTCTTCGAGCGCCACGTCCACGGTCCGGTCGCCGGATGACAGTTTCACGCGCCGAGCCTCCATCCGGAGCGCGCGTCCCAGGGGTCGCCCGACGGGCGGGTCGCGCTCACGCCCGCCGCCGCCGAGGCCGTCGCCGGCACATCGTCGCCCGCCGCGATCGCCGCCGCGATCCACGCCACATCCGGCGGGTCCGGGGCGGCGCGCGGCGGCAGGCGCCGGATGAGGTCGGTGGAGTACCGCCCCGAGCGAAACTCCGGCGCCGCGAGGACCGCCGCGAGAAGCGGAGCGTTCGTTTCGACGCCCAGCACGACCCACTCCGAGAGCGCTCTCCTCGCCCGCTCGATCGCCGCCGCGCGGTCCGGAGCAGAGACGACGAGCTTCGCCAGCAGCGGGTCGTAGTCGACCCCGACGGTCGAGCCCGCCCCGACGCCCGCGTCCACCCGCACGCCGGGGCCCGCGGGCTCTTCCCACACGAGGATCCGGCCCGAGCGGGGAAAAAACTCGTTCGGGTCTTCCGCATAGAGCCGCATCTCGATCGAGTGCCCCTGCGGCAGGAGCTTTCCTCCGCGCCAGGGCGCGGGAAGCGGCGCGCCCAAAGCGATCTCGATCTGGGCGCGGACGAGGTCGAGACCCAGCGTCTCCTCGGTGATCGGATGCTCCACCTGGAGGCGCGTGTTCATCTCGAGGAAGTAGAAATTCTTCCGCTCGTCGAGAAGGAATTCCACGGTCCCGGCCCCGACGTACCCGACAGCGCGGGCCGCCTCGACCGCGGCGCGTCCCATCGACTCGCGCAGCCGCGGATCCAGTGCGACGCTCGGGGTCTCCTCGAGCACCTTCTGGTGGCGCCGCTGAACGCTGCATTCCCGCTCGAAGAGGTGCACGACGCTTCCGTAGCGGTCCCCGAACACCTGGAACTCGACATGCCGCGGAGATTCGAAGAACTTTTCGAGATAGACGCTCCCGTTCGCGAAGGCCGCGAGGGCGACGCGGCGTGTTTCCTCCAGCGCATCCGGGAGATCTTCCGCGCGGTCGACACGCGCCATTCCTTTTCCGCCTCCGCCTCCCGAAGCCTTGACGAGCAGCGGGAATCCGATTTCCGCACCGCGCCGGATCAGATCGTCGTCGGATGGGTCCTCCGACGGCGCCCCGGCGTCCGAGCCCGGGACGACGGGGACGCCGGAGGTTCGCATGCGGCGGCGCGCCTGCAGCTTGTCGCCCATCTTCTGAATCGCGTCGGGCGGCGGCCCGATCCAGAGGAGCCCGGCCGCCTGCACCGCACGCGCGAACTCGGCGTTCTCGGACAAAAAACCGTAACCCGGGTGGATCGCCGTCGCCTCCGACGAGGCGGCAGCTTCCAGCAGCCGCGGGATCGAGAGGTACGTCTCCGCCGGCCCGCCGGCCCCGAGCCCCACGGAACGTCCCATGTGGCTCACGTGAAACGCGCCCGCGTCGGCGTCGGCGAAGACCCCGACCGGTTCGATTCCCATTTCGCGCGCGGTCCGCGCGACGCGCACGGCGATTTCACCCCGGTTGGCGATCAGCAACCGGCGAGGCAGAGGATCCATCGCCCGATTCTAAGTCGTCGGCATTGCGCGCGTGCGCCGCCGGTGTCAGCTAAGCTACACGGATCCTCAGGAGGCCACGTGTCCGTTGAAGGCGGAATCCAGGGAACGCAGCACAAGATCGTGTGCCCCAAGTGCGGGAAGATTTTCACCGCGTGGCGGCCGGACACCGAGCCGGGCGTGAAGGTGAAGTGCTACTGGTGCAAGACGGAAGTCGAGGACGAAGCCGCAAAGCGCGTCCGCCCCGCCGCCATC
This sequence comes from Acidobacteriota bacterium, assembly GCA_039931865.1. Lineage (GTDB taxonomy): Bacteria > Acidobacteriota > Thermoanaerobaculia > UBA5066 > Gp7-AA6 > JALYUA01. The sequence goes on along the minus strand of JBDTRB010000064.1, from coordinate 1,969 downwards.
CCCGCGGCTGCGCCCGCGCCCGCGGATCCCGCTCCGACCGAGCCCGCCCCGGCCCCGGAGATCGTCGCGGCGCCGGTTCCCGCCGAGAACTGAGGAGCGCTAACTCTTCACCCACGACGGCCGGCGCTTTTCGAGAAACGCGCTCAGACCTTCCCGCGCCTCATCCGACGCGCGCCGCTCCGCGATCGTCCGCACCGTCAGCGGCAACGCCTCTTCCGGGCCGAGTCCCGTGACCTGCTCGATCAGCTTCTTGGCTGCGCGGATTGCCTCTGGCGCCGACGACGCGAGAGAGGCGACGCGGCGCGCGGCCGCGGCTTCGAGCTCGCCGGTCGGGACGACCTGATGCACGAGCCCGATCCGGAAGGCGTCCGCCGCGTCGAAGCGGTCGCCGGTCAGAAACAGATCCCTCGCCTGCCGCGAGCCGATCGCGCGGAGCACGTAGGGAGAGATCACCGCCGGTAGAATTCCGAGCTTAACTTCGGCGAGCGAGAAGACGGTCCCCTCCGCGGCGATCGCGATGTCGGCGGCTGCGACGAGTCCGACACCGCCCCCGATCGCGGCGCCGTGCGCGAGAGCGATGACGGGCAGGGGGCAGGCGTCGATCGCCCTCAGCATCCGGGCCATCTTTCCGGCGTCGAGCTCGTTTTCCTCGCGCGAATAAGTCCCCGCCCGCCTCATCCACTGGACGTCGGCTCCCGCGCAGAACGTGGGACCGTCGCCCGACAGAATGACGACCCGCGTCTCGGTGTCGGTGGAAAAGTCGAAGAAGACGCGGGTGAGCTCCGCGATCAGTGCGTCGTCGAACGCGTTGCGGACTTCCGGTCGCGCGAGGACGACGCGGGTGACGGGGCCTTCCCGGACGACTCGGAGACGTGAGAGCGCCGCGGAATCACTCATGGCTCGGGATCGTATCTCCCGCGCGATCCACGCCTAGTCTCCGAGCGACCCCAGGCTCCCGGCCTCGATCTCTCCTGCGACGTCGAGGGGGACGCGCACGTCGTGACCGGCGACGCGGACCGTCAGGTTGCCGAGCAGCCGCGCATCCACGGTCCCGCCGCCGATGAACGCAGCGCCGACCGCGGCGATCAGCTGCGTGTGGTCGATCTCGATCGGAAAGTCGAGCCGGGTCGTCCCACGCCGGACGACGAGCGCCTGCGTCGAACCGCGTCCGACCGGCCGCCCTTCCGCTTCGATCCGGTATTCCGACCGCGAGATCTGGAGCGGAAACGCGAACGGGTTCGTCACGCGCACGCGCGCGACCCCGCGGCTCCCGTTCGCCTGCAACGCGGTCAGATCAACTCCTTCGAAGGCGAGGTACTTCGAGATCATCGTCCCGTCGCCGGCCACGGGAATGTCCTCCCAGGCGAGCCGGCCGGTCCAGTCGACAGGGGTCGAACCGAGGGTCCCGCGCAGCCGGTAATCGAAGCCGTCCGCGCGAAAGCGGGTGACCCAGTCGGCAGGAATGTCCGAGTAACGAAGTGTCGCGCGCAAGGCGAGTGGCGCGCCGGCGCGAGAGATCCGGACTGCGGCGACAGGAATCTCCGCCGTCGAGCCATACAGTGACACCCGCCCGCGAAAATCGCCTCCCGCGCTCGCTGCCGCCGGAACGCGAATCGTCGCGGCAAAAGTCTGCGTCCCGGGGTCCACCTCGAGCCCGAGCGGAGAGGAGATGGCGAGAAGGATCGTCAGAGCAAAGGGGAACATAACTACCGAGGCTGCAAGAAGCACACCGGAAGCCGGCGACTCCGGCGCGGTCGCCTCGTCGCTTCGAGCGCGCCCTCACAACGAACTCGGCTAATTCAATCGGCCAGCGAGGCGCACCGGCTACCTGCGGGCCCCCTCACCCCGACCCTCTCCCCGAGCGCGGTGAGAGGGAGCAGAAGGGAGCAGAGCTGCCTTCCGTCGAGATGGTTGTTACGCTCGCCCCGAGAGGAGTCTCCCGACCAGAGGGAGGGAGGAGCCTCTCGGG